>NZ_DATIGV010000149.1:0-16942 GCF_035481345.1 Hydrogenophaga sp. | reverse complement strand
CCCATGGCCTGCTGCAGCCAGCGCGCGAACGCCGCGCACTCCCAGCGTTCCATCGTGCCCGTGCGCCAGCACAGGTAGTGCGCGTGCGGGCTGGGCACGCGGCGCGGGTACAGGGGCACCAGGGCGCCGCTGTCCAGCCAGGGCGCGGCCAGTTTGTAGCGCAGCAGGCCCACGCCCATGCCGGCGGCGGCGGCGTCGCACATCAGGCCGATGTCGTTGAACTGCGAGCCCTCGGCGGGTTCGGGCCAGTCCAGGTCGTGGGCGGCGAACCAGGTGCGCCAGGGCTCCAGCGGGCTGCGCAGCAGGGGCAGGCCTTCCAGGTCCTCGGGCGCCTCGAAGGGGCCGTGCTCGCGCGCGAAGGCCGGGGAGGCCATGGGCGAGACCTCGTCCTTGGCCAGCAGCAGGTGCTCCACGTCGGCGTAGCGGCCGGTGCCGAAGCGCACCATCAGGTCGGCGTCCTCGGCCACCACGTCCAACAGCGGGATGCTGACCTGCAGCGTGAGGTCGATCTCGGGGTAGGTGTCGCTGAACTGCTTCAGGCGCGGTAGCACCACCGAACGCGCGAAGGTGGGCGTGATGGCCAGGCGCAGTTTGCGCCGCCCGGGCGCGGCCTTCTGGCTCGGGAAGCGCTGCAGCGCGCCCAGGCCGTCGCGCACGTGCGTGAGGTACTCGATGCCGTCGGTGGTGAGCGAGAAATCGGCGCGGCCGAACAGCTTGGTGCCCAGGATTTCCTCGAGCTGGCGGATGCGGTGGCTCACCGCGCTGGGCGTGACGTTGAGCTCGTCGGCCGTCTGCGTGACGCTGCGCAGCCGCGCCAGGGCCTCGAAGGCCAGCAGGCACTGGATGGGCGGGATGCGCGCGGCGGTCGCCATGGCGTCACTTGAAGACGACGGTCTTGTGCCCGTTCAGCAGCACGCGGTGTTCGCCGTGCCACTTCACGGCGCGCGCCAGCACCTGGCTTTCGGTGTCGCGGCCCAGGGCGGTGAGGTCTTCGACCGTGTCGGTGTGGTCCACGCGCGCCACGTCCTGTTCGATGATGGGGCCCTCGTCGAGGTCGGCCGTCACGTAGTGGGCGGTGGCGCCGATCAGCTTCACGCCGCGGTCGTGCGCCTGGTAGTAGGGCTTGGCGCCCTTGAAGCTGGGCAGGAAGCTGTGGTGGATGTTGATGGCGCGGCCCGCGAGCTCGCGGCACAACTCGTTGGAGAGGATCTGCATGTAGCGCGCCAGCACCACCAGTTCGGCACCTTCGGCGCGGATGATCTCCAGCTGCTTCGCCTCCGCCTGTGCCTTGGTGGCCGCCGTGACCGGGATGTGGTGGAAGGGCACGTTGTAGCTGGCCGCGAGCTGGTAGAAGTCGCGGTGGTTGCTCACGATGGCGCGGATGTCCAGTGGCAGCAGGCCGCTCTTCCAGCGGAACAGCAGGTCGTTGAGGCAGTGGCCTTCCTTGCTCACGAAGAGCACGGTGCGCAGCGGCTGCGCCAGCGGGTGCAGGCCCCAGCGCATGCCGAAGGGCTCGGCGAAGGCGCCCAGGCGCTCGCGCAGCTCGGCCTGGCTCAATTGCGCGCAAGCGAATTGCACGCGCATGAAGAACAGCCCGGTGTCGTGGTCGTTGTACTGGGCCGCTTCCTCGATGTTGCCGCCGTGCTGGAACAGGAAACCGGAGACGGCGTGCACGATGCCGGGGCGGTCCTGGCAGGACAGGGTGAGGACGTAGGTGTTTTCCATGGCGGCGCGATTGTCGCAGGGTGGCCGCCAGTGGGTCCGGCGCGGGGTGGCGCAGTGGTGCCACCTCACAGGCGGGCGCGGTGCCAGAATGCCCGGATCATTGCCCGCCCAGGAGACGCCGCCATGGCCTACAACGACTTCAACATGGACAACCAGTGGTTGCCCTTCACGCCCAACCGCAGCTTCGCCAAGGATCCGCGCATCTTCGTGGCGGCCGACGGCATGCACTTCACCACGCACGACGGCCGCCAGGTCATCGACGGCATCTCCAGTCTGTGGTGCGTGGGCGCGGGCCACAACCGCCAGCCCATCAACGACGCCATCAAGCGGCAGCTGGACACCCTGGACTACGCCACCGCCTTCAGCGTGAGCAACGACAAGGCCTTTCGCGCGGCCGAGATGATCGCGGCGATGGCGCCGGGCGACCTGAACAAGGTGCTGTTCTGCAACTCGGGCAGCGAGGCGGCCGACACCTCGATGAAGGTGGCCCTGGCCTACCACCGCGCGCGCGGTGAAGGGCACCGCAATATCTTCATCGGCCGCGAGCGCGGCTACCACGGCGTGGGCTTCGGCGGCATGTCGGTGGGCGGCATTCCGGCCAACCGCAAGGTGTACGGCACCAGCCTGCTGCCGCGCGTGGACCACCTGCGCTTCATCCACGATCCGGTGAAGCACGCCTTCGTGCAGCACCAGGAGCCGGTGTGGGAGGAGGACATCCTGCTCGAGCTGGAGAACCGCATCCTGCCGCTGCACGACCCGAGCAACGTGGCGGCGGTCATCGTGGAACCCGTGGCCGGCAGCGCCGGCTGGTACGTGCCGCCCAAGGGTTACCTCAAGCGCCTGCGCGAGATCTGCGACAAGCACGGCATCCTGCTGATCTTCGACGAGGTCATCACCGGCTTCGGCCGCCTGGGCACGGCCTTCGGCGCCGACTGGTACGGCGTGCAGCCCGACATGCTCAACTTCGCCAAGTGCGTCACCAACGGCGTCATCCCCATGGGCGGCGTGGTGTGCAGCCAGCGCATCTACGACGCCATGATGGGCGCGCACGGCAACGCGCCGGACCACGCGATCGAGTTCTTCCACGGCTACACCTACTCGGGTCATCCGGTGGCCTGCGCGGCGGCCATCGCCACGCTGGAGCTGATGCAGAAGGAGCAACTCTTCGCGCGCGCCGGCCAGATGGGTCAGGTGCTCAGCGACGCGATGTTCAGCGCCATCAAGGGCCTGCCGAACGTCATCGGCATGCGCAGCCTGGGCCTGGCCTGCGCGGTGGAACTGGCGCCGCAGGCCGGCATGCCGGGCAAGCGCGCCTTCGACGTCTTCCTCGACTGCTTCCACCGCGGCGTGCTGGTGCGCAACGCGGGGGACAACCTGGTCTTTGCGCCGCCCTACATCGTGGAGCGCGAGCACATCGAGACCATGGTCTCGGTGCTGGCAGACGCCATCAAGCGCGTGTAGGGGAACACTCCCGCCGCGCTTCGCGCGACCCCCTCGAGGAGGCGGTGCCTGCGGCCCGGCCAAGCCGGTTCCGCGGCACCCTGGATGGAGCCCGCAACGCGCAGCGTCTCAGCGCTTGAAGCGCTCGCGCAGTTCGGCGCAGTGGTCGCGCGCGGGCAGGGCGGGCGTGGGCCACACCACGTCGCCGGGGGCGTCGGCACCAGCTTCCCCGGCGCGCGCCACCACCACACGGTGCGCCTGGCCGGCGGGCAGGTGCAAGGGCACGCCCAGGTCGGTGCGTACGTGGCCGTTGCCCGCGATCAGCAGCACCGTGCGGCCCGGCGCCAGGGCCTTGAGGGCGGTGTCGGCCAGCGAGCGGTCGCGCGCGAGCTGGATGCGCGTCATCGGCGCGATCTGGCTCTCGGGCAGCAGATCGCAGTGGCCTTGGCGCACGGCGGCGCGCTGGCCCTGCAGCGCCTGGGCGCTGACCGACCGGTCCAACTTGGCCTCGGCCATGACCTCACGCATCCGCGCGCGCGGCAGGTTGCCGCCGAACACCGGCACGCCCGCGCGCACGGCGGCCATCACCACCGGCCCGTAGTTCGGCCACGGCCAGTTCGCGCCCTGGTTCCAGGCCAGGGCCTCGCGCACGGCGTCCTCGCTGGCGTCGCGCGCCAGGGCGCGGGTGTCGCGGCCGGCCTCGGCCATCTCCATCACCACCGCGGCCAGTTCGCCGCGCGCGGCCAGGGCCTGCACCAGCTCGCGCTGCAATTGCTGGTGCTCGGGCGCGTCGTGCTGTTCGCCCACCAGCAGCAGCGGCGTGGGTTGGGTGCGCGCGAGCAGGGCGGGCAGATCCTTCGGGGGTGTCTGGGCGCAGGCCGCGAGCAGCAGCGCGAACAGGCCGGCGGCGGCGAGGGAATGGTTCATGCGTCGATACTACGGCCCCGTATCGGCGCCCTCCCGCGCGCCGCGTTCGATTTCTCCCGAGTGCCCTCTCTCCTGTCGCGCTTGGGGCCGGCGTCCTGGACGCGCACGGCCCTCACCCTCCTGCTCGCCTGCGCCGCCGCCCGCCTGTGCGTCTGGCTGGGCACGCCCATTCCCTGGATGATCGGGCCGCTGCTGGCCACGGCCCTGGTGTCGGTGCTGGGCGCCCCCACCGAGAGCTGGGCGCCGCTGCGCAACGCCGGGCAATGGGTGATCGGCGCGGCGCTGGGCCTGTACTTCACGCCCGAGGTGGGTGCGCTGGTCGCGAGCCTGTGGTGGGCCATCGTGATGGGCGTGGCCTGGGCATTGCTGCTGGGGCTGGGCTTCTCGGCCTGCCTGCGGCGCCTGCACGCGGCGCGCCTGAACCTGCCGTCCGCGCAGCTCATGGCCACCACGTATTTCGCGGGCGCCATCGGCGGCGCCTCCGAGATGACCCTGCTCGCCGAGCGCCAGCACGCGCGCACCGACCTGGTGGCCGCTGCGCACACCCTGCGCGTGCTGCTCGTCACCGTGACGATTCCCTTCGCCCTGCAGGCCGCGGGCGTGCACGGGCTGGACCTGCTGCCCCCGGCGGTGCGCGAGGTGCGCTGGGGTGGCCTGGCGCTGCTGGGCCTGCTCACCCTGGCGGGCGCGCTGGCCATGCAGCGCCTGGGCCGCGCCAACCCCTGGTTCATGGGCGCGCTGGTGGCGACGATGGTGATCACCCTCGCGGACGTGCAACTCTCGGCGCTGCCGTTGGCCTTCACGAACACGGCGCAGTTGTTCATCGGCATCAGCCTGGGCGTGCGCTTCACGCCGGCCTTCGCGCACACGGCGCCACGCTGGCTGGGTTCGGTGGCCGTGGCCACCTTCGCGATGATGGCCCTGTGCGCGGGTTTCGGCTGGTTGATGGCGCGGCTCACCGGCCTGCACCCCGTGACCATGCTGCTGGGCACCTCGCCCGGCGGCATCGCCGAGATGGCCATCACCGCCAAGGTGCTGCAACTGGGCGCGCCAGTGGTGACGGCCTTCCAGGTCTGCCGGCTGGTGGCGGTGCTGGTGTTGGCCGAACCGGTGTTCCGCTGGCGTTACGCGCGGACACAAAAAAGCCCGGCGTAGCCGGGCTTCGGGGTTGGGGTGTGTGGTGCGTTCAGTGCATCACGACCGGGTTCTGCGCGAGGGACGCATAGCCCTCCAGCGTGTTCTCCACCTCTTCCTGCGAGGGGCTGTTGCGCTGCCATTCCACGATCTGGGCCTGGAACATCTCGGCCCAGGAGCCATCGAGGTAGACCTCTTTGCCCGAGCGCTTGTCCACGATTTCGAAGCCATGGCGCGGGATCTGCGGCCCTTCGTCAACGGGCGCCTCGCCCTCCGCCGGCGCGTTGGCCAGGATGTGGACCACCGCGAAAGCTTCCGAGTCGTACAGCATGTGCATGGACTTGTGTTCCTTTCCGCCAAATACATCGGCGCTGGTGCCGTTATATCGGCAAATCGCGCTCCCACTGGAGCCGGACATGCCCCAAGTGGTGGCCCGGGGACATTTTTCAAGCAGGCTTGTGGCGTTTGACCAGCCACAGGTTCCGGGGTGCCCCTTGACTAGGGCAAACGGGCCAGCCGTTGGTCGGCCACGTCGCCCCCCGGCTGGGCGATGCGCAAGCGCACCGGGAGGTGGCCCAGGGCGGGCGCCAGCCACACCTCGACGGTGCTGTCGTGGGGCTTGCGCGGCGCGCGCTTGAGCAGCCGGGCCTCGATGTTGCCGGCGGGCAGGCGCAAGGTTTCCAGCGCGCCCACCTCGAATTGCCACACCTCCGCATCGCCCACGCCGGCCACCTGGAAGCTGAGCACGTCGCCGCTCTGGCGTGGCTGGGCGCGCATCAAGCCCGCGAGTTGCATGAACAGGCTCAGGCGGTCCTGTGCGCCGGGCAGCCACTCGGCCTCAGGCGCGTTGTTGCTGAAGCGGATGCGTTTGGCCTCGCGCTCGAAATGCGCGGCGCGTTCGCTGCTGCGCTTGTCGGCGAAGCGCACGGGGCGCAGGCCGTCGGGGCCCACGCTGCCTTCGCTGGTCTGCACGCGCTTGCCCAGCAGGGGCATGGCCAGTTCCATGCGGGCCTGGTAGTTCGAGCCTTCGCGGCGCCACGACAGGGTGCCGGTGGCGCGGTAGTCGAAGCCCTTGGCCTGGCCGAACACCTCGTAGTTCAGTTCGGTGGCGGGGGGCGGGTCGCTGGGAGGCGCGGTGTCCGCCGGAGCGGTCGCTGCGGCCGCTGGCTTGGGCGCGGGCGCCTGGGCGATCAGCAACGGCGCTTCAACCGGTGCGGGCGCCGCCTTGGCGGGCCGGCGCGCCGCTGGCGGCGCGGGCGGCGCGGGCGGGCGTTCCGCCGGGGCCCATTGCACGTGCGTCACGTCCATGGGTGGGGTCCGCTCGGCGTTGCGGGGCACCGGTGTCGCCGGTACGGGGCCGGCCGGGCTCGGCGCGGCCTGCACGGAGGACACGCCCAGCGGTCCGAGCACCGCCACGTGGGCCATCAGGACCCCAGCGCCCAGCCACAGCCATGTGCGGGGCGTGGGCCCCGGGTAGTCGTCGCTCGTCATCCGCCGTGGGACCGGACGGTCGGTTCGGGGTGCCCCAGATCGGCGCTGAGCCGACGGGCGGCGTCGCGCAAGGCGGTGGCGGGGACGCCGTCCCAGTCGGTGTCCAGCGTCGCCACCGAGCCCAGCACCACCATGGCCAGCACCATGCGGCCCTGCACGTCGAACACCGGGGCGCTGAAGCCGCCCACGCTGGCCTGCAGGCTGTGCACCACGCGCGCCACGCCACGTCGGCGCACCTCGTCGAGCATGTCGTTGACCTCCGCCATGGAGGTCGGCAGGTCCAGCGGCAGGGGGCCGTTGCGCGGCAGCTTCTTCAGGCGCGCGAGCTCCTCGCGGACCATCGGGCCGATGCGCTGGGCGTCGTGGCCTTCCTCGCCCATGAAGGCGGCGAAGCAGCGGCCGGTGGCCGAGGACAGCAGCGGCATCACGTCGCCCAGGCGCAGGGCCACGGGCACGGCCTGGGGGGCCTCCGTCCAGTGCACCATGGTGGGCCCCTGGTTACCCCACACGGCGATGGCCAGGGTGTGGCCGGTGAGCGGCAGCAGCGCGTCGATGCGCTCGCGCGCCAGCCGAACCGCGTCGATGCGCGAGAGGCTGGCCAGGCCCAGGCGCAGCGCGGCCGGGCCCAGGTCGTAGCGGGTGGTGGCGGTGTCCTGCGTGACCAGGCCCAGGCGCTGGAAGCTCACCAGGTAGCGGTGCGCCTTGGCCGCGCTCATGCCGGCGTCGGCGGCCAGGTCGCGCAGCATCAGCGCCCCGCTGGCCCGCGACAGGGCATTGAGGAGTTCGAAGCCGACCTCGACCGACTGGATGCCCGCGCGTTGCGGTTCGCTGTCGTCGCTCGCGTCTGCGGGGCTTTGGTCTAGAATCTCGCTCTTACGCATAGGTTAATGGATTTCACTATCCGTAATTATCGCCCCAAAGCCCCCGGGGCATCCATCCACTCAAGAGGCAGCAGGAGATACGCATGAAACTCGCCACCTACAAGGACGGCTCGCGCGACGGACAACTGGTGGTGGTGTCGCGCGACCTGAGCTCGGCCCATTATGCGACCGGCATCGCGAACACCCTGCAGCAGGCCCTGGACGACTGGAACTTCATCAGCCCCCAGTTGCAGGACCTGTACGTCACCCTGAACCAGGGCAAGGCGCGCCACGCTTTTCCGTTCGATCCCGCCATGTGCATGGCGCCGCTGCCGCGCGCCTTCCAGTGGGCCGACGGCTCGGCGTACATCAACCACGTCGAGCTGGTGCGCGCCGCGCGCAATTCCGAGGTGCCGCACAGCTTTTACGAAGACCCGCTGATGTACCAGGGCGGCAGCGACGACTTCATCGGACCGCAGGACGACGTGGTGGTGCCCAGCGAGGACTACGGCATCGACTTCGAGGCCGAGATCGCCGTCGTCACCGGTGACGTGCCGATGTGCGTGACGCCCGAGCAGGCGCTCGACGGCATTCGCCTGGTGATGCTGGCCAATGACGTGTCGCTGCGCAACCTGATCCCGGCGGAGCTGGCCAAGGGCTTCGGTTTCTTCCAGAGCAAGCCCGCCACCGCCTTCAGCCCCGTGGCCGTGACGCCCGACGAGCTGGGTGACGCCTGGCAGGGCGGGCGGGTGCACCTCACGCTGCAGAGCACCTGGAACGGCCGCAAGGTCGGCATGTGCGAGGCCGGTCCCGAGATGACCTTCCACTTCGGCCAGCTCATCGCGCACATCGGCAAGACGCGCAACGTGCGCGCCGGCTCCATCGTGGGCAGCGGCACGGTGAGCAACAAGTCGGTCACGGTGGACGGACGCCAGGAATGGCCCAAGGGCTACAGCTGCATCGCCGAGAAGCGCGCGATCGAGACCATCCTCGACGGCAAGCCGTCCACCGCCTTCATGAAGTTCGGCGACACCATCCGCATCGAGATGAAGGGCAAGGACGGGCAGTCCATCTTTGGCGCGATCGACCAGAAGATCGCGCCCTTGAACAAGGCCTGAGGCCCGTCGCCGCGGCCTGCGCGGGCCGCTATTCGGCGCTCGCCTGGCAACCCACGCAGCGCTCGGCCGTGGGCTGCGCGTGCAGCCGTGCCGTGGGAATTCGCACGCCGCATTGCAGGCACAAGCCGTAGCTGCCGTCGGCGATGCGTTGCAGGGCGCGCTCGATGGCCAGCAACTCGGCGGCTTCGCGCTCGCCAAGTTCCGTGCCGAGGTCGAAGGCCTCGTTGCGGTTCATTCCGTCTTCGTCGGCGCGTTCGCGCTTATCGGCCGCCACGTCGGCGCGGCTGCGGGCGCCGCCGCGCTGCGCCTGCAGGCGCGCCTGCAACTCGCGCTGTCGGGCGCGCAACTGAAGCTCGAAGGTGTCGGAAATGGGGGTGCTCATGGGGCCTCCTGCTGTGCCGGCATCTTGCTGTCCCGCTGGGCTGAGGTGCTTGACCCAGGTCAAGCACAATCGATCGCTTCACGGCGACACGACAACGAGGAGACCCGCATGAGCCAGACCATCGACTACAGCCGCTACCAGACCCTGGAGATCAGCCGCCGCGGCCCGCCGGTGAACGGCACGCCCAGCGTGCTCGACATCCGCATGCGCGCCGACGGCCCCGGGGGCAACGGCAAGCTGCCCACCGCCGGCCACGAAGGCCACTGGGAGCTGAGCGAGATCTGGCGCGACGTGGGCCGCGACGACAGCGTGCGCGCGGCCGTGCTGCGCGGCAGCGGCATGGGCTTCTCGGGCGGTGGGGATCTGGCCCTGGTGCAGGACATGGCCACCGACTTCGAGGTGCGCTCGCGCGTGTGGAAGGAAGCGCGCGACCTGGTCTACAACGTCATCAACTGCGACAAGCCCATCGTCAGCGCCATGCACGGCCCGGCCGTGGGCGCGGGCCTGGTGGCCGGCCTGCTGGCCGACATCTCCATCGCCGCGCGCAGCGCCAAGATCGTCGACGGCCACACGCGCCTGGGCGTGGCGGCGGGCGATCACGCGGCCATCGTCTGGCCGCTGCTGTGCGGCATGGCCAAGGCCAAGTACTACCTGATGCTGTGCGACGCCGTGAGCGGCGAAGAGGCCGAGCGCATCGGCCTGGTGTCGCTGGTGGTGGACGATGAGCAACTGCTGGACAAGGCCTACGAGGTGGCCGATCGGCTCGCCAGCGGCAGCGCCAGCGCGATTCGCTGGACCAAGTACTCGCTCAACAACTGGCTGCGCCAGGCCGGCCCGAGCTTCGACACCTCGCTCGCGCTGGAATTCATGGGTTTCGCGGGGCCCGACGTGCGCGAAGGTGTGGCATCCTTGCGCGAGCGCCGCGCGCCGCGCTACGGCGTCGACGGCTGATCCCGGCAATCCTTCGAGGAGCAGGCAATGAGCGATCCGTCCGCCAGCGGCTTTGGCAAGTTCGTGCCGGGCTTCGACTTTCTGCAGGGCCTGGCCACGCAGGCCGCCGGTGGCATCGCGCAGGGCATCGGCCAGAACATCCCGCAACTGCCCAACCTCAGCCACTGGATCGCGCCCACCTTCAACGTCGAGGAACTCGAGAAGCGCATCGAGGAGCTCAAGGCGGTGCATTACTGGCTGGACCAGAACGCCAAGGCCCTGGGTGCCACCATCCAGGCGCTGGAGGTGCAGAAGATGACCCTGTCCACGCTGAAGACCATGAATTTCAGCATGGGCGACGTGGCCAACGCGCTCAAGCTCAAGACGGCCGAGGTGGCCGCCAAAGGCAACCAGTTTGCGGGGCTGGAGGTGCCACCGCGCACCTATGGCACCACCGCCGCGGCACCGGCACCGGCACCGGCGCGGCGCAAGCCGGCTGCAAGGAAGAAGGCGGTGGCCGACAAAGCCGGTGCTGCCCCCGCAGCGGCCGCGGGCGTGGTCGACCCGCTGCAATGGTGGGGTGCGCTGTCGCAGCAGTTTCAGCAGATCGCCGCGAACGCGCTGAAGGACGCCGCCAAACAGGGCGCGCTGGACACCACGCGGCAGGTGGCCACGGGCCTCACGGATGCCGCGGTGAAAACCGCCACTGGCCTGGCTGGCCAGGCGGCGCGGTCGGCCGCCGGCACCGTGGGCCGGGGCGTGGGCGCGGCGACGGGCGTGGGCCGCGCAGCGGCGCGCGCGGTGTCGTCGGGCAACAAGACCGCGCCCGCCAAGAAGCGCCCGCCCCGTCGACAGCCACGCGACAAACGCGTTTGAACCCCGCGAGCCCGCAGGGCTCGAAGACCGCATGAAACGTTTTCCCCAGGCGCACGCCACCCATCCGCAATGGCGCATGGCCGCGGCCATGGTCGTGGCGCAACTGCGCGCGCAGATGGCCCTGCCCGACCATGCGCAGCAGCCCTCGCTGGGCCTGCTCTACATCACCGACCACTACGCCGACGACGCACGGGCCGTGCTGGAGTGCGTGAGCGCCGAATTGCCCGAGGTGACCGACTGGGCCGGCACCGTGGGCGTGGGCGTGTCCGCCAGCAACGTGGAGTACTTCGACGAACCCGCGCTGTCGGTGATGTTGTGCGACCTCAGCCCCGACCAGTACCGCGTGTTCAGCGGCGTTGCGCCGCTGTCGGCCAGCGGGCGGGCCGAGGGCGGCGACGGTTTTGTCGCGCACACCGCGCTGGTGCACGCCGACGCCGGCACGCCCGAGGTGGGCGAGCTGATCGCCGAAATGGCCGACCGCACGGGCAGCGGCTACCTGTTCGGCGGGCTGGCAGGCAGCCGCGGCCCCACCGTGCAGTTCGCGCTGGGCAGCGCCGGCAACATCAGCGGCCACGGCGCCGCCAGCGGCGTGTTCCACGGCGGGCTCAGCGGCGTCGCCTTCGGGCGCGAGGTGGGCATCGTCTCGCGCGTCACGCAGGGCGCGCAGCCCATCGCGGCGACCCACGTGGTGACCGAATCCGAAGGCCACCTCGTGATGCGTCTGGACGGCGAACCCGCGCTCGACGTGCTGCTGCGCGAACTGGACATCTCGCTCGACCACCCCGAACACGCGATGTCGCGCCTGCGGCAGACGCTGGTGGGCCTGACGCGGCCGGGCCCGGACGGGGCCACGGCGTGGAGCGACAGCGCGCACCGGCGCGGCGCCTTCGGGCACGAGGTGATCGTGCGCCACATCATCGGCCTGGACCCGGTGCGCCGGGGCGTGGCCATCGCCGAGCTGGCGCCGCAGGGCTCGCGCCTGGCGTTCTGCGAGCGCCACGTGCAAGCGGCGCGCGCCGACCTCATGCGCGTGTGCGCCGAGGTGCGCGAGGAACTGGAGCCCGAGGAACTGCTGTTCGGTGCCGCTGGCCCGGGCGACGTGGACACGGCGCCGAAGCCGGCGCGCGCCATCGCGGGCGCGGTGTACGTGAGTTGCGCCGGCCGGGGCGGGCCGCACTTCGGCGGGCCGAGCGCCGAGCTGCAGATCGTGCGCCACGCGCTGGGCGACGTGCCGCTGGTGGGCTTTTTTGCCGGCGGCGAGATCGCCCACCACCGGCTCTATGGCTACACGGGCGTGCTCACGGTGTTCGTGCGCGAGGCCTGAGGGGCTGCAATCAGCGGCGCTGGCGCGCGCGCTCCAAGGCGCGTTGCGCGTCGTCCGGCGTCATGCCGTAACCATCGGCGAAAGCCGCCACGCTCAAGCCGCTGGCTTCGAAGGCGCGCAGCAGCGCGGCTTCGCGCGCGATGCGCGCGCTGGCCTTGTCCAGCGCGGCCTCGGTGGCCGCGTTGATCGCTTCGTCGCGCCCGCGCACCAGGGTGGCGTAGGCCTCGCGGCCCAGGCCGCTGGTCTCGAAGGCGCGCGCGATGCGCTGGCGCAGTTGCGGGCCCATGTCCTCGGGGCTGCGCGCCTGGCGGCGGCGAAACACCTCCACGATGGCGTGGTGGCGTTGCTCGGGGGCCACCACCTCCACCGTTTCGCCTTGCAGGTTGCGGCGCGGCTGGCCCGAGGCCACGGCGTTCAGGTAGCGCGTGCTGCGCGTGTGGATGCCCAGCGCGGCCTTCAGCGCCTCGCCGTCCAGCTCACCGTGCGCGGCCAGCAGGTCCTCGTAGATGCCGCGCTTGAGCGGGCGCGGCTCGTCGCCGAACAGGGCGGGGTGCCATTCGGCCAGTTGGGTCAGCAGCGGGTGGCGCGGAGCGGAAGGGGCCTTGGGCGCCTTGGGGCCCTGGCGTGGGCGCCGGGGCTGGGGTCGGGTGTCGTTCATGCAGGGGTCGGTTCGACGGGCAAGCCCGCGATCATGCCAGCGATCCAGTGCCGGCGGCGCCGGCCGAGCGGGGGATGCGGCTAGCGGCGCAGGTGGGTAAAGGCTTCGAACTCCCAACTGCGCATGGCCAGCACCAGCGTGTAGCCCTCGCGGTCCTTCTCGGCGATTTTCTGGTCGGTCTGGTGCTGCTGCGCGAAGTCCTGCGCGACGCGCTGCAGGCGTTCCAGAAACAGCGGCGCCAGCGTGCGGCTCACCGAACCGTGCACCAGCATCAGGCCTTCGCCGGGGCCGTCGAAGCCGCCCGCGAAGTAGTCCAGCAGCGCGTGCTCGCGGAAGAAATTCATCACCGGGCCGTGCGGGCGCCAGCGGAATGTCTTGGCGAGCTTGAGGCGGTAGCGGTTGAGCGGTCGCAGCTCGATGATGCCAATGCGGTCGAGCTGGGCCAGGTACTTCACGCATTCCGCCTCGCCGAGCCGGTAGGTGGCGCCCATCTGCTCCACCGTCCACTGGCTGAGCACGCAGATGGCCACCAGCAGCAGCTTCTTGTCGGCCACCACCGCGCGCTCCTGCGCGGAGGTGAGTTCGGTCACCAGCGGTTGCGCGTCGGCCACGCGGCGCGAGAGCTCGGCGAAATCGAGCTTGAGGGCGCGGCAGATGGCGTCGATGCGCGAAAGCGACATGTCGCCCTTGGCCAGCATGCGCTTGACGCTGGATTCGGCCATGCCCATGGCGCGCGCGAGGTCGGCGTAGGTCATGTGCGCGGACTTGAGCTCGCGTTTGATGGCGGTGATGAGGTCGGCGGTGGTGCTCATGGGGCTCGGGGTATCGAAATCCGATACCTTGCATGATGCCACCCGATTCCGTATCGAAATCCGCCCGCCCGCCGATGGCCCGAGGCAGAATCCGCCGCGCGCCGCCCCGGCGCCCATCCGAGGAGGAGAAGACATGACCACCGCCACCTTGCCGTCGGACACCGGCACCGAGCCACAGGCCCAGGGACACAACCAGTTCGCCCTGCTGCGGCAGCGCCGCTTCGCGCCCTTCTTCTGGACGCAGTTCCTCGGCGCCGCGAACGACAACCTGTTCAAGTTCGCCTTCACCGTGCTCGTCACCTACCAGTTGCAGATCGCCTGGCTGCCCGCCAGCCTGGCCGGCCTGGTGATCGGCGCGCTCTTCATCCTGCCCTTCCTGCTGTTCTCGGCCACCAGCGGCCAACTCGCCGACAAGCTCGAGAAGCGCTCGCTCATGGTCTTCGTCAAGCGGCTGGAGATCGGCATCATGGCGCTGGCGGCCTGGGGCTTCTTTGGCCAGCACATCGTGGTGCTGCTGGCCTGCACCTTCCTGATGGGCCTGCACTCCACGCTGTTTGGCCCGGTGAAGTTCGCCTACCTGCCGCAGCACCTGGGCGAGCGCGAGCTCACCGGTGGCAACGGCATGGTGGAGATGGGCACCTTCGTGGCCATTCTGCTGGGCAACGTGGCTGGCGGCCTGATCATCGCCGTGCCCGAGATCGGCGCGCACCACGTGGGCTTCGCCTGCGTGGGGCTGGCGCTGCTGGGCCGCCTGGCGTCGCATTACGTGCCGCCCACGCCCGCCACCGACCCGGGCCTGGTCATCAACTGGAACCCGGTCACCGAGACCTGGCGCAACCTGAAACTCGCTTACGGCAACACGGTGGTGTTCCGCTCGGTGCTGGGCATCAGCTGGATGTGGTTCTTCGGTGCGGTGTTCCTGAGCCTGTTCCCCGCCTTCGCGCGCGACGTGCTGCACGGCAACGAGCAGGTGGCCTCGCTGCTGCTGGTGGTGTTCTCGGTGGGCATCGGCGTCGGCTCACTGCTGTGCGAGGTGCTGTCGCGTCGGCACGTGGAGATCGGCCTGGTGCCGCTGGGCGCCATCGGCATGAGCGTGTTCGCGATCGACCTGTACTTCGCCACACGTGGTCTGCCGCCGGCCGAGCGGATGGCGCTGGGCGCCTTCCTGGCGGCCCCGGCGCACGCGCGCGTGCTGATCGACCTGGCGCTGCTGAGCCTGTTCGCCGGCCTGTACAGCGTGCCCATGTACGCGCTCATCCAGATGCGTTGCCAGCCGACGCACCGCGCGCGGATCATCGCGGCCAACAACATCCTCAACGCGCTGTTCATGATCGCCAGTGCGGTGGTGGCCGGTGCCTTGCTGCAACTGGGTTTCACCATCCCGCAGATGTTCCTGGTGGTGGGCCTGGCGAACGCGGTGGTGGCGTTCTACATCTTCATGCTCGTGCCCGAGTACCTGTTGCGCTTCGTGGCCTGGGTGGCCTCGCGCCTGGTGTACCGCTTCAAGGTGCGGGGCGATGAGCACATTCCCACCGAGGGCTCGGCGGTGCTGGTGTGCAACCACGTGAGCTTCGTGGACGCGGTGCTGATCATGGCCGCGAGCCCGCGCCCGATCCGTTTCCTGATGGACCACCGCATCTTCCGCCAGCCGCTGCTGGGCGGGCTGTTCCGCCTGGCCAAGGCGATCCCGATCGCCCCGCAGGGCGAGGACCCCGAGGCCTACGAGGCCGCGTTCGATCGTGCCGCGCAGGCGCTGCGCGAGGGCGAGCTGCTGGCGATCTTTCCAGAGGGCGGCATCACGCGCGACGGCCAGTTGCAGGCCTTCAAGGGCGGCGTCGTCAAGATCCTCGACCGCGCCCGCGCCGACGGCCTGGCGGTGCCCGTGATCCCCATGGGCCTGACCAACCTGTGGGGCTCGTTCTTCAGCCGCATCGAGGAGCGCCGGGGCGAGCGCGTGGCCATGGTGCGGCCGTTCCGGCGCGGCCTGTTCAACCGCGTGGGTCTGAACGTGGGCGCGCCGGTGGGCGCCGAGGGCGCCACGCCCGAGGGGCTGCGCGAGCGGGTCGCGGCGCTGCTGGTTTGAGCCTCAGCCCTCCAGAATGGAGCGCAGGGCGCTGGGCTCGACGGGTTTGTGCAGGAGAGGGAAGCCGAGCTCGCAGGCCTCCTGTATGCGCTGTGGGGAGGTGTCGCCGGTGAGGATGTAGGTGGGCACGGGAGAAGGCAGGCAGGCGTGCACGGCGGCAATGGCCTGCATGGCGGTCATGTTGCCGCCCAGGCGGTAATCGGAGAGCAGCAGGTCGATCTCGTGGGCGTGCTCGATGGCCAGCACGACGGCTTGATCGGCGGAGTTGGCGCACCAGACCCGATGGCCCCAGACCTGCAGCAGCTGCTGCATGCCCATGAGCACCTGCTCCTCATCGTCGATGACGAGCACGCGGCGCGCGCCCGGGGCGAGGGCGGCGCAGGCGGTGAGGTCCTCGGTGCGCGCGGGGCGCGCCTGCTCGGCAGGGGGTGTGGCGCGCGGCACGGTGATGGAGAACATGGAGCCTTGCCCGGGCGCGGAGTGCACGCGCAGCGGGGCGCCGATCAGGCGGGCGGAGCGCTTGACGATGGACAGGCCCAGGCCCAGGCCATGGGGCTCGTTGCGCCGGCTGCGGGCGGGGTCGATCTGATAGAACTCCTCGAAGATGGCCTCGAGTTGCTCGGGGGCGATGCCGATGCCCTGGTCCCAGACCTGTATCTCCACGTGCTGGGGGCGCGCGCGCACGCCCAGCAGCACGCGCCCGCGCTGGGTGTAGCGGATGGCGTTGGACATGAGGTTGGAGAGGATGCGGCGCAGCACGGTGGCGTCGGTGCGCACCCAGGCCGAGGAGGCGGCCACGTGCAGGTACAGGCCCTTCTCGTGGGCGAGGTCGGCGAACTCCTGGTCGAGCTCGATGAAGAGCTGGGCCAGCGGCAGCGGGGCGAGTTCGACCTGCACGGCGTTGGCGTCCAGGCGGGAGACGTCCAGCAGCATGTTGAGCAGTTGGCCCAGGCCGTCCAGGGAGGCCTGCATGCGCCGGCAGATCTGGGCGAGGTCGGCGTTGGGGATGCGGGGGGACTGGGCCATGGCGCGCAGGGCGGTGAGGAACAGGCCCAGGGCGTGGATGGGCTGGCGCAGGTCGTGGCTGGCGGCGGCCAGGAAGACGGACTTGGCGCGGTCGGCGGCCTCGGCGCGGTCCTTCTGGGAGCGCAGATCTTCGATGAGGGTGTGGATGCGCGCCTG
>NZ_DATIGV010000148.1:0-1864 GCF_035481345.1 Hydrogenophaga sp. | reverse complement strand
CGCAAGGCCTCGCGGCGCAGGCGGCCGTTGCTGGTGGCCAGGCCGTTGCCAACGGAAAAGGGCTGCTCGGCGCGCCGCCAGTGGTGCGCCCGCGCGTAGTCGGGCAGCGTGGCATTGACGGCCGCCACGGCGTGGGCCAGTTCCGCGTCGCTCACGCCCGCGTGGCGCGGCACCAGCACGGCCAGGTTCTCGGGCAGGGCTTCGCCGTACAGCCAGGCCTGTGCGATGGGGGCCTGCTGCGTGAGCTCGGTCTCCACCCACTCGGGGTTGACGTTGCGGCCGTAGGCGGTGATGAACTGGTGCTTCTTGCGCCCGTGCAGCACCAGATGG
This sequence comes from Hydrogenophaga sp., assembly GCF_035481345.1. Lineage (GTDB taxonomy): Bacteria > Pseudomonadota > Gammaproteobacteria > Burkholderiales > Burkholderiaceae_C > Hydrogenophaga. The sequence goes on along the minus strand of NZ_DATIGV010000148.1, from coordinate 1,534 downwards.
CCCGCTTCGTCGAAGTGGCCAAGGTCGCCGGTGGCCAGCCAATCGCTCGCGCCGGGCTTTTCAGAGGTTTCGCCCAGGTAGCCAAGGAAGCGCGCGCCCTTCACCAGCACCTCGCCGTCATCGGCCAGGCGCACGCGCGCGTGCGGCAGCGGCGAGCCCACGGTGCCGATGCGCTTGTCGCCGGGCGCGTTCAGGCACACCACCGACGCGCACTCCGACAGGCCATAGCCTTCGAACACCGGCAAGCGCGCGGCGGCGGCGCGGCGCAGCAGCGACGGCGCCACGTGTGCGCCGCCGACCGCGATGAAACGCAGGCTGGGCGGTGGCACCCAGCCGCGTTCGGCCGCGGCCACCAGGGCCTGCAGCAATTGCGGCAGCAGGATGAGGCTGTCCGGTTGGCTCTCACCCAGGCGGGCGAGCAGCCGCGGCAGGTCCAGTCCGCTGGCCCCTTGCAGACCGATCTGTGCCATGGGCCGCAGCTCGGTGCAGGCGCCGCCCAACAAGGGCGCATACACGCCAGCCACGTTCTCGAGCAGCGTGGCCAGCGGCAGCACGGCCAGGTGGCGGCGCGCGCCGCTGGCGCCCACCACGTGCCACAGGCTGGCGGCCACCGCCAGCATGGACGCGGCGTCCAGACACACCCCCTTGGGCAGCCCCGTGGTGCCGGAGGTGTAGGTGATCTTCACCGTGTCGGGCGGCACGGGCGGCGCGAACGGCACCGGGCGTTGCGACAGCGAGGGCGCGACCGGGTGGAAGCCAGCGTCCTGCGACCAGGGGGCCGGCTCGCCGATGAGGGTGTCCACCCCCGCGCTGTCGACGACATGGCGCTGTTGCGCGGCCGAGAAGAAGCCGGGCACGGGTACGCACACCAGACCTTCCGCCAGCAAGGCCAGGTCCCACAGCACCCAGTCGATGCCGTTGTCCAGTGCCAGCGCCACGCGGCGCGCGCCGAAGCCGGCGAGCTGCGCGCGCCGCCGCTGCACCTGGACCAACAGCTCGGCGTAGGCGAGTCGATGGACACCGTCGGTGATCGCGCTTGATTCGCCGTGCGCGGCGAGCGTGCGCCAGAAGCGGGCGGCGGGGTCGATGGGAATCATGGCCTCACACCCCTTCTTGCGTCCACCACGCGGGCGCGCCAACGCTCTGCGACAACAGGCGCTGGGCGGGCGGAATCTCGCCGAAGACCACCTGCGGTTGCTGGGCGTAGTAGCGGCCCCATTGCGGCAGCGCGTCGCCCATGCGGGCGGGATCGGCCGGCGCCAGCACCCGCGGTGCCAGGCCCAGGCGCTGAAAGCTGTTGAGCAGGCTGCGCGTGCCGGTGAACGCCACCCAGCGGTAGCCTTGACTGGCCAGCCAGGCCGTGAGCGCGACGATGAGCACGCGCGCACAGCCAGGGCTTTCGGCGGCGAGGTTGCCCACCTCCACCACCTCGTGCCGCGCCACCGGCTCACCAGCGACGGCCGCGATGGCCTGCTCGATCGGCAGATCGACGTAGCGCTCGAGGAAGAGCGTTTCGCCCGCGGCGGGCCGGCAC
>NZ_DATIGV010000147.1:0-13076 GCF_035481345.1 Hydrogenophaga sp. | reverse complement strand
TCCATCGCCGTGAGCGCCGCGTACGTGGTGCCGCCCTTGGACGTGACGCGCTCGCGCAGCACCTGCGGCGGCTCGTTCGAGCGCTGCGCCAGGGTCGACGCGCCGACGAAGGTGCCGATCGCGAGTTGCAGCGCGGTCTCTGCCGGCAGCCCCATGCGCGCGCCCGCGTCGCGCATGGCTTCCAGGAAATAGAACACGTAGGCCGGGCCGGAGCCGGAGATCGCCGTGACGGCGTCGAGGTCGCGCTCGCTGGCCACCCAGACCAGCTCGCCCGTGGTGCGCACCACGCGCTCGATCAGCGCGCGGTCGTCGGCCGAGGCGCCCTCGCGCGCGAACAGGCCGGTCATGCCCAGGCCCACCAGCGCGGGGGTGTTGGGCATGGCGCGCACGATGCGTTGCGTGCCCAGCCAGGCGGCCATGCTCTCGCTGGTGATGCCGGCCGCCACGCTCAGGTGCAGGGCGCCGCCCAGGTGCGGGCCGGCGGCGAGTGCGGCGTCCTTGAAGGTCTGTGGCTTCACGGCCCAGACCACGAGGCCCGAGGGCTTGAGGTCGGCGCCGGCCGCGGCGAACAGCGCCACACCCGGGAACTGCTGCGCCAGGCGCGTGCGCTGTTCGTCCCAGGGTTCGACGATCTGGAGCGAGCCGGCCGCATGGCCCTGGCGCAGCAGGCCGCCGACGATGGCGCTGGCCATGTTGCCGCCGCCGATGAAGGTGATGAGGGGGGAGTTGGGCGTGTTCATGCGCGCGATTGTCGCCGCGCTCTGCGCCGAGGCAGCGCTGTTTAGGCGGCGGTTGTTTGCCGAACTGCGTGTTCCCAGGCGGCCATCTTCTCGGCCGCCTGCTCACGCGAGATTCGCGGCTCGAAGCGCCGCTCCGCGCGCCACTGCGCGCTCAGCTCGTCCGTGCCCTGGTACACGCCGGTGTGCAGGCCCGCCAGGTAGGCCGCGCCGAGCGCGGTGGTCTCCACCACCTCGGGGCGCACCACGGGAATGCCCAGCAGATCGGCCTGGATCTGCATCAACAGGTTGTTGACGCTGGCACCGCCGTCCACGCGCAGCTCGCTCACGGGCACGCCGCCCGCGGCCACGGCGTCGCGGCTCATGGCCTGCAGCAGGGCCGCGCTCTGGAAGGCGATGCTTTCCAGCGCCGCGCGCGCGATGTGGGCCATGGTGGTGCCGCGCGTGAGGCCGGTGATGGTGCCGCGCGCCTCGGGCTGCCAGTAGGGCGCACCCAGGCCGGTGAAGGCCGGCACCACCACCACGCCGTCGGCATCGGGCACGCTCTCGGCCAGGGCCTGCACCTCGCTGCTGGACTCGATCGCGCGCAGGCCGTCGCGCAGCCACTGCACCACCGCGCCGGCAATGAAGACGCTGCCCTCCAGCGCGTACTGCGCCGGCCCCGGCGCCTGCGCGCAGGACGTGGTGATGAGCCCGTTCTGGCTGGTCTGGAAACGCTCGCCGGTGTGCATCAGCATGAAGCAGCCGGTGCCGTAGGTGTTCTTGGCCATGCCGGCCTGGAAGCAGGCCTGGCCGAACAGGGCGCTCTGCTGGTCGCCGGCCACGCCGCCGATGGGCAGGGCGGTGCCGAGCCAATCGGCGTGCGCCTGGCCGAAATCGGCGCTGGAGGGCAGGGTCTCGGGCAGCAGGCTGCGCGGGATGCGCAGGAGCGCGAGCAGTTCGTCGTCCCAGTCGTGCGTGCTGACGTTGAAGAGCATGGTGCGCGCGGCGTTGCTGTGGTCGGTGACATGGCGCGCGCCGCGCGTGAGGTGCCAGATCAGCCAACTGTCGACAGTGCCGAAGGCGAGTTCGCCGCGCTCGGCCTGCGCGCGCACGCCTTTCACGTTGTCCAGGATCCACTGCAGCTTGGTGCCGGAGAAGTAGGCGTCGATGCGCAGCCCGGTCTTGCGCTGCACCAGGGCCTCGTGGCCCTGATCCCGCAGTTGGGCGCAGGCGGCCTCGGCGCGGCGGTCCTGCCAGACGATCGCGTTGTAGACGGGCTCGCCGGTGCGGCGGTTCCAGACCAGCGTGGTCTCGCGCTGGTTGGTGATGCCGATGGCGCGCACGCCGTCGGCGCGCAGACCGGCCTTGGCCAGCACCTCGCGCGCGGTGGCCAGTTGCGTGTCCCACAAGGCGCGCGGGTCGTGCTCCACCCAGCCGGGCTGGGGGTAGATCTGCGGGAACTCGCGCTGGGCCATGGCCACCACGCGGCCCTGGCGGTCGAAGACGATGCTGCGCGAACTGGAGGTGCCCTGGTCGAGGGCCAGCAGGTGGGTCGGGTTCATCGGTCCTTGCTTTCAGGAGGCCAGGGCCTCGCGCTCGGCGGCCACCACGCATTCCACGTGGCTTTGCTCGATCAGTGCATTGAAGGGGTCGGGGGGCGCTTCGTCGGTGAACAGCGCGTCGAGATCGTCCAGCCGCGCCAGCTCGACCATGGCGGGCCGGTTGAACTTGCTGTGGTCGGCGGCGAGCCACACCTGGCGCGACTGCGCCACGATGGCGCGCGCCACCTTGACCTCCCGGTAGTCGAAGTCGCGCAGCGTGCCGTCGGCCTCGATGCCGCTGATGCCGATCAGGCCGATGTCGACCTTGAACTGGTGCATGAAGTCCACCGTGGCCTCGCCCACGATGCCCTGGTCGGCCGCGCGCACCTGGCCGCCAGCGACGATGACCTCGCAGTCGGGGTTGGTGCTCATGAGCGAGGCGATGTGCAGGTTGTTGGTGATGACGCGCAGGCCGCGGTGGCGCTGCAGCTCACGCGCGATGGCCTCGATGGTGGTGCCGATGTTCATGATCAGCGAGCAGCCGTTGGGCACGCGCGCGGCCACCGCGCGCGCGATGCGCTGCTTGGCCTCGGCCTGCAAGGCCTGGCGCTGGCGGTAGGCGATGTTCTCGGTGGTGGAGCCGGGCAGGCGCACGCCACCGTGAAAGCGCGCCAGCAGGCCGGCCTCGGCCAGGCGCTGCACGTCGCGGCGCACGGTCTGCAGCGTGACGCCGAAGCGCTCGGCCAGGGCTTCGATGGTCTGTGGCCCATGGGCGCGGACCTCGTCGAGCAATTGGGTGTGGCGGGGGTTCAGGTTCATGAAGGAGCGCGCGGCGGTCGTGTTTCGAACTTATCGGAAAACACTGATGGACTTCTAAGGGTATCTACCGAACATAAAAAGAAAAAAAACGAACAAAGATACGCCCGAAACGAAAGCGCCCGCCTCGCGTTCGAGCGAGGCCGCGCACATCACACCTCCTATGCAGCTGTCACTGGACGAGATCACCAAGACCGTGGGTCCTTCGGTCCACCTGTACCCGATGAGCCTGTCGCCCGTGCCGGGCGCGGTCACGGTGCTGCTGGGCGCCACGCAGGCCGGCAAGACCAGCCTGATGCGCGTGATGGCCGGGCTGGACACGGTCAGCTCGGGGCGCGTGCTGGTGGACGGGCAGGACGTGACGCGCCAGTCGGTGCGCGAGCGCAACGTGGCCATGGTCTACCAGCAGTTCGTCAACTACCCGTCGATGACGGTGGCGCAGAACATCGCTTCGCCGCTGCGCTTGCGCGGTGAGCGCGACATCGAGGCCCGCGTACGGGCGCTGGCCGCGCGGCTGCACATCGAAGCCTTTCTCGAGCGCCTGCCCGCCGAGCTGTCGGGTGGGCAGCAGCAGCGCGTGGCGCTGGCGCGCGCCCTGGCCAAGCAGGCGCCGCTGATGCTGCTGGACGAGCCCTTGGTGAACCTGGACTACAAGCTGCGCGAGGAGTTGCGAGAGGAACTGTCCGCGCTGTTCGCGGCGGGAGAGTCCACGGTGGTCTACGCCACCACCGAGCCCGGCGAGGCCCTGCTGCTGGGCGGGCATACCGCGGTGATGGACGCCGGCGAACTGCTGCAATACGGCCCCACGGCCGAGGTCTTCCACCGCCCGCTGAGCCTGCGCGTGGCGCGCGCCTTCAGCGATCCACCCATGAACCTGATGGCCGCGCGCCGCAACGCCCAGGGCGGCGTGCGCGTGGCCGACGCGCTGGACTGGCCGCTGGAGCTGCCCGCGCAGGCCGACGACGTCGTGCTCGGCATCCGCGCGGGTGGCCTGCGGGCGCGCGCGTTGCCCGGCGACGTGGCGATCGCCTCGCGGGTCGAGCTGGCGGAGATCGCGGGTTCCGACACCTTCGTGCACGTGAGCAGCGACGTGGGCGAGCTGGTGGCCCAGCTCGTGGGCGTGCACAAGTTCGAACTGGGCGAGCGCATCACGCTGCACCTCAACCCCGATCACCTGTTCGTGTTCGACGCGCGCGGCCCGCTGGTGCGCGCGCCGCAAGGAGTGCGCTGATGGCCCTGATCGAACTCGACCTTGCACACGCCTACCGTTCGAACCCGCGCTCGGACGACGACTATGCGCTGCTGCCGCTGAAGATGGCCTTTCGCGACGGCGGCGCCTATGCGCTGCTGGGGCCTTCGGGCTGCGGCAAGACGACGATGCTCAACATCATCTCGGGGCTGCTCGTGCCGTCGCAAGGCACGGTGCGCTTCGACGGCCGCGACGTCACCCACGACTCGCCGCAGCAGCGCAACATCGCCCAGGTGTTCCAGTTCCCGGTCATCTACGACACCATGACCGTGGCGCAGAACCTGGCCTTCCCGCTGCGCAACCGCAAGGTGCCCGAGGCCGAGATCCGCCAGCGCGTGGGGCGCATCGCCGAAATGCTGGAGCTCAGCGGCCAGCTCGATCACCGCGCCGCTGGCCTGAGCGCCGACCAGAAACAGAAGATCTCGCTCGGGCGCGGCCTGGTGCGCTCGGATGTGTCGGCCGTGCTGTTCGACGAGCCGCTCACGGTGATCGATCCGCACCTGAAATGGCAACTGCGGCGCAAGCTCAAGCAGATCCACCACGAACTCAAGCTCACGCTGATCTACGTCACGCACGACCAGGTGGAAGCGCTGACCTTTGCCGACGAGGTGGTGGTGATGTCGCGCGGCCGCGCGGTGCAGAAAGGCGCGGCGGCCGATCTCTTCGAGCGTCCCGCGCACACCTTCGTGGGGCATTTCATCGGCTCGCCGGGCATGAACTTCCTGCCCGCGCAGGCGGTGCGTGGCGGCGTGCTGGTGAACGAGCAGCCCCTGGCCTTTCAAGTGGACCGCCGCCTGCCCGAGGGGCCGGTGAAGCTGGGCATCCGCCCCGAGTACCTGCGCCTGGGCCAGCCCGGCGATGGCCAATCGCTGCCCGCGCGCGTGAGCCGGGTGCAAGACATCGGCACCTACTTCCTGCTCACCTGCGAACTCGGCGGGCACACGCTCAAGAGCCGGCTGGGCGCCGAGGCCACGCCGCCGACCGTGGGCGACACCGTCCACCTGCGCCTGCTGGACGCGCACACCTGCTTCTACCGCGACGAACAACTGCTGGAGGGCACCACATGAACAACCACAAGCCCGTGAACCAGAAGGCCTGGTGGCTGGTGCTGCCGGTCATCCTGTGCGTGGCCTTCTCGGCCGTGCTGCCGCTGATGACGGTGGTGAACTACTCGGTGCAGGACATCATCTCGCCTCAGCGGCGCGTGTTCGTGGGCACCGAATGGTTCGTCATGGTGATGCGCGACAGCGACCTGCACCTGGCGCTGTGGCGGCAGATCCAGTTCTCGCTCGCGGTGCTGCTGGTGGAGATTCCGCTGGGCATCGCGCTGGCGCTGTCCATGCCGGCCGCGGGCTGGCGGGCCTCGGTGGTGCTGGTGGTGGTGGCGCTGTCGCTGCTGATTCCATGGAACGTGGTCGGCACCATCTGGCAGATCTTCGGACGCAGCGACATCGGGTTGCTGGGCCACACGCTGTGGAAGCTGGGCGTGGACTACAGCTACACCGGCAACCCGGAGCACGCCTGGTGGACCGTGCTCATCATGGACGTGTGGCACTGGACGCCGCTGGTGGCCTTGCTGGCCTACGCCGGCCTGCGCAGCATCCCCGATGCCTACTACCAGGCGGCCCGCATCGACGGTGCCAGCCAGTGGGCGGTGTTTCGCTACATCCAGTTGCCCAAGATGCGCGGCGTGCTCATGATCGCCGTGCTGCTGCGTTTCATGGACAGCTTCATGATCTACACCGAGCCCTTCGTGCTCACCGGCGGCGGCCCGGGCAACGCCACCACCTTCCTCTCTCAGTACCTCACCACCAAGGCGGTCGGCCAGTTCGACCTGGGGCCGGCGGCGGCCTTCTCGCTGATCTACTTCTTCATCATCCTGCTGTTCTGCTTCGTGCTCTACAACTGGATGCAGAGTCTGGGCACGTCCGACAAGGAGCAGGGCCATGCGTGACCGAAAGTTCAAGGCCCGCTGGCTGTTCCTGGCCGCCTACCTGGTCTTCGCCTTGCTGCCCATCTACTGGATGGTGAACATGAGCTTCAAGACGAACCAGGAGATTCTGTCCTCGTTCACGTTGTGGCCCGCCGAATTCACCTGGGCCAACTACAAGACCATCTTCACCGACCCCTCGTGGTATTCCGGCTACGTCAACAGCCTGATCTACGTCGGCATCAACACGCTCATCTCGCTCACCGTGGCGCTGCCCGCGGCCTACGCGTTCTCGCGCTACCGCTTCCTCGGCGACAAGCACGTGTTCTTCTGGTTGTTGACGAACCGCATGACGCCACCCGCGGTGTTCCTGTTGCCCTTCTTCCAGCTCTACACCACGCTGGGGTTGATGGACACGCACATTGCGGTGGCGCTGGCGCACCTGCTGTTCAACGTGCCGCTGGCGGTGTGGATCCTCGAAGGCTTCATGAGCGGCATTCCGCGCGAGATCGACGAGACCGCCTACATCGACGGCTACAGCTTCCCGCGCTTCTTCTTCACCATCCTCCTGCCGCTCATCAAGGCCGGCGTGGGCGTGGCGGCGTTCTTCTGCTTCATGTTCAGCTGGGTGGAGCTGCTGCTGGCGCGCACGCTCACCAGCGTCAACGCCAAGCCCATCGTTGCGACGATGACGCGAACCGTCTCGGCCTCGGGCATGGACTGGGCGACCCTGGCGGCCGCCGGCGTGCTCACCATCGTGCCGGGCGCCATCGTCATCTGGTTCGTGCGGCACTACATAGCCAAGGGCTTTGCCATGGGGAGGGTGTGACATGTTCGGCTGGATGGTCTGGACCTTGCCGGTGGCGATCTTCTTCACCGTCATCGCGCTGATGCTCATCGGCATGACGGTGTGGGAGATCCGCTCACCCACGATCGAGCGCAAGGGCTTTCTGCCCATGAAGACCACGCGCGGCGATCGCCTGTTCGTCGGCCTGCTCGGCGCGGCCTACATCAACCTCGCCTTCGTGGGCCTGGCCGGCTGGATCGCCGAGCGGCTCGGCCTGGTGCAGGAGCCCTCGGTGTGGATCGGCTTCGTGATCTCGGTGTTCTGGCTCGCCCTGGTGATGCGCAAGGGCTGAGCGATTTTTCCAACGACCGGACCGCCGCTTCCCCGGTGCCGTGTCGATCCGCTGGCGGGGAGGCAGATCATCATCAAGGAGACAACATGAAACTGCGACACACGGCGCTCGCTGCGCTGATCGCCACGGGGGCCGCATGGCCGGCCTGGGCGGACGAGGCCGCCGCCAAGCGATGGATCGACAGCGAGTTCCAGCCATCCACCCTGAGCAAGGCCCAGCAGACGGCTGAACTCAAGTGGTTCATCGACGCGGCCGCCAAACTCAAGGCCAAGGGCGTGCGCGAGATCTCCGTGGTGTCCGAGACCATCACCACGCACGAGTACGAGTCCAAGACCCTTGCGAAGGCCTTCAGCGAGATCACCGGCATCAACGTCAAGCACGACCTGATCCAGGAAGGCGACGTGGTCGAGAAGCTGCAGACCTCGATGCAATCGGGCAAGTCCATCTACGACGGCTGGATCAGCGACTCCGACCTCATCGGCACCCACTACCGCTACGGCCAGATCCTCAACCTGACCGACTACATGGCCGGCGCCGGCAAGGACTTCACCAACCCGGGCCTCGACATCAAGGACTTCATCGGCACCAAGTTCACCACCGGCCCCGACGGCAAGCTCTACCAGTTGCCCGACCAGCAGTTCGCCAACCTCTACTGGTTCCGCGCCGACCTTTTCGCGCGCCAGGACCTGAAGGACAAGTTCAAGGCCAAGTACGGCTACGACCTGGGCGTGCCGCTGAACTGGAGCGCCTACGAAGACATCGCCGAGTTCTTCACCAACGACGTGAAGACCATCGACGGCAAGCCGATCTACGGGCACATGGACTACGGCAAGAAGGACCCCTCGCTCGGCTGGCGCTTCACCGACGCCTGGCTGTCGATGGCGGGCACCGCCGACATCGGCAACCCCAATGGTCTGCCGATCGACGAGTGGGGCATCCGCGTGGGCGACGACAAGTGCACGCCGGTGGGCGCCAGCGTGGCGCGCGGCGGCGCGGCCAACTCGCCGGCGGCCGTCTACGCGCTCACCAAGTACGTGGACTGGATGAAGAAGTACGCGCCCAAGGAGGCCACCGGCATGACCTTCGGCGAGGCCGGCCCGGTGCCCGCGCAGGGCCAGATCGCGCAGCAGATCTTCTGGTACACCGCCTTCACTGCCGACATGACCAAGCCCGGCCTGCCGGTGGTCAACGCCGACGGCACGCCCAAGTGGCGCATGGCCCCCGGCCCCAACGGCCCGTACTGGAAGCAGGGCATGCAGAACGGCTACCAGGACGTGGGCTCGTGGACCTTCTTCAAGAACCACGACGCCAACAAGACGGCCGCGGCCTGGCTCTACGCGCAGTTCATCACCGCCAAGACCACCTCGCTGAAGAAGACCATCGTCGGCCTCACGCCGATCCGCGAAAGCGACATCCAGAGCAAGGCCATGACCGACATGGCGCCCAAGCTCGGTGGCCTGGTGGAGTTCTACCGCTCGCCCGCCCGCGTGGCCTGGAGCCCCACCGGCACCAACGTGCCGGACTATCCCAAGCTCGCGCAACTGTGGTGGCAGAACGTGGCCCAGGCCGTGACGGGTGAGAAGACGCCGCAGCAGGCCATGGACGGCTTGGCCGATCAGATGGACCAAGTGCTGGCCCGCCTGGAACGCGCCGGCATGGAACGCTGCGCGCCCAAACTCAACGCCAAGGGTGACCCCAACAAGTGGCTGAGCGACAAGGCCGCACCCTGGAAGAAGCTGGCCAACGAGAAGCCCAAGGGCGAGACCATCGCCTACGATCAGCTGCTCAACGCCTGGAAGGCGGGCAAGGTCCGCTGATCGACACCGCGCCGTCCGCTCCCCTGGCGCCGCTGGCCCCGGGGGTTGGCCGCCCGCCCACATGAACCGAGAACAACGCTTCGCCTCCCTTGCCGACACGGACCGCTTCGACCTTGTGGTCGTGGGTGGTGGTGCCACCGGCCTGGGCGTCGCGCTCGACGCCAGCCTGCGGGGCTTCTCCGTCGCGCTGTTCGAATCGCACGATTTCGCAGGCGGTACCTCCTCGCGCGCCACCAAGCTGCTGCATGGTGGCGTGCGCTACCTCGCGCAGGGCAACGTGGCGCTGGTGCGCGAGGCCCTGGCCGAGCGCACGACGGTCATGGCCATCGCGCCGCATCTGGCGCAGCCGCTGCCCTTCGTGATGCCCAGCCACCAGTGGTGGCAAACGCCGTTCTACGGCATCGGCCTCAAGCTGTACGACCTGCTGGCCGGGCGCGCTGGCCTGGGGCCCACTGAATTCCTCGACCGCGCGCGCACGCTGTCCGCCCTGCCCGGCGTGAACCCGCAGGGCCTGCGCGGCGGCGTGCGCTACTGGGACGGCCAGTTCGACGACGCCCGGCTGGCCATTGCGCTGGCGCGCACGGCCGAAGCAGCGGGCGCGTTCATGTTCAACCACGCGGAAGTCGTCGCCATTGCCCCGGATGGCGATGGCCACGCGGTCACCGTTTGCGATCGGGTGAGCGGTGGCCAGCGCCGGGTGCGCGCGCGCTGCGTCGTCAATGCCACCGGCGTGTGGGTCGATGCCATCCGCGAGGCCGCCGGAACGCCATCGCACATGGTCAGCCCGAGTCAGGGTGTGCACGTGGTCGTCGACCGCGAGTTTCTGGGCGGCGAGCACGCCCTGCTGGTGCCCCGCACGCGGGACGGCCGTGTGCTCTTTGCCGTGCCCTGGCTCGGCAAGCTCATCCTGGGCACCACGGACACGCCTCGGCAGGACCTCGCGCGCGAGCCGCAGCCATTCGAGCAGGAATTGGCCTTCATTCTTGATGAAGCCTCGCGCGCGCTCAGCCGCCCGGTGCGCCACGCCGACATCCGCAGCGTCTGGGTCGGTCTGCGGCCCTTGGTGGCGGCGCCCAGCGATGGCAGTGGCACCAAGGGCTTGTCGCGAGAGCACACCGTGGTGGTGGACCCGAACGGCCTGGTCACCGTCACCGGTGGCAAGTGGACGACCTACCGCGCCATGGCCGAGGACGTGCTCCAGCGGTGCATGGACGCCGGCCGGCTGCCCGCGCGCGCGGGCGGGCAGAGCGCCCGCCGCCGCCTGGTGGGTGCGCCGGCCAGTGCCTCGGTGCCGATTCACGCTGCGCCGGGCTGGCATCTGTATGGCACCGAGGCCCAGCAGATCCAGGCGCTGCCGGGCGCCGATCGGATCCTCGGACTGGGCCTGTGTGCCGCGATGGTGCGGTTTGCAGTGAGATGCGAGTACGCGCTCACTGTCGAAGATGTGTTGGCCCGGCGTTGGCGCGCGCTCTTCCTGGACGCTGTGCAGGCCGGGCGCATGGCCGCCGAGGTGGCGGATATCCTGCGCGAGGAGGGCGTGTCCGACCCGCGCACCGACGACTTCATGGACCTCTCTCGTCGATACGCCGCGCCCGACGTTTGACGCACCGCCGCGCTCATGCCATAATGCATGGCTTCGCTCCTTTGGGAGTGATGTGTCTGGCGCAAGCCATCTGCCCACCGAAGGGTGGCATCCGCCGCGGCAGCAGCCGCTTGCAGTGGATGTCCCTCGACGACGGGCCCAAGACTGATCGCTGTTGGCCGTGGTGGCCTTCACGATTCAAGTTGGGACTTAAATCAAATGATCCAAACGCAATCTCGACTCGATGTTGCTGACAACACGGGTGCCAAGTCCGTGATGTGCATCAAGGTGCTCGGCGGTTCCAAGCGCCGCTACGCCAGTGTGGGCGATGTCATCAAGGTCAGCATCAAGGAAGCAGCGCCGCGTGGCCGCGTCAAAAAGGGCGAGGTCTACAACGCCGTGGTGGTGCGCACCGCCAAAGGCATCCGCCGCCAGGATGGCGCGCTGATCAAGTTCGACGGCAACGCGGCAGTGTTGCTCAACGCCAAGCTGGAGCCCATCGGCACCCGCATCTTCGGCCCGGTCACGCGCGAACTGCGCACCGAGAAGTTCATGAAGATCGTGTCGCTGGCCCCCGAGGTTCTCTGAGGAAGCCATCATGAACAAGATTCGTACCGGTGACGAAGTCATCGTGATCGCGGGGCGCGACAAGGGCAAGCGCGGCAAGGTGCTTTCACGCACCGACGAGCAGCACGTCGTGGTCGAAGGCGTGAATGTCGTCAAGAAGCACGCCAAGCCGAACCCCATGAAGGGTATTACCGGTGGCATCGTTGAAAAGACCATGCCCATCGACCAGTCCAATGTGGCGATCTTCAATGCCGTGACCGGCAAGGCCGATCGTGTGGGCGTCAAGGTTGCCGACGGCAAGCGCGTGCGCGTGTACAAGTCCAGCGGCGAACAGATCAAGGTGGCATGACCATGGCACGACAGCAACAACACTATCGCGAGAAGGTGGTCCCCGAGCTGATCGCCAAGTTCGGCTACAAGTCGCCGATGGAGGTGCCGCGCATCACCAAGATCACGCTGAACATGGGTGTGAGCGAGGCCGTGGCCGACAAGAAGGTGATGGACAACGCCGTGGGCGACCTCACCAAGATCGCTGGTCAGAAGCCCGTGGTGACCAAGGCCAAGAAGGCCATCGCCGGTTTCAAGATCCGTGAACAGCAAGCCATCGGCTGCATGGTCACGCTGCGCGGCGCGCGCATGTACGAATTCCTGGACCGCTTCGTCACCGTGGCCCTGCCCCGCGTGCGCGACTTCCGCGGCATCTCGGGTCGGTCGTTCGACGGTCGCGGCAACTACAACGTCGGCGTCAAGGAACAGATCATCTTCCCGGAGATCGAGTACGACAAGGTCGATGCCCTGCGCGGCCTGAACATCAGCATCACGACGACCGCCAAGACCGACGACGAGTGCAAGGCACTGCTGGCTGGTTTCCGTTTCCCGTTCAAGAACTGAGGTGGCGCGTGGCTAAACAAGCACTACTCCAACGTGAACTCAAGCGCGAGAAACTCGCTGCCAAGTTCGCCAAGAAATACAACGAGCTGAAGTCCACCGCCGGCGACGCCAAGAAGTCGGACGAGGAGCGCGACGCTGCTCGCCTGGCTCTGCAGAAGCTGCCCCGCAACGCGAACCCGACCCGTCAGCGCAACCGCTGCGAGATCACGGGTCGCCCGCGCGGCACCTTCAACCACTTCGGCCTGGCCCGCGCCAAGGTCCGTGAAATGGCTTTTGCCGGCGAAATCCCCGGCATCACCAAAGCCAGCTGGTAAGCCTTAGGAGAACCCCACATGAGCATGAGTGATCCTATCGCCGACATGTTGACCCGTGTCCGCAACGCGCAAATGGTCGAAAAGGCCACTGTGGCGATGCCGGCGTCGAAGGTGAAAGCGGCGATCGCCCAGGTCCTGAAGGACGAGGGCTATATCGACGACTTCAAGGTGACCAATGAAGGCGGCAAGAGCGAGCTGGTCATTACCCTGAAGTACTACGCCGGCCGTCCCGTGATCGAGCGCATCGAGCGCGTGAGCCGTCCGGGCCTGCGCGTCTACCGTGGCCGCAACGCCATCCCCCAGGTCCAGAACGGCCTTGGCGTGGCGATCGTGACCACCCCGCGCGGCGTCATGACCGATCGCAAGGCACGCGCCACCGGTGTCGGTGGTGAAGTGCTGTGCTACGTCGCCTGATGCTGGCATCGAGGAGAGACTGAATGTCACGTATTGGAAAACAGCCGATCGCGGTGCCCACCGGGGTCGAGATCGCCGTCAAGGACGGCCTGATCAA
>NZ_DATIGV010000146.1:0-6239 GCF_035481345.1 Hydrogenophaga sp. | reverse complement strand
CGAACTGCTGCCGGGCCACCGCAGCCTGGGCCAGCGCGAGCGCGCCATCCTGCTCGTGGCCGATGGCCGCAAGTCCACCGAATCGCTCCACGCCCTCTTCCACGGCGAAGGCCGCGCGATGGTGGAGGCGCTGATCGCCGGTGGCTACCTCATCGAGCAGGCGCCCGCGGCACCACCCGCGCGCCCGGTGCCACCGCCGCCGCGCGGTTCGGTCGACACCTTCAGCGGCCCGCGCTCGCTGGCCAGCGCGCGCATGTTCCTGTTCGACCTGTCGGACCGCATGTTCGCCCCGCGCGACCGCACGCTGGCCGATCGTTTCCGCCAGGCGCTGCGCGAAGCGCGTGACGCGAGCAGCATGATGGCCGTGGGCCAGGAGATGCTCATCGAGATCGAGCGCGTGGCGGGCACCGAGCGCGCCGCCTCGATCAGCGAGCGGCTGGCCAAGGTGCTCCCCGAGTCAACGCTCCAGGACGCCTGATCCGGCCCATCAGCCCCACTGCAGGCAACGCATGGACAGCGTGCCCGAGTGGAAGCCTTCGTAGGTGGTGGTGAGCGCCTCGCGCGGCTCGCTGGCGCCCAGCGCATAGAGGAAGGGCCAGTAGTGGTCGGGCGTGGGCACGGCCATGGCGGCCGAGGCGGGCGCCAGCGTCTCGTACAGCATCAGGCGCCGCTCGTTCTGGAAGCTGCGCTCGCTCAAGGCCCGCTTCACCGCGTCGTCGAAGTCATTGGCCCAGTCGGTGAGGCCGCGCGCGCCGGGCGCCGCGCCGCGCACGGTGGCGCGCAGGTTGTGAACGATGTTGCCGCTGCCCACGATGAGCACGCCGCGCTCGCGCAGCGCCGCCAGTTCGCGGCCGATGGCGTGGTGCACCGGGCCGGGGGCGGCGTAGTCGATGGAGAGCTGGAAGGTGGGGATGTCGGCCTTGGGGTAGAGGTGGTGCAGCACCGTCCAGGTGCCGTGGTCCAGGCCCCAGTCGTCGCTCTCCTGCACGCGGCGGTGCTTCACGATCGAGCGCAGCGCGCGCGCCGTCTCGGGCGAGCCGGGCGCGGGGTACTGCATCTCGTGCAGGGCACGCGGGAAGCCGCCGAAGTCGTGGATGGTGCGCGGCTTCGCCTGCACGTCCACCAGCGTCTCGCCGGGCGTGAGCCAGTGGGCCGACACCGCGAGGATCGCCGAGGGGCGCGGCAGGCGCTGGCCCCAGGCCGCCAGGGCGCGGGTGAAGTCGTTGTCGCTGATCGCGTTCATGGGGCTGCCGTGCCCGATGAAGATCACCGGCATGCGCGATGGCGGTGCGGCGGCGCCGGCCGGGCGCACCGAATGGGTGATCGCGGCGAGCGCGGACAGGGTTTGCAGCAGGTGGCGGCGGTTCATGGATGGGGCGGTGATGAAGCCACGATGCGATCGGCCGTTTCACGCAAGGTTCCCGGCTAGAATCCGCCGCATTGTCAGGAGAGCGTTCCTTCGAGGAACCGCCGAAGGCGCAGGAGGCTTCAACCGCCCCGAACGCTCAGGCAAAAGGACTGGCAGACGCCCGCCGAACGGCAGGCGATCCCCCCTGGAGAGAGGCCCCACCCGATGGGGTCCACCGAAGGAGCAAGCGCGGCATCGCCCGCGTGAATCTCTCAGGTAAAGCGGACAGTGGGGCAGCGCACGGATGACCCCCGTGTTCCGCCCCGCGAGGGGCCTGCCCCCGCCAGCGAGCCCGCCTTGTCTTCCTCCGACGCCTCCACCGATCTCCTGCAGACCCCGCTGCACGCGCTGCACCTTGAACTGGGCGCGCGCATGGTGCCCTTCGCGGGCTACAGCATGCCGGTGCAGTACCCGGCGGGCCTGATGGCCGAGCACCTGCACACGCGCAGCGCCGCCGGTCTGTTCGACGTCTCGCACATGGGCCAGTTGCGATTGACCGGCCCCGACGCGGCAGCCGCCTTCGAGAGCCTGATGCCGGTGGACGTGATCGGCC
The DNA here is from genome assembly GCF_035481345.1 of Hydrogenophaga sp. Taxonomy (GTDB): domain Bacteria; phylum Pseudomonadota; class Gammaproteobacteria; order Burkholderiales; family Burkholderiaceae_C; genus Hydrogenophaga. The sequence continues at coordinate 4,278 of NZ_DATIGV010000146.1, read as the reverse complement.
TGGCGCCCGGCAAGCAGCGCTACGGCCTGCTGCTCACCGACGAGGGCACGGTCATCGACGACCTGATGTTCGTGAACCGCGACGTGGCCAACGGCGGCGACCTCTTCGTCATCGTCAACGGCGCTTGCAAGCACGGCGACCTCAAGCACATCGTTGATCGCATCGGCGCGCGCTGCACGGTGGAGCCGCAGTTCGACCGCGGCCTGCTCGCGCTGCAAGGCCCACAGGCCGTGGCGGCGCTGCAGCGCCTGGTGCCCGGGGTGGAGAAGCTGGTGTTCATGACCGGTGGCGCCTTCCAGTGGCAGGGCAAGCCGCTGTTCGCCACGCGCAGCGGCTACACCGGCGAGGACGGCTTCGAGATCTCCCTGGCCGCCGCCGACACCGAGGCCTTCGCGCGCGCCCTTCTGGCGCAGCCCGAGGTGAAGCCCGTGGGCCTGGGCGCGCGCAACTCGCTGCGCCTGGAGGCCGGCCTCTGCCTGTACGGCAACGACATCGACACCACCACCACGCCGGTGGAGGCCGCGCTCAACTGGGCGATGCAGAAGGTGCGCCGCACCGGCGGCGCGCGCGCGGGCGGCTTCCCCGGCGCCGAGCGCGTGCTCGCGCAACTCGACGGCAGCACGCCGCCGCAGCGCGTTCGCGTCGGCCTGATCGCGCAGGAGCGCGTGCCCGTGCGCGAGCACACCGAATTGCAGAGCGAGGCCGGCGAGCGCCTCGGTGAAGTCACCAGCGGCCTGCTCGGCCCCAGCATCAACCAACCCATCGCCATGGGCTATGTGCCGCCGGCCTTCGCCGCCGTGGGCACGCGCCTGAACGCCATGGTGCGCGGCAAGGCCGTGCCCATGCAGGTATCCGCCTTGCCCTTCGTCCCCAACCGTTACCACCGTGGCTGAACGCCCAGGAGACCGACCATGACCGTCAAGTACACCCCCGATCACGAGTGGATCCAGCTCGAGGACCACGAGGCCGCCGTCGTCGGCATCACCCTGCACGCGCAGGACGCGCTGGGCGACGTGGTCTTCGTCGAACTGCCCGAGGTGGGCCGCACCTACGCCAAGGGCGACGTGGCTGGCGTCGTCGAATCGGTGAAGGCCGCCGCCGACGTCTACATGCCGCTCGACGGCGAAGTGACCGAGGTCAACGAGGCCCTGCGCGCCGACCCGTCCCTGGCCAACAGCGACCCGCTGGGGCAGGGCTGGTTCTTCAAGGTCCTCATCAAGGACATGGGCCAGTTCGATCCGCTCATGGACGAGCCGGCCTACCAGAAGTTCGTCAAGGACAACGCCTGATTCCCTTCCGCCATTGAGGCCCGCCATGCTCATGCCCTCCGTCAAGCCCCTGGGCGAACTCGAAAACGCCAGCGAGTTCGTCGCGCGCCACATCGGCCTCACCGACGCCGATGAACGCCACATGCTCTCGGTCATCGGCGAGGCCTCGCGCCGCGCGCTCATCGACAGCATCGTGCCGCGGGCCATCGCGCGCCGCCAGGGCATGCAGTTGCCCGCGCCGCTCACCGAGGCCGCGGCGCTGGCCGAACTCAAGGCCATCGCGGGCAAGAACAAGCTGCTCAAGAGCTTCATCGGCCAGGGCTACCACGGCACGCACACGCCGGGCGTCATCCTGCGCAACATCCTGGAGAACCCGGCCTGGTACACCGCCTACACGCCCTACCAGGCCGAGATCTCGCAAGGCCGCATGGAGGCACTCGTCAACTTCCAGACCATGGTCACGGACCTGACCGGCATGGCCATCGCCAACGCCTCCATGCTCGACGAGGCCACCGCCGCGGCCGAGGCCATGACGCTGGCCAAGCGATCGGTGAAGGCCAAGGGCAAGGCCTTCGTGGTGTCGGGCGACGTGCACCCGCAGACGATCGAGGTGATCCAGACGCGCGCGGCGCCACTGGGGCTCGAGGTCCGCATCGCCATGTCGGGCGAGGAATGGGCTTCGATGCTCGCGGCCGACGACTACTTTGCCGCCTTCACGCAGTACCCGGCGTCCAGCGGCTGGCTGCACGACTGGACGCAGGACGCGGCCACCGTGCATGGCAAGGGCGCCGCCTTCATCGTGGCGGCCGATCTGCTCGCGCTCACCCTGCTCAAGTCGCCCGGCGACATGGGCGCCGACATCGTGGTCGGCACCACGCAGCGCTTTGGCATGCCCATGGGCAACGGCGGCCCGCACGCCGCCTACATGGCCTGCCGCGACGAGTTCAAGCGCAGCCTGCCCGGCCGCCTGGTGGGCGTGAGTGTGGACGCGCACGGCAAACCCGCCTACCGCCTCGCGCTGCAGACGCGCGAGCAGCACATCCGCCGCGAGAAGGCCACCAGCAACATCTGCACCGCGCAGGTTCTGCCCGCGGTGATCGCCAGCATGTACGCCGTGTACCACGGCCCGCAAGGGCTCAAGCGCATCGCGCAGCGCGTGGCGGCCTACACCGCCATCCTGGCCAAGGGCCTGGCGCAACTGGGCTACACCGACACGCACCACGGCGAACAGGGCGTGTTCGACACCGTGTGCCTGCACACCGACAAGGCACGGACCGACGCCATCGCCGAGCGCGCCGTCGCCCATGGCGCCAACCTGCGCAAGGCCTGGGACAAGTACCTCATCGTCACGCTCGACGAAACCACCACACGCGAGGACATCGCCCTGCTGTGGCGCATCTTCGCCAAAGACGGTCAGGCCCTGCCCTCCTTCGACGCCTTCGAGAAGGGCGTGGAGCCGCTGATCCCCGGCGAGCTGCGCCGCACGAGCGACTTCCTCACGCACCCGGTGTTCAACACCCACCACAGCGAGACCGGCATGCTGCGCTACATCCGCATGCTGTCCGACAAGGACCTCGCGCTGGACCGCAGCATGATCCCCCTGGGCTCGTGCACCATGAAGCTGAACGCCACCAGCGAGATGATCCCCATCACCTGGCCCGAGTTCGCCAACGTGCACCCCTTCGCCCCCGCCGACCAGCGCGAGGGCTATACCCTGCTCGACCAGCAGTTGCGCGACTGGCTGTGCGAAGCCACGGGCTACGCCGGCATCAGCCTGCAACCCAACGCGGGCTCGCAGGGCGAGTACGCGGGCCTGCTCGTCATCCAGGCCTACCACCGCTCGCGCGGCGAGGGCCACCGCAACATCTGCCTCATCCCCAGCAGCGCGCACGGCACCAACCCGGCCAGCGCGCAGATGGTGGGCATGCAGGTCGTGGTCACGAAGTGCGACGAGAACGGCAACGTGGACCTGGCCGACCTGAAGGCCAGGTGCGAGCAGCACTCGAAGAACCTGGCCGCGGTGATGATCACCTACCCGAGCACGCACGGCGTGTTCGAGACCCAGGTGAAGGAGCTGTGTGCCCTGGTGCACCAGCACGGCGGGCGCGTGTATGTGGACGGCGCCAACATGAACGCCCTGGTGGGCGTGGCCGCGCCGGGCGAGTTCGGCGGTGACGTGAGCCACCTCAACCTGCACAAGACCTTCTGCATCCCGCACGGCGGCGGCGGGCCGGGCGTGGGCCCGGTGTGCGTGGTGGAGGACCTCGTGCCCTTCCTGCCGGGCCACGCAGCCGGTGGCCTGCCGGTGAACGGCGTGGGCGCGATCTCGGCCGCGCCGCTGGGCAACGCGGCGGTGCTGCCCATCTCGTGGATGTACATCCGCATGATGGGGGCCGAGGGCCTGCAGCGCGCCACCGAGGCCGCCATTCTCTCGGCCAACTACATCAGCACCCGTCTGAAAGACCACTTCCCCACGCTGTACGCCAGCGCCAACGGGCACGTCGCGCACGAGTGCATCCTGGACCTGCGCGCGCTCAAGGACACCAGCGGCGTGATGGCCGAAGACGTGGCCAAGCGCCTCATCGACTACGGCTTCCACGCGCCCACGCTCTCCTTCCCGGTGGCGAACACGCTGATGGTGGAGCCCACCGAAAGCGAGACGCTCGAGGAGATCGACCGCTTCATCGACGCCATGATCGCCATTCGCGAGGAAATCCGCCGCGTCGAGAAGGGTGAATGGCCGCAGGACGACAACCCCCTGAAGCACGCGCCGCACACCGCGGCCAGCCTGCTCAAGGGCGAGTGGACGCACGCCTACCCGCGCGACGCGGGTGCGGCCGTGCTGGACACGCGCGCGCACGCCAAGTACTGGCCCCCCGTGGGCCGCGTGGACAACGTCTACGGCGACCGCAACCTGTTCTGCAGTTGCGTGCCGATGGGCGACCTCGCCGATTGACCCTGGGTCCCATGGCACGGCGGGGCGGCCGTACACTGCCGCCCTCGTCCCGCC
>NZ_DATIGV010000145.1:0-2913 GCF_035481345.1 Hydrogenophaga sp. | reverse complement strand
TCCTGCTGCAGGAAGTTGCCCACGCGGTAGTCGCCGTGCACGATGACCACGCGCGGCGCGGTGGGCGCGTGGCGCAGCAGCCAGCGCATGGCGTGGTGCATCTGCGGCGGCGCGCGCGAGGCGTCGTCGGCGAAGCCGGCGTGGCGCCACCAGTACAGGGTCTGCTCGCGCGCCACGCTGGCGGCGTCGACCTCGCCCCACAGGCGCTTGAGCGGCGTGGACTGCCAGTGCACGCCGTGCAGCGCGGCCAGGCCGTCGGTGAAGTCCTGCGCGAGGCTGGCGTTGCGTGCTTCGCCGCGCGCCTCGGCCGCGCCCTTCCAGGGCATGGGCGTGTCGCCGTCCACCCGGCCGGTGACGAGAAACGGCGCACCGATGACCGAGGGGTCGTCGCTGAAGGCGAAGACACGCGGCACCGGCAGCGCCGCCAGGCCCTGCAGGGCGTTGAGCGCGTGGTACTCGGGCTCGGCCCGGTAGGGCGCGAGCAGGCCACGCGGGTCGCCGATGCGCAGGATCAGGTCCAGCGCTTCGCTCCCGTCCTCGGGGGTGGCGCGCAGGCCCAGGGTGATCCAGGAGAAGCCGGCGGGGAAGCGGCGCCAGCCGTCCAGGTGCAGTGGGCGCTTCAGCGCCTGGGAGAGAAAAGGGCCAAGCCGGCGGTTCAGTGTGTCCGCCGACAGATCCAGGCTGGGTGCGTTCATCCGCCGGTGCTCTTGAAGAGAAGGTTGGGGAGCCACAGGCTGAGCGCGGGGACCGAGGCGATCAGCAGCACGCGCAGCAGGTCGGCCGTGATGAAGGGCAGCACGCCGCGCATCACCGAGCCCATGGCCATGTCCGGCGTCACGGAGCGGATCACGAACAGGTTGACGCCGATGGGAGGCGTGATCAGGCCGATCTCCACCACCACCACGATCAGGATGCCGAACCACACCGGGTCGTAGCCGAGCGCGGTCACCACGGGAAAGAAGATCGGCACGGTGAGCAGGATCATGGACAGGCTCTCGAGCACGCAGCCGAGCACCAGGTAGATCGCGATCATGACCAGGATGACGCCGAACGGTGACAGGCCGCTGCCCTTCACCATGGCCAGCAGGCCCTCGTGCACGCCGGTGATGTTGACGAACTCGCCGAACAGGGCCGCGCCCAGGATGATGGCGAACATCATGGCCGAGGTGCTCGCGCTGTCCGCGAAGATCTGTCGGATCTGCGCCAGCGTGAGGTGGTGGCGCGTGAGAGCGAACAGCAAGGCCACCGCCGCGCCGATGCCCGAGGCCTCGACCGAGGTGAACAGGCCGCCGTAGATGCCGCCCATGACGATGGCGAAGATGGCGGCCACGGGCCACAGCGTGCGCACCAGGCGGCGCACGTCCATCTTCACGCCTTCGGTGTGCACAGGCGCCTGCGATGGGTCGCGCCAGACCATGTAACGCACCGCCAGCAGGTAGCCGGTGACGGCGATCAGGCCCGGCACGATGCCGGCCGCGAACAGCTTGCCGATGTGCGTCTGCGTGGCCACGCCGTAGACCACCATGATCACCGAGGGCGGGATCAGGATGCCCAGCGTGCCACCCGCCGCCACCGCGGCCGAGGCGAGCTTGTCGCCGTAGCCCAGGCGCCGCATTTCGGGGATGGCGACCTTGCCCATGGTGGCCGCCGTGGCCACGCTGGAGCCGCAGATGGCGCCGAAGGCGCCGCAGGCCGCGACGGTGGCCATGGCCACGCCGCCCCGGCGGCGGCCGATCAGGGCCTGCGCGGCGCGGAACAGGTCGCCCGAGATGCCGGCGCCCGCGACCAGGTTGCCCATGAGCACGAACAGCGGCAGCACGATCAGCGTGTAGACGAGCGTGCTGTCGCGCGTGATGGTGGCGGCCATGCTGAGCGCGGGCGTCCAGCCGTTGAGCCACACGACGCCGCCGAAGCCCACCAGGCCGAGGGCGGTGGCGATCGGCACCTGCAGGAAGATCAGGGTGAAGGCGATGAGAAAGCCAATGGTGACGGCCAGCACGTCAACGCTCCTCTTCTGCGAGCACGGTCTCCCGACGCCAGGCCCCCATCGCCTGCGCAACGAAGATCAGCGCACTCAGGCCGGCGAGCGCTGCCATGCCCCACAGCACCCAGGCCGTGGGGATGCCCAGGATGGCCGAGGCGTCGCCGTAGCCGGCCGAACGCAAGGCCTGGCGTGCACAGGTCCAGGCGATGACGCCGAACAGCGCGGCGCCCACGCCGCCCGCGAGCAAGCGCTGCAGGCCGCGCATCGCGCGCGGCACCGGCACCAGGTCGACCACGATGTGGCCATGGCGGCGCGCCAGCACGGGATAGAACACGAACACCATCAGGCCCAGCAGCACCTCCATCACCTCCGTGCCCCAGAGCAGCGGGCTGTTGAAGAGGTTGCGGCCGGCCACGTCGATGGTCACGATCAGCATGAGGGCCAGCAGGCTCAGCGTGCCGACGGCCTTCAACGCGCGTTCGACGCGTCCTTCCCGTGCGAGCGCCATGCCTTATTTCCCTCGTGAGGCGGTGGCCACCTCGGCGCGCAGTTCGTCCAGCAGCTTCTGCGGATCGGCCACGCCCTTTTTCTTCGCCTTCTCGATCCAGTCCTTCTCGACCGGCGCGAGCACCTTCTTCATCTCCTCCACCAGCGGGGCGGAGGCGGTTTCCACGCTCTTGCCGGCCTTGCGCAGACCGTCGAAGGCCGCTCGGTCGCCCTTGGCGTAGGCGGCGCCGATCTTCGCGGCGAAGGCGTCGCCGCTGATCTTCGTGATGGCCTCGCGGTCGGCGGCGCTGATGGACTTCCACTTGTCCTCGTTGATGCCCAGCACCAGCACGGTGTTGTAGATGGCGCCCGGCACGATGGTGGCGTGCGACACCAGGTCGTTGAGCTTGAAGGCCGGGATGGACTCGGGCGGCATGAGCGTG
>NZ_DATIGV010000144.1:0-7395 GCF_035481345.1 Hydrogenophaga sp. | reverse complement strand
TTCAGGCAATGGGTTGGTGGACGGTGACCAGTTTGGTCCCGTCGGGAAAGGTGGCTTCCACCTGGATGTCGGGAATCATCTCGGCCACGCCATCCATCACGTCGGTGCGCGTGAGCACGGCGCGTCCCTCGCTCATGAGTTGCGCCACGGTCTTGCCGTCGCGCGCGCCCTCCATCACGGCAGCGGTGATGAGGGCGATGGCCTCGGGGTGGTTGAGCTTGAGGCCGCGGGCCTTGCGGCGTTCGGCCAGCAGGGCGGCGGTGAAGATGAGCAGTTTGTCCTTCTCGCGCGGGGTCAGGTCCATGTTCGGCGGTTCTCCTCCAGCGTCGGTCAGCAAGACGCATACCCGGCGAGGGTAATGGCATGAAAGCTGCACCGCCACCCCCGTGAACGCCTCCGCCGACACCGCCGCCGTCCCCACGCCGAGCCCGCCCGACGCGCCCCAGCGCATCATCAAGGTGCGGCGCGACTACAACAGCTGGGTCGGCAGCGAGACCATGGAGGACTACGCGCTGCGCTTCACGCCGCAGCGCTTTCGCAAGTGGAGCGAATGGCGCGTGGCCAACACGGCCTTCGGCGTGGCGTCCTTCCTGGTGCTGGAGGCCGTGGGCGCCACGCTGCTCGTCACCTACGGCTTCACCAACGCGGCCCTGGCCATCCTGGTCACGGGGCTGATCATTTTTCTGGCGGGCCTGCCGATCAGCGTCTACGCGGCGCGCCACGGCGTGGACATGGACCTGCTCACGCGCGGCGCGGGCTTCGGCTACATCGGCTCCACCGTCACCTCGCTCATCTACGCCTCGTTCACCTTCATCTTCTTCGCGCTGGAGGCCGCCGTCATGGCCTACGCGCTGGAGCTCGCACTGGACATCCCGCCCGCCTGGGGTTACCTCATCTGCGCGCTGGTAGTGATCCCCCTGGTGACGCACGGTGTCTCTGTCATCAGCCGCTTCCAGATGTGGACCCAGCCGCTGTGGCTGGTGATGATGGTGGTGCCCTTCGTGGCCGTGGCCGTGCACGCGCCCGGGACATTTCGCGAGGTGGTGCACTATGCAGGTGCGTCGGGCACCGCGATGGGGTTCGACTGGCACCTGTTTGGTGCCGCCCTCACCGTGGGCATCGCGCTCATCACGCAGATGGGCGAACAGGCCGACTACCTGCGCTTCATGCCGGCGCCCCAGCCGGGGCGCCGCTGGCGCTGGTGGGCGGCCGTCGTCGCGGGCGGGCCGGGCTGGGTCGTCATCGGCGTGCTCAAGATGCTGGGCGGCGCGCTGCTGGCCTTCCTGGCCATCCGCCACATGGTGCCCGCCGAGCGCGCGGTGGACCCGAACCAGATGTACCTCGCCGCGTACGACTTCCTCATGCCCTACGGCTGGGCGGTGGCGGCCACGGCGCTGTTCGTGGTGGTCTCGCAGCTCAAGATCAACGTCACCAACGCCTACGCGGGCTCGCTGGCCTGGAGCAACTTCTTCTCGCGGCTCACGCACCACCACCCGGGCCGCGTGGTGTGGGTGGTGTTCAACACCTTCATCGCCTTCCTGCTGATGGAGATGAACGTCTTCCAGGCCCTGGGCCAGGTGCTGGGCGTGTACTCCAACATCGCCATCGCCTGGATCATGGCCGTCGTGGCGGACCTGGTGGTCAACAAGCCCCTGGGGCTGAGCCCGCCCGGTATCGAGTTCAAGCGCGCCCACCTGTACGACGTCAACCCCGTGGGGGTGGGCGCGATGGTGCTGGCCTCGGTGGTGTCGATCACCGCGCACATGGGGGTGATGGGACCGACGGCCGAGGCCTTCTCGGCGGTGATCGCCATGGTCACGGCATTCGTGGCGGCGCCAGCGATCGCCTGGGCCACGAAGGGACGCTTCTATATCGCGCGTCGCGCCGAACCGGGTGGCTACTCGCGCCTGGTGCCGCAGCGCTGCGTTATCTGCGAGCAGACCTACGAAGGGCCGGACATGGCGCATTGCCCGGCGTACCAGGGCCCCATCTGCTCGCTGTGCTGCACGCTGGACGCGCGCTGCGGCGACCTGTGCAAGCCACACGCGCGCCTGTCGGTGCAGTGGAGCGACGCCTTGCGCCACCTGCTGCCGCAGCGCATGTGGCCTTACCTGGACGCTGGGCTGGCGCACTACCTGCTGCTCATGCTCATCGTGGCGCCGCTGCTGGCCGCCGTGCTGGGCCTGCTGTACCGCCAGGAGGTGCAGACCCTGGCGATCGAGATCGGCGGCAGCGCCTCCATGCTCGACACCGCGCTGCGATCGGGCTTCCTGCGCGTGTACGCGGTGCTGCTGCTGATCGCGGCCACTGTCGCGTGGTGGCTGGTGCTGGCCCACAAGAGCCGCGAGGTCGCGCAGGAGGAGTCGAACCGGCAGACGCGGCTGCTCATGCAGGAGATCGAATCGCACCGCCGCACCGACGAGGCCCTGCAGCAGGCGCGCCACGCGGCCGAGCAGGCCAACCAGGCCAAGACGCGCTACATCAGCACCATCAGCCATGAGCTGCGCACGCCGCTCAACAGCATCCTGGGCTACGCGCAACTGTTGCAGGAAGACAGCGGCCTGGCCCCCCACCGCGCGCAGGCCATTCGCGTCATCCACCGCGGCGGCGAGCACCTGCTCTCGCTCATCGAAGGCACGCTGGACATCGCGCGCATCGAGTCGGGCAAGCTCGCGCTCGACGTGAAGCCCATGGCCTTTGCGGCCACGCTGGCGGAGGTGGCGGGCCTGTTCGAATTGCAGGCTGCGGCCAAAGGCCTGCGCTTCGTCTACGACACCGATGGCCGCCTGCCCGAGGCCGTGCGCGCCGACGAGAAGCGCGTGCGCCAGATCCTCATCAACCTGCTGGGCAACGCGGTGAAGTTCACGCGCACCGGCGAGGTGCGCCTGCGCGTGCGCCACGCGCGCGAGATGGCGCAGTTCGAGGTGCACGACACCGGCCCGGGCATGAGCCACGGCGACGTGGAGCGCGTGTTCGAGCCCTTCGCGCGCGGGCAGGGCGGCGCGGAAGTCACCGGCACGGGCCTGGGCCTGACCATCGCCAAGATGCTCACCGACCTGATGGGGGGCGAACTCACCGTGCGCAGCGCTCCCGGCCAGGGCAGCGTGTTCACCGTGCGCCTGTTCCTGCCCGAGATGCAGGGCGCTCTGCCCGTGCGAGAGCGCGTGGAGCAGCCCTTGGGCTACGAGGGCGCGGCGCGGCGCGTGCTCGTCGTCGACAACGAAGAGGCCGACCGCGAGCTGTTGCAGCGCTGGCTGGAGCCGCTGGGTTTCGAGGTGCAACTGGCGCGCAGCGGCGACCACGCGCTGGCGCTGCTGGCCGGCCTTCAGCCCGGCGATCCGGGCGCCCCGCACGCGGTGTTCCTCGACCTCGCCATGCCCGGCATCGACGGCTGGGAGACGCGGCGGCGCCTGCGTGCCGGCGGCTGGGCCGGCGTGCCGCTGGCCGTCGTCTCGGCCAATGCCTTCGACAAGGGCCTGCACAGCGAGCTGGACCCCGGCGAGGCGCTGCCACCGCAGGACTTCTTCGTCAAACCGGTGCGGCGCTCGGAACTGCTGACCTGGCTCGCGCGGCGCCTGGACCTGCGCTGGAGCGAGGCGCCGGTCGATGACCGATCCCCGCCCGCGCCCGCCACGGCGGCGCGGCCCGCGCGCGAAGAGATCGAGCCCCTGCTCGAACTGGTGCGCCTGGGCTACACGCGCGGCATCCTGCAGTGGCTGGACGACTGGGTGCGCCGCCACCCCGAGCGCGCCGGCCTCGCGACCTCGCTGGCCGCACTGGCGCGCGAATTCCGCTTCGAGGCCATCGAACACCAGCTCGTGCACGGCCATGTCTGACGCCCTCGAACCGAGCCCCTTGCCCGCGCGGCTGCCGCGCGGCGAGCACCGCGTGGTGCTCATCGTCGACGACGTGCCCGACAACGTGGCGCCCCTGCACGACGCGCTGGATGGTGCGGGCTACACCGTGCTCGTCGCGCTCGACGGTGAGAGCGCCATCCGCCGCGCCCGGCAGGCCTTGCCCGACGTGGTGCTGCTCGACGCCGTGATGCCGGGTATCGACGGCTTCGAGGTCGCGCGCCGCCTCAAGGCCGACCCGGCCACCGCCGGCATTCCCATCATCTTCATGACGGGCCTGACCGAGACCGAGCACCTGGAGGCCGCGTTCGCCGCCGGCAGCGTGGACTACGTGACCAAGCCCATCAAACCGCGCGAGGTGATGGCCCGCATGGGCCTGCACCTGCGCCAGGCGCGGCAGGCGCGCGAGGGCGCGCTGGAGCGCAGCCAGGCGCGCCACGCGCTCGATGCCTTCGGCTACGCCACCATCACCGTGCGCGCCAGCGACGGCCGCCTGCTCTGGCAGACCCCATTGGCGCGAGACCTGCTGCGCCAGCACTGCGGCGGCGACGCGGTGCACGCGCCCGAGGCCGTGCTGCAATGGCTGCGCCGCCACCTGGCCGAGGCCCAGGCCCTGCGCGAGCCGCCGCGCCTCACCATCGACAACGGCCCCCGCCGCCTCACCTTCCGCCTGCACCAGCGCGTGGGCGACGAGGACGGCGACCCACTGGGCCAGGGCGACTGGCTGATCGTGATGCAGGAGAGCTCGGACGAATCGGCCTTCAGCGCGCTGTCGCAGGCCTTCGGCCTCACCGCGCGCGAGGCCGAGGTGCTCTACTGGGTCGTCAAGGGCAAGATCAACCGCGACATCGCCGACATCCTGGGCGCCAGCCCCGCCACGGTGAAGAAGCACCTGGAGCGCGTGCACGCCAAGATGGGCGTGGAGACGCGCACGGCGGCGGCGGCGATGGCGATCCAGCGGGTGCGGCAGTTGGAGGCGCCGGCGGGGTGAGGGCTGTGCCCCGCCGGGCAGGCATCAGCCGGTCCTCGGTGGTGACGACCGCCGTGACGGCTCCCTGGGCTTCAGCCTGAACGGCCGCCGTTGGCGTCAGCGAGTTGCTGCATCTTGGCGATCCAGTAGGCCATGGTGATCTCGAACGCCACCAGTTTGGACGCCAGCTCGTCCGGGACATGGCTTAGCAGCCCTGCGGCCTTCATGCGCTCGATGCCTCGGGCCACATCCTGGTGGCGCTGCCACAAGAGGTCGAAGTCGTCCGGGACACCGCTGCCAGCCGGGGGCGTGCTTCCCACGGCGCCGGAGACGTTCAGAGCACTGAGCGCCGACTCCAGTTGCGCCACGGTCCATGGTTCGGGACCCGCGCTGGCCACCGGTGGAAGCTCATCGAGGGCGCGCCAGGCCTGGGCCTCTTTCGTCGCCACCGCGATGCCATGGGCTGCACCGGCGGGCCTCAGGGTTTGCGAGCGATCCGCGAGGTAGTCATTGACTGCGTCGACCATCTCGGCGGGGGCGTCGGTGTTGAGCACCAGCACCCTGTCATTCTTGAAGTTTTCCTTCATGACACCGAGCAGCGCCTGGGTGTCGGTGCCCGCTTCGATGAAGCCGGCGCTGTAACCCAGGGTCTCGGCCTGGGTCTCGAAGTGCGCCAGCAGGGCCTGCTGCTCGGGCGCCGGGGTGCCCAGTGCGATCACCCATAGAACCGGCTTGTGGGCATCGGTCGGGGGCGTGAAGCGGGTGGCGCGGGTCACGGCCTGGAGGGTCAAGGTCGCGCGCACCTTCTGGTTGATGGGAAATTGTCGGGAAATCATGAGGTCCTTGGTTGAGATGGCCTGCAAGAACGCAGGCGCCGTGTGAGTGACCCGTCGCCCGCGCCGGTTCGGTGACTTTCATGGCCCGTCATACGCCACCCGGCGTACATACGCCACCGCCCCCTCTCCCTAGCATCCGTTCCGACCGCCGACATGGGCCCAAGCGCTCGTGTGTCAGGCGGTACGAACTCCCGTCCCGGGGGCCCTCAACGGATTCAGCTGGAGAAGCGCCATGTCGTCGAACACCTCTCAACCGCGTCGCCTGACGCTCAAGACCCTCGCGGTGGCCGCCACCGTCGCCTCGCTCGGCTTCACCGGCCTGAGCGCCCACGCGCAGGAGACCATCAAGGTCGGCGTGCTGCACAGCCTCTCGGGCACCATGGCCATTTCGGAAACCGTGCTCAAGGACACGGTGCTGATGGCCATCGACGAGATCAACGCCAAGGGCGGCCTGCTGGGCAAGAAGCTCGAGCCCGTGGTGGTGGACCCGGCCTCCAACTGGCCGCTGTTCGCCGAGAAGACCAAGCAGCTGCTGACGCAGGACAAGGTCGCCGTGATCTTCGGCTGCTGGACCTCGGTGAGCCGCAAGTCGGTGCTGCCGGTGGTGGAAGAGAACAACGGCCTGCTGTTCTATCCCGTGCAGTACGAGGGCGAGGAACTCAGCCCCAACGTGTTCTACACCGGCGCCGCGCCCAACCAGCAGGCCATTCCCGCGGTGGAGTACCTGATGAGCAAGGACGGCGGCTCCGCCAAGCGCTGGGTGCTGCTGGGCACCGACTACGTGTACCCGCGCACCACCAACAAGATCCTGCGCGCCTTCCTCAAGAGCAAGGGCGTGGCCGACGCCGACATCATGGAGGAGTACACACCCTTCGGCCACAGCGACTACCAGACCATCATCGCCAAGATCAAGAAGTTCTCGGCCGAAGGCAAGAAGACGGCGGTGGTCTCCACCATCAACGGCGACTCCAACGTGCCCTTCTACAAGGAACTGGGCAACGCCGGCCTCTCCGCCAAGGACGTGCCCGTGGTTGCCTTCTCGGTGGGTGAAGAAGAGCTGCGCGGCGTGGACACCAAGCCGCTGGTGGGCCACCTGGCCGCCTGGAACTACTTCATGAGCATCAAGAGCCCGGCCAACACCGCCTTCGTGAAGAAGTGGAGCGACTACGCCAAGGCCAAGAACATCGCCGGCCACAAGGACAAGCCCATCACCAACGACCCGATGGAGGCCACCTACATCGGCTTCAACATGTGGGCGCAGGCGGTGGAGAAGGCCAAGAGCACGGACGTGGACAAGGTGCGCACCGCCATGTACGGCCAGACCTTCCAGGCCCCGGGCGGCTTCATCTCCACCATGGACAAGGAAAACCACCACCTGCACAAGCCGGTGTTCATCGGCGAGGTGCGCGCCGACGGCCAGTTCAACGTGGTGTGGAAGACCCCGGGCCCCGTCGTGGCCGACCCGTGGAGCGACTACATCGCCGAGAACAAGGGCAAGAAGAACGTGCCCACGAAGGCGGCCAAGGTCGCGTCCAAGTAAGCCGGCGCGGAGGTGTGATGCGGGGTGTGTTCGTTCGATGTTGTGCCGCGCTGGCGGCCTGGTGTTGCCTGGCCTGGCCGGCCCATGCGCTGAGCACGGCCGACGCGCTCGCGGTGGCGCGGGGTGACACGGACGATCGCATCGCCGCCATCAACCGCCTCGCCGCGTCGGCCGACGAGCGCGCCGCGGCCCTGC
>NZ_DATIGV010000143.1:0-13468 GCF_035481345.1 Hydrogenophaga sp. | reverse complement strand
CGCTCGTTGAGCGCCTGGGCCGCCGCGCCGCCCGCCAGCAGCGCGATCGAGAGCAGGATCGGCGCGCGCCGCATCAGCCGCCGCATCAGCCGCCGCATCAGCCGCCGCATCAGCCGCCGTAGCTCACGCGATAGATCGCGCCGAGCTGTTCGTCCGACACCAGCAGCGAGCCGTCCTTCATCTGCAGCAGGTAGGCGGGGCGGCCCCAGAAGCTCTGGTCGGCCTCGTTCATGAAGCCGGTCATGAAGGGCACGATCTGCGCGTTCTTGCCGTCGGGCGTGGCCTTGACCATCACCACGTCGTAGCCGATCTTCTTCGTGCGGTTCCACGAGCCCTTGCGCGCGTTGAACAGCGCGCCGCGGTACTCGGGCGGGAACATGGTGCCGCTGTAGAACATGACGCCCATGCTGGCCGCGTGCGGGCCCATCAGCGCCACGGGCGGCTCCACGCCGCCGCAGGCATTGGCCTTCTTCACGTCGGGGTCGGCGATCTTGCCTTCATGGCAGTACGGAAAGCCGTGGTTCAGGCCGCTGGCGCGCAGGCGGTGCAGGGTGTCGTTGGGCGTGTCGTCGCCCAGCCAGTCGCGGCCATGGTTGCTGAACCACAGCTCCTTCGTCTGCGGGTGCCAGTCGAAGCCCACGCTGTTGCGCACACCGGTGGCCACCACCTCCATGCCGGAACCGTCGGCGTTGTAGCGGCGGATCTGCGCGTACTCGGGCGAGGGCAGCTCGCAGATGTTGCAGGGCGCGCCGAAGGGCACGTAGAGCTTGCCGTCGGGCCCGAAGGCGATGTACTTCCAGTTGTGGTGCTGTTCCTTGGGCAGCTTGAACGCGGCCGTCATGTCCACCGGTTGCGCGTTGGGGTTGCCGGCAATGCCATCGAAACGCAGCACCTTGTCGATGGCCATCACGTACAGGGAACCGTTGCGGTAGGCCACGCCCGAGGGCTGGTTGAGCTTGTCCACCACCGTGCGCACCGTGCGGGCGCCGCCGCTGTCGGTGACTTCATAGACGCGGCCGATGCCGCGCGTGCCCACGTAGTACTTGCCGTTGTCGCCCGCCGCGATGGCGCGCCCGCCCGGCATGCCGGTGGCCCAGACCTCCACCTTGAAGCCCGGCGGCAGCTTGATGCGGTTGACGGGAATCTGGTCGGCCGGCGTCACGGTCATCTTGCCGGCCAGCGGCGCCAGGGTGGAACTGGCCATGCTCGCGGGCATGCCCTGTTTCCAGGCGGGTGGCGGGGCGGCGGATGCGGCCGGTGGCGCGGACGCGGCCGGCGCCTGCGAGCCGGTCTGTGCGCAACCGAAGAGGGCGAGCGCCACGGCGGCGCCCGCCACGCCCGGACGGGCGAGGGGCTTGAGCATGGGTTGTCTCCTGAATGCTGTGGTTCTTCTGCACGGGCCAAGGCCTGACCCGTGGCCGGCATGGTAGGAGCAAACCCCCGTTCGTGCCGGCGGCGGGGGCTATCGCACCGATAGGCTTGTTGCGGGGCAACATGGGCGCTGTCCCGGCGCCGCTGCGGGGCTGCGGCGCCCCGGCGGCGCGCGCCCTCAGAAATCGGTGCTGACCGTCGAGCGCGTGAACGCCTCGTTGTGGTCGATGAGCTCGTCCAGCGCCTTGGCCGCCTTCGTCTCGTCGCCGTCGGCGATGGCCTGCGCGATGCGCGCGTGCAGCACGGCAATGGAGGGCGTGTCGTCGGCCTGGCGGTGGTGCATGAACCAGAAGCGGCGCGACAGGCCGTGCATGAGGCCCATGGCGCCGCTGGCGAACTCGTTGCGCGCGGCGCGCAGCGAGAGGTCGTTGAAGAGCTTGTCCGCGCGCATGAAGCGGACCTGGTCCTTGGCCTTGGCGGCGGCGTTGAACTCCTTCGCCAGTTCGGCGAACTGCTGGCGTTCCGCGTCCGTCGATCGCCGAGCAGCGCAGCGCGCCACCAGTCGCTCCACCTCGCGGCGCGTCTCCAGCAGGCGCAACTGGCGCTTGATGTCCAGTTCCGACACCAGCACGCCGCGCTGCGGCAGGATCTGCACGAGGTGTTCGCGCGCCAGGCGCTGCAAGGCCTCGCGGACGGGGGTGCGGCCGATGCCCAGGCGGGCCGAGAGCTCGGCCTCGCTGAGCGCGGTGCCGGGCAGCAGCTCGAGCTGCACGATCAGCTCCTCGATGCGTTCATAGGCCTGCGCGGTGAGGCTGCGCGGGCGGGCCGTGGGCGCTTTCGCTGCAGCGGGGGGGGCCGCCCTGGGTTTGGCCGGGGCCCGGGCGCCGGTCCTGGTGGCCGCTGTGCGCGGGGCGCGTGCCGCGCCGGTGGTCCCTGATGTCTTTCTTGCCGTCGCTTTGCTCATGGGCGCGATTCTCCGGAAAGTTCTCCGTGGTAGGCGTGGTGCACGATGCGGGCGTAGGCCTCGTCGACCGGCCCGCCGGGCCAGGCCTTGGCCAGCCGGGTCACCGCCAGGCCGTCCGCCACCAGCTGGGGCAACTGCGCTTGCGCCACGCCGAAACTTAGCAGATCGCCGGCCAGCCCCAGCCGGCGCACCAGCGCGCGTGTGAGCACCGGCGCCTGCCGGGCCAGCGCCGCCGGGTCCTCGCCCGAGGCGCCGGCCAGGCGCGCGATCTCGGCCAGCTCGTCGCGTCGCGTGTCCACCAGCGCGTCCATCACGTAGGGCAGCATCACCGCGTTGGTGCTGCCGTGGCTGGCGTGCGTCAGGCCGGCCAGCGCGTAGGCCAGGCCATGCACCGCGTTCAGGCCCGCCGTGGCGTAGGACAGGGCGGCGTACAGGCTGGCGCGCGCCATGGCGTTGCGCGCGGCGCGGTCGTTCGGCCGCTCGAAGGCGGTGGCCAGGTGGCCGAAGGCCAGCGCCGTGGCCTGGCGCGCGAACTGCACCGTCAGCTCGTTGCGGCCGCTGTAGCCCGGGTCGGGGTCGTCGCCGTTGTCGAACAGCGCCGCGTCCAGCGTCAGCCAGGACTCGATGGCGTGCGTGAGCGCGTCCAGCCCCGCGTCGGCCGTCACGCGCGGCGGGCAGGTCCAGGTGAGTTCGGGGTCGATCAGCGCGACCACGGGCCGCAGCGCGTTGGCCATCAGCGCCACCTTGGTCGCGCTGCCGGGCTGCACCAGGATCGCCCCGGGCGTGATCTCCGAGCCGGTGCCGGCCGTGGTGGGCACGGCCACCAGGGGCAGCGGCGCGGCGGGCCAGTTCGCGCGGTTCAGCAGCTCGGCCACCGGGCGGCCGCTGGGCAGGGTGACGCTGAGCGCCTTGGCCAGGTCGATGTTGCTGCCGCCGCCCCAGGCGATCAGGTGGTCGGGCCGCGCGCCCTGGTCGCGCACCCAGGCCGTGGCGCGGTCGGCCAGCGTGGTGGAGGGGTCGGGCTCGCCGCCGTCGAACACGCGCACGGTGATGCCCTGGGCGCGCAAGGCCGCCAGCACCTCGGCCAGGGCGGGGCTGTTCTGGTGGAACCAGGCGTCGGTGACGACGAGCGCCTCGCGCCAGCCCAGGCTGTTGCACAGCGGGGCGAGGCGGTGGCGCGCGCCGTCGGCGCAGATGACCCGGGGCGGCGCGCAGAGGGTGATGGGGGCGTCGGGGATGGGGGTGGGGGACGTGTCGGGCATCAGGGTCAGAACGGATGGGCGTTGCGGGCTGGCTATGAAACCATTGAAAGATCAGTGATATGTTACTTGTATGGCAAATCCATCCATTCACCGATCGGCACAAACCCTCGACTGCAGGTTCGCGGGGCAGGGCGCGCCGCTGCTGCTGGTGCACGGCATCCAGGGCGCGGCCGACGCCTGGTTGCCCGTGCTGCCCGCGCTGCTGGGGCGCCGCTGCGCCTGGCCCAACCTGCCGGGGCGCGGGCTGTCGCCGCGCTGGAGCGCCGCCGAGCCGCTGCCGCGCGAGCGCTACTACCACCTGGACCACTTCGCCGATCTGGTGCACGCGCTGGCGATGGACCTGGCCGAGCGCACCGGCCAGCCGGTGGCCCTGGCCGGCTGGAGCATGGGCGTGAGCGTCATCCTGAACCTGCTGGCGCGCCACGGCGACGCGGGCCTGGAGCGCCTGGTGCTGGTCTCGGGCACCGCCTGCGCCACGCCGGGCGCGGTGTGGTTTCGCGGCGAGACGCCCGAGGCGCTGGAGCAGGAGGCCCGCGCGCGCGCCGAGCGCCTGCAACTCAAGGCCGTGGCCGACGCCGACGCGGTGGCCGCCAGCTGGGCCTCGGTGCGCCACGCCGACCTGCGCGAAGCGGCGCGCGGCATCCGCCTGCCCACGCTGGTGGCGCACGGCGAGCTGGACGACGAGTGCCCGTTCGAGCACGGCCGCTGGCTGGCCGGGCACGTGCCCGGCGCGCGCTGGCTGCCGCTGCCGGGCGTGGGCCACTCCGCCATGGCCCAGTCCAGCGCCACCCTGGGATCTTCCATGAGCGCCTTCCTGGGCTCTTGACATGCGTATGGTCGACTTCTACTATTCGACTAGTATGTCAGTTGAATTGCACAGGAGACACGCCCCATGATGACCGACAAGCAGAGACGATTCCGGGAGCAGTACAAGGGCCGCATCAGCCCGTTCTACAACGGCATCGTGCACACCAGCGTGATGTTCGCCGCCGGCATCGCGGCGCTCTGGTACTGCAGCACGCAGTTGAACAACCCCACCTGGGAATGGCTGCTGGTGCTGCCCGTGTTCCTGGCGGGCAACTTCGTCGAATGGTTCATGCACAAGTACGTGATGCACCGGCGCATCGACGTTTTCGCGCTGCGCGCCATCTAC
Organism: Hydrogenophaga sp.; assembly: GCF_035481345.1. Classification (GTDB taxonomy): domain Bacteria; phylum Pseudomonadota; class Gammaproteobacteria; order Burkholderiales; family Burkholderiaceae_C; genus Hydrogenophaga. The sequence goes on along the minus strand of NZ_DATIGV010000143.1, from coordinate 8,718 downwards.
GAGCGCCACACGCGCGAGCACCACCAGTACTTCACCGACAACGACATCACCATCGACACGGTGCGCGAGTTCCGCATCGTGTTCTTTCCCTGGCGCGTACTCATCGTGCTGGGCGTGTTCGGCACCGGCCTGGGCTGGATCGCGGCGCAGATCTTCAACCCCAACGCGGGCTACATCCTGTTCATGACCATGGTCTGCCACTACCTGGTCTACGAGGTGTTCCACCTGTGCTGCCACGTGCACGAGAACTGGTTCGTGCGCCACATGCCCTTCATCAACACCATCCGCCGCCACCACACCGCGCACCACAACCAGGGAATCATGATGCACAAGAACATGAACCTGAGCTTTCCCATCTTCGACTGGATCATGGGAACGAGCGATCTGGACCGCGGCCTGATCGGCACGCTGTTCAACGGCTACGACGAGCGCTACATCAAGGCCGAGTTGAGGCCCATCGTCGCGCGCTTTCGCAACGAAGAGACGCAGGAGAGGCGAGTCACGCTCGACGGCCCCGAGCTGACATCCGAAGAGAAGCAGGCACTGGCCTGAATACGCCGGCCACGACACGACAGCACAACCACCCGCAGGAGACAAACCCATGAAACGTCGTCAACTCATCGGCACCGGCCTGGCCGGCGCCGGCTTGCTCGCCAGCGCCGCCGCCCACGCGCAGACCGGCCCCACCTACAACTGGAAGATGGCCACCGGCTGGGCCGGCGGGCCGCTGATGGACATCGGCGCCAAGGCCTTCGCCGAGCGCATGGCGCAGCTCTCGGGCGGGCGCTTCAAGATCCAGACCTTCCCTGGTGGCGGCCTGGGCAATGCCCTGAAGGTGCCCGAGACGGTGAAGAACGGACTGGCCGAATGCGGCCACACCTGGATCGGCTACGACTGGGGCAAGGACGTCACCACCGCGCTGTTCGGCGGCTACGCCGGCAGCTTCGACGCCGAGCGCATGCTGCACTGGCTCTACGAAGGCGGCGGCGTGGAGCTGCAACGCGAATTCCGCGAAGGCAGCGACGGCGTCATCTCCTTCCCGCTGTTCATGCGCACGGCCGAGGTGTTCGTGCATTCGCGCAAGCCGGTGAAAACGCTGGAAGACCTCAAGGGCCTGAAGCTGCGCACCGCCGGTGCCTGGCTGGAGATGTCGAAAGAGCTGGGCGCGGCGCCCGTCACCACGGCCGGTGGCGACATCTTCCCCATGCTCGAGCGCGGCGCCATCGACGCGGTGGAGTGGGGCACGCCGTGGGAGAACGTGTCCTCGGGCTTTTACAAGGTGGCGCGCTACCTCAGCTACCCCGGCGTGCACCAGCCCTGCGCGCCCTTCGAACTCGTCATCAACAAGGGCGTGTGGGACAAGATGCCCGAGGCCGACCGCAAGCTGGTGGAGGTGGTGGCCAAGCTCGTCACCTTCGAGAGCTGGGCGCGCATCGGCGCCGAAGACGCCAAGGCCTTCGATTTCTACAAGAAGAACGGCGTCACCCTGATCGAGCTGGACGAAGAGGTGCAGTTCGCCACCCGCAAGATCGGCCTGGACTGGGCCGACAAGACGGCCAAGGAAGGCAGGTCCAAGTGGTTCGCCAAGGTGCACCAGAGCCAGCAGGCGTTCGACGCCGCGTGGCGTGACGCGGACGACTGGCGCAAGGTGAAGATCAAGCGCGTCTGATGCGAATGGGTGGCGCGCACCGTCCCCGGTGCGCGCCAGCGAATGGCGGTGCGTGCCGCCGTCTCTTGAATGGGGACTTCCTTGAATCGATTCATTGACCTCGCCGAGCGCTGGGTCGTGGGCATTGGCGTGCTCGCGGCCTTGCTGCTCGTGCCTCTGGTGCTGGCCACCACCTGGGAGGTGATCTCCCGCTACGCGCTGGACGCGCCCACCATCTGGGCCTACGAGATCGGCTACACGCTGACCGGTGCGCACTTCCTGCTCGCGCTGGCCTACACGCTGCGCCAGGGGGAGCACATCCGCATCGACGTGCTCAGCGTGTTCCTGTCGCCCCAGGCGCGCCGCCGCATCGACGCCGTGGTGTACGCGCTGGTGCTGCCCATCCTGGTGTGGCTCAGCTGGACGCTGTGGCACTACATGGCCGACGGCTATGCGCGCGGCGAGACCTCGGGCCAGTCGGCCCTGAATCTGCCGGTGTGGCCGTTCCGCGCCGTGTTCACCCTGGCCTTCGCCACGCTGGCTTTGCAGGTGCTGTGCGAACTGCTCAAGTCCTTCGTGCGCCGCGAACCGAAGGTGCAACGGCCATGATGGAGTACCTGCCGTTCTTCATGCTGCCCGTCACCTTCGGGCTGATGTTCCTGGGGGTGCAGGTCGCCTTCGCGATGCTGCTCACCGCCACCGCGTTCGGCCTGATGACCTTCGGCCCGGCCGTGGTGCACCAGTTCGTCGAGAAGGTCGACGACCTGGCCTCCAACTTCGTCTTCGCGGCCATTCCGCTGTTCGTCTTCATGGGCGCGGTGCTGGAGAAGTCGGGCATCGCCGACCGCCTGTTCGAGGCCATCCACATCTGGACGCGCCGCCTGCCCGGTGGCCTGGCCATTGCCACCGTGCTCATGTGCATCGTGTTCGCGGCCTCCAGCGGGGTGATCGGCGCCACCGAATCGGTGGTGGGCCTGCTCACCATCCCCATCATGCTGCGCTACGGCTACGACAAGCGCCTCATCAGCGGCGTCATCTGCGCCGGGGGATCGCTGGGCACCATCATCCCGCCGTCGGTGGTGGTGGTGGTGATGGGCCCGCTGGCCGACGTGTCCGTGGGCGACCTGATGTACGGCATGGTGTTCCCCGGCCTGATGATGGCCGGCCTGTACCTGGTCTACATCCTGGTGCTGTGCATCGTGAAGCCCGAGCACGGCCCGCGCATCCCGCCCGAACCGGGCGACCCGACGTTCATGCAGAAGCTGGGCATCTCGGCGCGCAACCTGGTGCCGCCGCTGCTGATGATCGTCGCCGTGCTGGGCTCCATCCTGGGCGGCGTGGCCTCGCCCACGGAGGCGGCGGCCATCGGCTGCGTGTGCTCGGTGCTGCTCACTGTGCTGTACCGCCGCTTCACCTGGGGCGGCCTCTACGACTCGCTGCTCAAGACCGTGCGCGTCACCGCCATGATCATGGCGGTGCTGCTGGGCGGCACGCTGTTCACCGGTGTGTTCGTGGGCGGTGGCGGCATCAGCCTGGCCAGCGCGGCGATCGACCAGTTGCAGATGGGCCCCTGGGGCCTGGTCTTCCTGCTGCTCGCGATCCTGTTCATCGCCGGCTTCTTCCTGGACTGGATCTCCATCGTGCTGATCTTCCTGCCGATCTTCACGCCGCTGGTGACGGCCGCGGGCTTCGATCCGGTGTGGTTCTGCATCCTGTTCCTCATCATGATCCAGACCAGCTACCTCACGCCGCCGCTGGCGCCCGCGATCTTCTATCTGCGCGCCGTGGCGCCGCCCGAGATCACCATGCGCCACATGTACGCCGGCATGGTGCCCTTCATCCTGCTGCAGGTGGTGGTGCTGGCCGCGACCATGCTCTGGCCGCAGATGGTGACCTGGCTGCCCGGCTGGGCGATGCAATTGCGCTGAGGGAGGCAACACCATGGACCAACGACCCGTTCAGCGCGTGCGGACCGATGTGCTGGTGATCGGTGGCGGCGCCACCGGCGTGGCCGCGGCCTGCACCGCGGCGCGCGCCGGCCTGTCGGTGCTGCTGGTGGAGCGCTACGGCTTCTGCGGCGGCGGCGCGGTGGCCGGCCTGTCCGGCACCATCTGCGGCCTATACGAAGCGGCCGAACACCCGGTGACGCCGCGCCAGCTGGTACACGGCTTCGTGGACGACTTCATCGCGCAGATGGAGTCGCGCGGCGGGCTGACGGAGCCCATGCTCTACGGCAAGACCTTCACCCGCGTGCACGAGCCCCTGGCCTGGCGCGAAAGCGCCGACGCCTTGCTGGCGCAAGCCGGCGTGCGCGTGCTGTACCACGCCCTGGCCACCGGCGTGCACCGCGACGGCGACCTGGTGGGCGGCGCGATGGTGTGGACCAAGTCCGGCCTGCTCGACGTGCGCGCGCCCATCACCATCGACGCCAGCGGCGACGCCGACCTGCTGGCCATGGCGGGGTTTCGCACCTGGTGCGGGGCCGACGGCGTGGTGCAGAACCCCACCATGATCTTTCGCCTGCAGGGCGTGGACACCGCGCGCTTTCTCGCCGAGTACGGGCAGGACACGATCATGCCGGTGGCCGTGAGCGAGCGCATCCTGGCCGCGCAGCAGGCCGGCATGGACCTGCCGCGCGCCAAGATCTGGCTCTTCACCACCACGCGCCCCGGCGAGCTGCTGTGCAACTGCACGCGCGTGCGCGGCGCCGACGGGCGTGAGCTCAACGCCGCCATCGCCGAGGACCTGAGCGAGGCCGAGCCGCAGGGCCGCGCGCAGGTGCGCCAGTACGAGCGCTTCTTCCGCGAGCACCTGGTGGGTTGCGAGAACGCCTGGGTCAACGACACCGGCGTGCAGGTGGGCGTGCGCCAGACGCGCCAGGGCGCCGGCACCGCCGTGCTGCGCAACACCGACGTGGTGGCCGGCAGCAAGTTCGCTGACGGCGTGGCGCGCTCGCCCTGGCCGATCGAGCTGCACGCCGGCGCGAAGCCGCGCGTGGAATGGCTCATCGGCGACTTCTACGAGGTGCCCTACGGCTGCTTCGTGCCCGAGCTGGGCGAAGGCCTGCTCTTCGGCGGGCGGTGCCTCTCGGCCGAGCACGAGGCCGTGGCCTCGGCGCGCGTCACGGCGCAGTGTTTTTCCTACGGGCAGGCGCTCGGCGTGGCGGCCACGCTGGCCGTGCGCGAACAGCGCCAGCCCCGCGCCATCGACGGGCGCCAGGTGCGCGCCGAACTCAACCGCCAGGGCGCGCGCCTCGACGATTGAGACGACTGAACCATTCACAGGAACCCAATGACCTATCGCAGCAACTTCGAACCCGGGTCCACCCGCTGGGCCGTGCGCGTCGCGCAATGGACGGCCATGGGCATCCCCGAGAGCGACTTCGACAAACCCAAGATCGCCGTCGTCAACACCTCCAGCGGCCTGTCGGTCTGCTTCTCGCACCTGGACCGCATCTCCAGGATGGTGCAGGACGCCATCCGCGCCGCCGGCGGTCTGCCCTTCGAGATCCGCACCGCCGCGCCGTCCGACTTCATCACCAGCGCCGGGCGCCAGGGCCGCTACCTCATGCCCACGCGCGACCTCATCGTCAACGACATCGAGGTGCAGGTGGAGGGCGCGGAACTCGACGGCATGCTGCTGCTCTCCAGTTGCGACAAGACCACGCCCGCCCACCTGATGGCCGCCGGCCGCCTGGACGTGCCGGCCCTGGTGCTGGCCTGCGGCTACCAGTTGGGCCGCCAGTGCGGCGAGCACCACGTCGACATCGAGGAGGTCTACAAGGCCGTGGGCACGGTGAAGGCGGGCCAGCTCTCGCTCGACGGCCTGCACGGCATGTGCCGCGCCGCCATCGACGGCCCCGGCGTGTGCGCCGGCCTGGCCACGGCCAACTCCATGCACTGCCTGGCCGAGGCCCTGGGCATGGCGCTGCCGGGCAACGCGCCCATCCGCGCCGACGGCCCACGCCTGCACGCCCTGGCCGCGCAGGCCGGCGCGCGCATCGTCGACCTCGTGCGCGAGGACCTGCGCCCGCGCCAGATCCTCACGCCCGCCGCGCTGCGCAACGCGGTGCGCACGGCGGTGGCCATGGGCTGCTCGGTCAACGTCATGCGCCACCTCATCGCCATCGCCATCGAGGCGCAATGCCCCGTCGACGTGATCGCCGAGTTCGAGGCCTGCGCCGACACCGTGCCCATGCTCACGCAGGTGCGCCCCAACGGGCCGGACCGCATCGAGGACCTGGACGCCGCCGGCGGCGTGCGCGCGGTGATGCAGCGCCTGGGCCCGCTGGTGGACGGCAGCGCGCTGAGCGTGTCCGGCCGCACCGTGGGCGAAGAGCTGGCCGTGCCGCTGGCGATCGACGACCAGGTCATCCGCACGCTGGACGAGCCCTTCGCGCGCGAGCCCGGGCTGATGGTGATTCGCGGTTCGCTCGCGCCCGACGGCGCGCTGGTGAAGCTGGCGGCCGTGCCCGCCGGCATCCGCCGCTTCGCGGGCGAGGCCAAGGTGTTCGAGGACGAAGCCCTCGCCATCGACGGCCTGCGCACCGGTGCCGTGCAACCGGGGCAGGTCATCGTGCTGCGCATGCTGGGCCCGCGCGGCGGCCCGGGCACGGTGTTCGCGGCCAGCTTCATGGCGGCCCTGGTGGGCGCGGGGCGAGGGGCGGACGTGGCTGTCGTCACCGACGGCGAACTCTCCGGCCTCAACAGCGGCATCACCATCGGCCAGGTCATGCCCGAGGCCGCCGAGGGCGGCCCGCTGGCGGCCGTGCGCGACGGCGACCGCGTGGAGATCGACCTCAACGCGCGGCGCATCGAACTGGTGGTGCCCGCCGAGGAGATCGCCGCGCGCCTGCGCGACTTCAAGCCGCCCGTGCCCCAGGGTCGCTTCGGCTGGCTGCACCTGTACGGTCAACTGGTACAACCGCTGTCCAAAGGCGCGGTGCTGGGTGAGCGCGCGCCGCTGAAGTGACACGGCACCGACCGGGAAAGGGGACACGATGGGCACCACTGCCGACCGCGGCGAACAGGCCAAACGCAGCGAACGCGCCGAGCGCTTCGTCGAGCTGCACCGCCAGGGCTGCTTCGTCGTGCCCAACCCCTGGGACCGGGGCTCCGCCGTGCTGCTGGCGGGGCAGGGCTTCCAGGCCCTGGCCAGCAGCAGCGCCGGCCACGCCTTCGCCCTGGGCCTGCCCGACGGCGGCCTGGGCCGCGAGCGCACCATCGCCCACCTGCGCGACATCGCGCAAGCCACCGCGCTGCCGATGACGGCCGACCTGGAGAACGGCTTCGGCGACAGCCCGCAGGACTGCGCCGACACCATCCGCCTGGCCGCCGAGGCGGGCGTGGTGGGCGGCTCCATCGAAGACGCCACCGGCCGCGCCGACGACCCCATCTACCCCTTCGACGCGGCAGTGGCCCGCGTGCGCGCGGCCGTGCAGGCGGCGCGCGCGCTGCCGTTTCCCTTCGTGCTCACCGCGCGGGCCGAGAACCTGCTGTGGGGCAGGAATGACCTCGACGACACCATCCGCCGGCTGCAGGCCTTCGCCGAGGTGGGCGCCGACGTGCTCTACGCCCCCGGCCTGAAAACCGCCGAGCAGGTGGAGCGCGTGGTGCGCGCCGTGGCGCCCCGGCCGGTGAACGTGGTGATGGGCCTGGCCGGCGGCGCGCTCACGCGCGGCGACCTGGAGCATCTGGGCGTGCGGCGCATCAGCGTGGGCTCGTCGCTGGCGCGCGCGGCCTACGCGGCGCTGCTGCAGGCCGCCGAGGAGATGAACGGGCCTGGGAGCTTTGGCTACGCGGCCAACCTGCCGGGGCTGGGGGCTTTCAACCAGATGTTCCGCGAGGTCTCAAAGTCGGTGTGAGCGCTGGGCAGAACGTGCGGCGCCCAACAGAGTTATGACCCGTGCGTGCCGCGGGCATCTGTACTGCGGAATAAAAACGAGCCTCTAGCCGTTACTTGGTGGCATAAGCCATTCGAGCCAGGATTGAAGTTCTGAGTGAGACTTTTTCTTGTCGAATCCGCAGGTGTTGGTCGGCATCAATGCCCAACGGTTGTGGTGACCGTCGTACAAGTCTCTGGCAAAGAACTGTCGCCAAGCGACTGATCGGTTCGCTTGAGGATCGATGAGGTCGATTCGAACTCCGTAGTGGTCCGCCGATTTTTCGAGCGAAGTCTTTATCGCATTAACTTGGATGATGTGGCTCGCGCTCGGTTGGACATGCCGCACCACCTGATAGATTGGCGCATCGGGAGACGGCTCCAATCGGCTCCAGGTTCCGTCCGCCTCTAGGTACTCCAAGCTGGGCAATTGTTTGCTGCCCTCGCTTAGTCTTTGCATGCCGATGCGGCGTACGACCTTTGCCAGACTCGTTTGTTCGTTGTGTGGCTCGTAGACTGGATCTGGCGTACTGATTCCCGCCAGCACGAATGCCTGCACCCCTTGCCAGCCTCGGGGAACGGGCTCGTTCGCCGCAGTTGTCGGTTGAAGTCGGAGTGACAGGATGGGTTTGATGCGAAAAACATCCGATTTGCGAGGATTGCAAAGAGCGAATGCGGTGCTGTGAACGGCAGAACTTGTTGACGCGGCTCCCCGGAAGTGGGTGTACCCCTCATGTGGTTTCCGGATTTTGTGAGTCTGATAACTGCTCCAGAGAAAGTAAGCAGGGTAGGCCAACAGTCCTGAGAGGCAAAGGAGCTTGACGCGGTTGCTGCGGGAAGAAATCAGACCGAGCAAGAGTGCGATGAATGCTGCCGCCGAGCCCCCCAGCACCAAAACTACCTGGCCGATATCGAAATAGATTGGCGCTGCAGCCTGTGCAAAGTGCGGTTGGTACGCAAAAACTAGCGCAAGCCATGTGCCCGTCTTCCGTGTACCCATTGGTCCTCCCCTCTCGATCCTCGATATCGAATGCCCCATTCTGCAACGAGCGTTGGCGCGCCTGGGCGTGCGACGAGTCGAAGCAGGTCTGATTGTCTGCCGGGCGACAAGCCAGACCGGGGTCCCATCGGGTAAGCCCCGCTGGTCACGCCCCGGCCCCGCTGCCTACGATGCCCGCATGAGCATCTAC
>NZ_DATIGV010000142.1:0-29420 GCF_035481345.1 Hydrogenophaga sp. | reverse complement strand
CGCTCATGGTGGCGCCGCCCGCCGTGGCGGCCAGGGTATGAAGGCACTGGTGCGCGCGATGTAGTCGCGGTAGGCGGGGCGGCGCGCGGCCATGTCCTGCTCCAGCAAGGCCACGCCGGACACGCGCAGCAGCAGCCAGGTCAACATCAGCGGCGACACCACCGTCCATGCGCCGGCCCAACCGGCGGCCGGCAGCGCGATCAGCCACAGGCCCCACCAGAAGCAGGCCTCGCCGAAGTAGTTGGGGTGGCGCGACCAGGCCCACAGGCCGCGGTCCATCACCGCCCCCTCGGGGCGCGGGCCGCGCAGGAAGCGCGCCAGTTGCACGTCGGCCACTGTCTCGATCAGCAGCCCACCGCCCGCCAGCACAAGGCCCAGGGCATCCAGCCAGGTGAGTGCCCCGGGCCGCCCCAGGGCGGCGAGCAAGGGCCAGCCCAGCACCCAGGCCAGCACGGCCTGCAGGCCGAACACCAGGTACAGGCTCTTGAGCCCGAAGCGCGCGCCGTGGCGCTCGCGCATGGCGCGGTAGCGGCGGTCCTCGCCATGGCCGCGGTTGCGCCAGCTGATGTAGAGGGCCAGGCGCAAGGCCCAGGCCAGCAGCAGGGCCAGCAGCAGGGCGTCACGTGGCTGCAGTGGGGGCAGCAGGGTCCAGGCGTACACGGCCACCGGTGCCGCCACCAGCAGCGACCACACGCGGTCGGCCAGGCTGGCGTCGCGCAGCGGCAGGCTCAAGGCCCACACCGGCAGCGCCACGGCCAGCGCGGCCAGCAGACCCTGAGCGGCCAGCGCGATCATGCGCGGCGCTCGAACAGGTAGTGGCTGACCCACCACTGGCCACCGTCCGCGTAGGCGAAGAGTTCTTCCACCGAGAGGAAGAACAGCCGCCAGCGCGCAAACCACACCCCGGCCTGCTCGCTGCCGTAGGCCTCCTTGAACAGCGGCATCAGCGCGTCGCGTTGCGCGTCCATGCGCTCAAGCCACGCGGCGGCCGTGCGCGCGTAGTGCCGGCCGTTCCAGCGCCACTGCTGCAGCAGGCGCAGACCGTCCTGGCAGCGCAGGGCCAGGTCGTCGCTGGGCATCATGCCGCCGGAGAAGAAGTGGCGGCTCATCCAGTCGCTGGCGTCGCGGGCCTCGAAGGCATAGGGCGCCTCGCGGTGGACGAACACGTGCATGAAGAAGCACCCGACCGGGTTCAGCCAGCGCGCCACCTTGGCGAAGGCCTGCGGCCAGTTGCGCAGGTGCTCGAACATCTCCACGGAGACGATGCGGTCGAAGCGCTGGTCGGTGTCGAAATCGTTGAAGTCCGCGGTGATCACCTCCAGGTTGCCCAGCCCGCGCGCGGCGGCCTGGGCCTGGATATGGCGGCGCTGCGAGTGCGAGTTCGACACGGCCGTGATGCGCGCGCCCGGAAAGCGCTCGGCCATCCACAGGCTCAGCGAACCCCAACCGCAGCCCAGCTCCAGGATGTGCTGGCCATCGGCCAGGCCAGCGCGCGCGCAGGTCTCGGCCAGCGCGGCGGCCTCGGCCTGCTCCAGCGTGTCCACGCCCGCGGGCCACCAGCAGCAGCTGTACTTGCGGTGCGGCCCCAGCACGGCGCCGAAGAAGTCGGCGGGCAGCTCGTAATGCTGTTCGTTGGCTTTCTCGGGCAGCGGGGCCAGGGGCGCGCTGGCTAGGCCGGCGTGGAACGCGGCCGTGGCCTCGGCGGTGGCCTCGGGGTCGCCGCTGCGCAGCTCGCTCAGGCGCTGGCGCAGCAGGTGGCGGATGCCCAGGCGCACGGCTGGGTCGAACACCAGGCCCTGCTCGACCCAACGGATGGCGGTGGCGGTGGCGGTAGCGGTGTCGCTGGTGGTGTCGCTGGCGGTGTTCGGGGCGAGGGACATGGCGAACCGGCGTCAGTGGGGATGGCGCTTCTACGCAAGCGGGCCATGGGCGGATCACCTCGCCCCGCAAGGCATCACCACCCGCCCTGGCGGCTCTTGCGGTGTCGCGCAAACACCGCCAGCAGGTGGTCCACCAGCGCCCGCGTCTTGGCCGACAGCAGGCTGCCCGTGGGAAAGCAGATGTGAATGTCCGCGGGCGGCAGGCTCCAGTCGGCCAGCACCGCCACCAGGCGCTTGTCACGCAACATGGGCGCGACATCCCACAACGAACGCATGAGGATGCCGTGTCCTTCCAGGGCCCAATGCAACACCGCCTCGCCATCGTTGCTGCTGAGCGGGCCGCGGACCTTCACGGTTTCGCGGCGCTCGCCCATCTGCAGGTGCCAGGTCCCGAAGGCCTCGTCGCCCTCGCGGATGAACAGGCACTGGTGGCTGCCCAGCTCCGTGGGCGTGCGCGGTGCGCCCATGGCCGCCAGGTACGCGGGCGTCGCGCAAAGAATCCGCTGGTTGTGGGCGAGCACGCGCGCCGAGAAGCGCGAATCGGGGAGGTCGCCGAATCGCACCACGGCATCCAGTCCGTGTTCGGCCATGTTGAACGGCTTGTCCTGCAGGCTCAACTGCACCTCGACGTCCGGGTACTTTCTCGAGAAACCGGACAGGGCCGGCGCGATGTAGCGCCGGCCAAAACCCAGCGTGGCGCCGATCTTCAGCAGGCCCCTGGGCGTGTCCTTGCCGCTGGCGACGCGCGCCTCGAGCGCTTCGATGTCGCGCAGCACCTTGGCGCCTTCGGACAGGTACAGGTCGCCCTCCGGCGTGAGGCTCATGCGGCGCGTGGTCCGCTGCAGCAGTTGCACGCCCAGCCGCCGCTCCAACGCCGCCAGGCGCTTGCTCACCGCGGGCGCGGTGACGCCCAGCTCCTGTGCGGTCGCCGCGAGACTCCCCAGGCGGATGAGCTGGGAGAAGAAGGCGAGGTCGGAGAACACGTCAATGGTCGTGATGGGCTTTATTGATAACCAAAAGGAACGAAAAACTTAATTCATTCGACTTTGTCGTTGTTTATCTCATAAGTAGCATAGGCCTTCCCATTCGCACACAGGAGACAAGCATGAAGAACCGCGCCCGCCTGAGCGCTTTGATGGCCATGTGCCTGGTGGCAGCGATGCCCGCCGCCGCGCAGACCTACCCCGAACGCCCCGTGAAGCTCGTCGTCCCGTACGCACCGGGCGGCAGCGCCGACATCACGGCGCGCCTGGTGTCCGATGAATGGGGCAAGGCCCTTGGCCAGTCCATCGTGATCGAGAACAAGGCGGGTGCCGGTGGCAACATCGGCGTCGATTCGGTGGCGAAGTCCAAGGCCGATGGCTACACCATCGGCCTGCAGACCGTGTCCCTGGCCATCAACCCGGGCCTCTTTCCCCGCATGCCCTACGACACCCTGAAGGACCTTGAGCCGATCGGCATGGTCGCCAGCTCACAGCACGTGCTGGTGGTCCATCCGGGGCTGCAGGCCGGCAACGTCAAGGAGCTGATTGCGCTGGCGAAAGCCCAGCCAGGCAAGCTCAACTACGGTTCAGCGGGCAACGGCAGCACGTTCCACATGTCGGCCGAACTCTTCAAGGCAGTCGCCGGCACGGACATCGTGCACGTGCCCTATCGCGGTGGTGGTCCGGCCCTCAACGACACGATCGCGGGCATGGTCAACATGAGCTTCCCCGTGCTGTCCGCGGCCCGGGGCATGGTGGAGTCGGGGCGCCTGCGCGCGCTGGGCGTCACGGGCCCGCAACGCTCGTCGCTGTTGCCGAGCGTGCCCACGATTGCCGAGGCGGGCCTGCCCGACTACAACTTCGAGACCTGGTTCATGGTGTTCGCGCCGGCGGACACGCCCAAGGCCGTCATCGACAAGCTCAACGCGTCGCTCAACCAGGCGCTGGGTTCGTCCGCGCTCAAGGAGCGCATGGTGCGCGAGGGCTTCGACCCCATCCCTTCGACGCCCGCGCAGGCCCGACAGCGCCTCGTCAAGGAAATGCCCATGTGGTCCAAGCTCATCAAGGACAAGGGCATCACCACGGAATGAGCGCAGACGCCAACAGCCAGGGCCCATCGTGACCTCGACAACCCTCTACAGAAAGCTGGTGGACAGCCACACCGTCAGCGTCATCGACGAGAGCAACGTCCTGTTGTTCTGCGACCTGCACCTGATGAACGAGTACACCAGCCCACAGGCCTTCACGGGCCTGCACGACCAGGGGCGCGGGGTACCGTACCCGGGCCAGAACGTGGCGGTGGTGAGCCACATCATTCCCACGCACCCGGATGCGGTGCGGGTCATCCAGGACCCGGCCTCGGCGCTGCAGGCCGCGAACCTCAAGCGCAACTGCACGCGGCATGGCATCCCCCTGTTCGACACCAACGACAAGCACCAGGGCATCGAGCACGTCGTCTCGCCCGAGCACGGGATGATCCGCCCCGGCATGGTGGTCATCTGCGGCGACAGCCACACGACCACCTACGGCGCGCTGGGTGCGCTCGGCTTTGGCATCGGCACCAGCGAGGTGGAACACGTTCTGGCGACCCAGACGCTGGTCTACCGGCTGGCCAAGGACATGCGCATTCGCGTGGAGGGCCAACTGCCGACGGGCGTGACCGCCAAGGACCTGGTGCTCATGATCATCGGAAGAATCGGCGCCCAGGGCGCGCGGGGCTATGTGGTCGAGCTGTGCGGTTCGGCCATCGATGCGCTGTCGATCGAGGCCCGCTTCACGCTGTGCAACATGATGGTGGAAGCGGGCGCGCGCGGGGCGCTCATCGCGCCGGACGAGAAAGCCAGCGACTACGTGTTGGCGCGCGCGGCCGACATCCGGGGCGCCCTTCGCGACCAGGCGCTGGCGCATTGGAAGACCTTGAGCAGCGACGCGGACGCGAGCTTCGACGTCGAACACCGGTTCGACGCAAGCGAGGTTTCTCCCCACGTGACCTGGGGGACCAGCCCCGACCAGGTGGTGCCGATCACCGGCCACGTGCCTCGTCCGGACGAGCTGACCGAGCCGAGCCAGCGACGCAGCGTGCAGCAGGCGCTGCGCTACACGCGCCTTGAGCCGGGTACGGCCCTGCAGGGCGTGCCGGTGCAGCACGTCTTCATTGGCTCATGCACCAATGGGCGTATTGAAGACTTGCGCGCCGTGGCGGAGGTGGTTCGCGGCCGTCGCGTGGCGCCGGGCGTGCGGGCGATGGTGGTGCCCGGCTCGGGTGCCGTGCAGGCCCAGGCAGAAGCCGAAGGCCTGGCGGACGTCCTCGTTCAGGCCGGTTTCGAATGGCGCAAACCGGGCTGCTCCATGTGTCTGGCGATGAACGACGACGTGCTGAGCGAGGGCACCCGTTGCGCGTCGACCACCAACCGGAACTTCGAGGGCCGGCAGGGGCGCGGCGCGATCACCCACCTGATGAGCCCGGCCATGGCCGCCGCGGCCGCCGTCACGGGCGTCATCTGCGATGTCCGGCTCATGGAAACGCATCATGTCTGAGGCCACGCACCACATCCAGGGGCGCGCAGCCGCCATCCGCATCGAGAACCTCGACACCGACCAGATCATGCCGAAGCAGTTCCTGCGCGGCATCGACAAGTCGGGGTTGGCGCAGGGGCTGCTGTACGACCTGAGGTACGACCCGACGGGCACGCCCCGCCCGGACTTCGTGCTCAACCAGCAAGGCCACCAAGGCGTGAACATCCTGCTGGGCGGGTCGAACTTCGGGTGCGGATCGAGCCGCGAACATGCGGTCTGGGGTCTCCAGCAGTTCGGCATCCGGGCCGTGATCGCACCCAGCTTTGGCGAAATCTTCTACTCGAACGCGATGAACAACCAGCTCATGCTAGTCATGCTTGCGCCACAGCAGGTGCAAGCGCTGATGGACGAGGTGGAGCGCGAGGGAACGCCCGTCGTCATCGATGTCGGTCAGCGGCGCGTCAGGAGCAAGAACCTGGACCTCGGCTTCTCGATCTCCGATCGGCACCGCCAGATGTTCCTCGAGCGCCTCGACGTCATCGGGCTGACGCTGCAGCAGCGCGAGGGCATCGCGGCGTTCGCGGAACGCCACTGGCGTCAGCAGCCCTGGTGCAAGGACGTGGCCAGCCAAACGCACCGGCGGCTCCAGACCTGAGCCGCACGCCCGACCGGTAGAGTTCGAGGTTTCCCCCCGCACCGGAGACACCATGAAACACCGCCAGTTGGGCGCCTCGGGCCTCAGCAGCTCCGCCATCGGCCTGGGCTGCATGGGCATGAGCGAGTTCTACGGCCAGACCGATGACGCCAGCGCCCTGCGCACGCTGGAGCGGGCGCTGGCGCTGGGCGTCACGCACTTCGATTCGGCCGACACCTACGGCCTCGGCCACAACGAGGGCCTGCTGGGCCGCTTCCTGGCCGCGGGCGGCGCCACGCGCCGGCAAGAGGTGGTGCTGGCCACCAAGTTCGGCATCGTGCGCGCGGCCGGCCAGTACGAGCGCCGCATCGACAACTCGCCGGCGTACATCCGCGAAGCCTGCGAGGCCTCGCTGCGCCGGCTGGGCACGGACCACATCGACCTGTACTACTGCCACCGCCGCGACCCGGCCGTGCCCATCGAGGACGTGGTGGGCACGATGGGCGAGCTGGTGCGCGCGGGCAAGGTCCGCGCGATCGGGCTGTCGGAGGTGTCGGTGCAGACGCTGCGCCGCGCGCACGCGGTGTTTCCCGTGGCCGCCGTGCAGTCCGAGTATTCCTTGTGGAGCCGCGAGCCCGAGGCCGGGATGCTGGCGGCCTGCGCCGAACTGTGCACGGCCTTCGTGGCCTACAGCCCCCTGGGCCGCGCCTTTCTCACCGGCGCGCTGGAGACGGACCAGCTCAGCGACACGGACTTCCGCAAGAACAACCCGCGCTTCGTCGGCGAGGCGCGCGCCGCGAACCAGCGCCTGGTGGACGCGCTGGCGGCGTTCGCCGCCGGGCGCGGGCTCAGCAACTCGCAGGTCGCGCTGGCCTGGCTGCTCAACAAGCACCCGCACGTGGTGCCGATCCCCGGCACCCGCCGCATCGCCTATCTGGAGAGCAACGTCAGCGCGATCGACATCGCGCTCACGCCCCCGGAGATCGCGGAACTGGATCGCCTGTTCGATCCCCGGGCGGTGGCCGGGACGCGCTACCCCGAAGCGGGGCTGGTGGGGATCGAAGCCGATCGCGCGCCCTGATCGCGCGCCCTGATCGCGCGGCCCCTCAAGGGGCGTAACGCTCGCAACCATCGAGCGGCCCGGCGTGGCTGTCGCCACTGACGAGCAGCACACTGCCGTCGGCCAGCAAGCTGGCCACCGCCGCGCGTCGCGCCCTCGCCATGGGCGCCGTGGCGGTCCACACGTTCTGCTCGGGTGCATAGACTTCGGCGGTGTTCAGGTTTCCTCCGCCCGCCAGCAGCACACGCCCATCCGCCATCACCGCCATGCTCGGCAAGAGGCGCAATGCGCTGCGGGCGCTCGTGGTCCACCTCGCCAGGTAGGGGTCGAAGCGGTGCGACCGCAAGCTCAGGTCGTCCACGACGAGCACGCTGCCGTCGTTCAAGCTCACGGCCTGCTGCACGTTGGCCTGCACGCCATACGGAATGACCGTGGTGCCGCTGCCATCCACCGCATAGATTTCTGCCGTGGGCTCGCGGCCCACGGCATTGACGCCACCCGCCACGAGCAGCGTGGTGCCGCCTGGCAGCAAGGCAGCGGCGTGTTGCGAGCGCGCGGTCCACAGTGGCGTTTCCAGCAGGGTCCAGGCCCCGGTGCCGGGGTCGTACCGCTCCACCGTGTGCTGGTACGTGCGGCCGAGGCCCAGCTTGAGCCAGGTGCCGCCCACGGCCAGCACCCGGCCATCGGCCAGCCGATGCGCCGTCGCCCAACTGCGCGCGGCGTTCATGGGTTCGGTGGCGATCCAGGCGTCGGCAAAGGGGTCGTAGATCTCGGCGGATGCGGTCGTGGCCCGGGCAGCGGTGTCACCCCCCAGCACCAGCACACGGCCGTCGGACAAGGGGACGGCCCGGGCGGCCGCGCGGCCTTTCCACATGGGCGCGGCGGGTGTCCAGGTGTCGGCGGCCGGATCGAAGATGTGCGCCGCATCGGTGATCGCCGTCCGGCTTCTGCCGCCGGCCATCAGGAACCGCCCCCCGGGCAAGGGGGCCCAACTCGCGTAATAGCGCGCGTCCGGCAGGCTCGCCGCGGCCTTCCAGACGCCCTGCCCGGCGACCGTGATCTGGATCTGCGCCTGCGTCCTGCCGCGCGCATGGCTGGCCGTCACGGTGTATTGCGTCTGCGCTTGCGGCACCTGGGGTACGCCGACGATGGCGCCGGTGGACAGGTCCAGGCTCAAGCCAAGCGGCAGGTCGGGTGCGACGGAATACCGGGCCGCGGGAACGCCGTCCAGCCGTGCGCGGTTGGGCGGGATGGCCTGGCCCACCACGTACACCGACCGGATGGCCCCGTAGCTCAAGGCGGTCGGCGTCGTGGAGGGCGTCTCGGTGCTGGGCTCCGGCGCTGGCGCGGAGCCGCCCCCGCAGGCCGGCAGGAGCAGGACCGCGCATCCGGGCAGCGCCAGCAGCCGGCGGCGGTTCAAGCGCGAACGCGGGGGGCAGCGCGTGCGGGCCGACGGGGCGTTCATGTGGCCTGCCTCTGCGCAGCCCGCCCGCGCCCGGCCCGCTTCGACGGGCTCATCTCACTGAAGCCATACGCCGGCAGCGCCAGCGCCAGCGGCAGGAGGTAATGCGCCGCCCGGTACGCCAGCACCGCGGCCAACACCTCGTCCAACGGCAGCATCCCGGCGAGCGCCGCCGCCACCACGGCCTCCAGCACACCCAAGCCCGACGGCACGTGCGTGAGCGCCCCCGCCACACCGGCCAGCAGCAGCGCCCCCAGCACGGTGGGGTACGGCACCCGGCCCTGCAACAGGTTCCACAGGCTCAGGGCCATCAGCATCCACACGGTGGCCCCCATCACCGCCTGCAACAGCGCCACGCGGCTGCGGGCCAGCGGCAGCGTGTGCTCGCGCCAGCGCAGCTCGGACTTGCCGCTGAAGGCGCACAGCGCGTGGTAGCCCGCCGCCACCACCAGCAGCACCGCGCCCATGCCGCGCAGCGCCACCATCCCCAGCGCCCATTCGCCCTGCAGGCGCGGCGGCGACAGCACCAGCACCGTGCCCAGCACCCAGCACCAACCCAGCCAGTTGGCGATGAAGCTGTGCGTGACAACCTGACCCACGGTGCCCGGCGACAGGCCGGCCCGCGTGTACAGGCGCAGCCGCATGCCCACGCCGCCGATGAGCGCGCCGAAGTTGAGGTTGAAGGCGTAGGCGATGGCCGCCGTCGCCAGCGTGCGCGCGCGCGTGATGCGCGCCTTGGCCAGCCAGCGGCCGATGAGGTCGTAACTGGAGAACAGCGTGTGCGCGCACAGCGCCAGCGCCACGGAGATGAGGATGTGGCGCAGCGGCAAGGCCTGCAGCGCAGCCCACACCTTGGCCCACTCCACCTCGCGCGCCTGCTGCGCCACCAGGTAGAGCACGGCGGCGGCCAGCAACCAGGGCAGCCAGCGGCGTGCATGCGGCCACAGGCGCTTGAGGGCCGGGCCGGCGTTCACCGCAGGCCCTCCGCGTGGGCCGGTTCGTGCGGCACCGGCTCGGACCCGGCCTCATCCGACTGGGGCACCACCGGCACCACGCGCGGGCGGGCGTGTTGCGCCCAGCGCGCCCAGGCCGGAAAGCGCCTCAGTGCATGGAACACCACCACGCTGCGCAGCACGATCCAGGCCGAGCGCAGGCGCCCGGGCCGCGACAGGCGAACGGGCTCGCAGCTCTGCTGCAACACACGGTCCAGCGCCTCGCGCACCACGGCGGCGAAGGCCTTGTCGCGCACGATCACGTTGGCCTCCAGGTTCAGGCTGAGGCTGGTGGGGTCCAGGTTGCTGGAGCCCACCGTGGCCCAGTGGTCGTCGATGACGGCCACCTTCGCGTGCAGCGGGCGCTCGGTGTATTCGTGGATGCGCACGCCCGCGCGCAGCAGGTGCTCGTAGAGCAGCATGGTGGCGCGCTGCACCCAGGGCATGTCCGGGTTGCCCTGCAGGATGAGGTCGACCTGCACGCCACGGCGCGCGGCGCGCCGCAGGTCGCGCACCAGGCGATAGCCCGGGAAGAAGTAGGCGTTGGCGATGAGGATGCGTGTGTGCGCGCTGCGGATGGCGGCGCGGTAGTGGCGCTCGATGTCGGTGGTGTGGCGGTGGTTGTCGCGCGTGACGAAGGCGGCCACGGCGCCCTGGTCGAGTGGGGGCAAGCGCTCCTCGTGGCGCGACTGGCGCAGGCGGCGCCAGCGGCGCAGCCACATCTCGCGCGGGGGCTGGGGCGTGCTCAGGTTGGTGCGGCAGAAGGCCTCGATCTGCTCCACCAGCGGCCCTTCGATGCGCACGGCGTAGTCGAGCTTGGCCTGCTCCGGCTCCAGCGCCAGCACGTGGTCCTTGGCGTAGTTGATGCCGCCGACGAAGGCCACACGGCCATCGACCACGGCCAGCTTGTTGTGCATGCGGCCCAGCATGTTGATGCGCGCGCCGAACAGCTTTCGCACGGGTTCGAAGGCGCGCAGCTTCACGCCCGCGTCGATCAGGCCCTGCACGAACTCGTCGCTCAGGTCGGGCGAGCCCCAGCCGTCGATGAGCACGTGCACTTCGGCACCGCGTTGGGCGGCACGGATCAGCGCGGCGCGCAACTCGCGCCCGACGGGGTCATCGAACCAGATGAAGGTTTCGATGAGCACCTGCTTCTCGGCCGTGTCGATGGCCTGGAAGACGCTGGGGTAGTAGTCCTCACCACAGCACAGCAGCTCGATGCGGTTGCCGGGAAGCCAGCGCGAGTTGACGGCCGCCGCGCCGTTCGTGGCGGTGTTCATCCGCTCTCCTTCATCAGTTGCACCTCGGCGGCCAGCGGCGCATGGTCCGACAGGCGCGACCAGGGGTGGCGCGGCATGGGCAGGGGGCGCACCTCGACCACGTTGCGCACGTAGATGCGGTCGAGCCGCAGGCAAGGCCACACGGCAGGGAAGCTGCGCGCGTGGCGCCCATGGCTCTGGCGAAACACCTCGGTGAGGCCGCTGCGCGCGAGCCGCGCGTCCACGCGCTGGCGCCAGTCGTTGAAATCGCCGGCGACGATGAGGGGCGCATCGGCTGGCACCTCGCTGTCGATGATCTCGCGCAGCGCGGCGATCTGGTGCTGGCGGTCGCCCTCGAGCAGGCCCAGGTGCACACACATCAGGTGCAGCGCCGGCAGCGCGCCGTGGTTCACCACGCAATGCAGCACGCCGCGCTGCGGCACGATGCGCGGGTGCGACAGCCGGTGGTTGTGGCTCTTGACGATGGGAAAGTGCGAGAGCACGGCATTGCCGTAGCTGTCGCGCGGCGCCACCGCGTTGCGGCCATAGGCGTGGTCGCGCCAGATGGTGTCGGCCAGGAACTCGTACTGCGACACGCCGGGGTGGCGTTCATCGGGATCGCCGCCGCCGCGCACCTCCTGCAGGAAGACCACGTCGCTCTGCACGGCCCGCACGGCTTCGCGCAATTCATGCAGAACGAAGCGCCGGTTGAAAAAGCTGTAGCCCTTGTGAATGTTGACCGTGAGCACGCGCAGGCTCGCGCCGTCTCTCTCCAGCGGCATCGCGCGTTCCTTTCCTTCCAGCCAGGGGGCATCTCGTTTCATGGTCGGTTCATCGTGAACGCCCTGGCGCGGGAACGGGGCAACGGGGCGTAAATGCGCGCGGCGCGGTGGCGGCCGGGTCCTGCTCGCTGATTGACATTTCGGGTGGTGCTGCTAGGAGGCGCGGCGGCCGCGGAGCGTGCGCCGAGGCAATCGGCGTGCCCGTGCGGGGGGGGCGGTGGGCACGCGATTTGCCGCGAACCGCGCCTGAAAGGAGGCCGGCGATGACCCTGCCGATCCGGCGCCCGTACCTTCCCCCGATCGCCGCCGTCGCTCTGGCGCTGTTGCTGAGCGCCTGCGGCGACACGGCGCGCCTGCGCGTGGACACGGGCTACGGGCCGGACCCGCAACTGCCCGAACCGGTGACCCGCTGGATCCCCACGGTGAAGGTGGCGCCTGCCGAGCCCTGGCCCGAGGCCAGCGCACCCACGGCCGCGCCGGGCACCACGGTGCGCCGCTTCGCCGATGGGCTGGATCACCCCCGCTGGCTGCTGGTGCTGCCCAATGGCGACGTGCTCGTGGCCGAATCGAACGCACCCGAGCGCCCGCTGCGCGATGACCTGCTGGGCCTGCGCGGCAAGGTCATGGGCTGGGTGATGAAGCGCGCGGGCGCCGCCACGCCCAGCGCCAACCGCATCACCCTGCTGCGCGACGCCGATGGCGACGGCGTGGCCGAACTGCGCTCCGTGTTCCTGGAGAACCTGAACTCGCCCTTCGGCATGGCGCTGGTGGGCGAGGAGCTGTTCATCGCCAACACCGACGCGCTGGTGAAAGTGCCCTACCGTGAGGGCGACACGAAAGCCAGCACCGTGCCGGTGCGGGTGGCCGCGCTGCCCGGCGGCCCGCTCAACCACCACTGGACCAAGGGCCTCATTGCCAGCGCCGATGGCAGCCGCCTGTACGTGTCCGTGGGCTCCAACAGCAACGTGGCCGAACACGGCATGCAGCACGAGGAAGGCCGCGCGGCGATCTGGGTCTTCGACCGCGCGAGTGGCGAAGGCCGCCTGTTCGCCACCGGGCTGCGCAACCCTGTGGGCATGGCCTGGCAGGGCGAGGTGCTGTGGACCTCCGTCAACGAGCGCGACGAGCTGGGCTCGGACCTGGTGCCCGACTACATGACCTCGGTGCGCGACGGCGGCTTCTACGGCTGGCCCTACAGCTACTACGGCCAGACCGTGGACACGCGCCCGCAGCCGCCCAGGCCCGACCTGGTCGAGAAGGCCATCCGGCCGGACTACGCGCTGGGCAACCACACGGCCTCGCTGGGACTGGCCTCTGCCCGGGGCAACCGCCTGGGCGGGCCCTTCGCGGAAGGCGGCCTGTTCGTGGGCCAGCACGGCTCGTGGAATCGCAATCCCCCGAGCGGCTACAAGGTGATCTACGTGCCCTTCGATGGCGCGAAGCCCAGCGGCCCGCCGGTGGACGTGCTGACGGGTTTCCTGGACGGGGACGGCAAGGCCCGCGGCCGCCCCGTGGGCGTGGCGGTGGACCGGCGCGGCGGCCTGCTGGTGGCCGACGACGTGGGCAACGCGGTCTGGCGTGTGCAGGCCCGCGCCGCCCCCTGAGGAGCGCCTGCGGCGGCGGGCCGCCCGGGGCGATCGGCTACAGTCTTTGGCTCTTTCCAGAGCCTTCCCGCGCCCACCGTGACCGACTCCCTGGCCGCCCACACCCCCATGATGCAGCAGTACCTGGCCCTCAAGGCCGGGCACCCGCACACGCTGCTGTTCTATCGCATGGGGGATTTCTACGAACTGTTCTACGACGACGCCGAGAAAGCCGCGCGCCTGCTCGACATCACGCTGACGCAGCGCGGCCAGTCGGCCGGCAAGCCGGTGGTCATGGCCGGCGTGCCTTTCCATTCGGTGGACACCTACCTCGGGCGGCTGATCAAGCTCGGCGAGTCGGTGGCCATCTGCGAGCAGGTGGGCGACGTGGCCACGGCCAAGGGGCCGGTGGAACGCCAGGTGGTGCGCGTGGTCACGCCCGGCACGCTGACGGATGCGGAGCTGCTGTCCGATAAGAGCGAATCCCTGCTGATGGCCGTGCACGCGGGCGCGCGCACCGGCTGCGGCCTGGCCTGGCTCTCGCTCACGCAGGGCATCGTCTTCCTGGCCCAGTGCGCCAGCGACGAGCTGGCCGACTGGGTGGCCCGCCTGGCGCCCGGCGAACTGCTCTACAGCGCGGAGACCACGCCCGCCTTCGAGCAGCGGGTGCAGGCCCTGGCCGGCGCCCCCACGCCGCAGGGTGGCAAGCTGGTCACGGTGCTGCGCCCGGCCTGGGCCTTCGACGGGGCGCTGGGCCAGCGCAAGCTGCTCGACCAGTTGCAGGCCGCCAGCCTGGCCGCCTGGGGCGCCGACGGCCTGGCCGACGCGCACGCCGCGGCCGGCGCGCTGCTGGCCTATGCCGAACACACCCAGGGCCGCGCGCTGGCGCACGTGCGCAGTCTGCAGGTGGCGCGCTTCGACGAGCGCATCGACCTGCCGCCCAGCACGCGCCGCAACCTCGAACTCGTGCAGACCCTGCGCGGCGAGAGCAGCCCCACGCTCTTCTCGCTGATCGACACCTGCGCCAGCGGCATGGGCAGCCGCGCCCTGCGCCAGTGGCTGCTGGAACCCAAGCGCGACCGCGCCGAGGCGCGCGAACGCCTGGGCGCCATCGCCACCCTGCGCACGGGGCCCTGGCAGCGCCTGCGCGAACGCCTCAAGGGCTGCAGCGACGTGGAGCGCATCACCGCGCGCATCGCGCTGCGCCAGGCCAAGCCGCGCGAGCTCGTGGGCCTGGGCCAGACGCTGGGCCGCGCGGGCGAGCTGGCCGCCGCGCTGGCGCCGCTGGGCGGCGACGCGCTGCTGGCCCGCCTGGCCAGCGAGCTGCAACCGCCCGCCGGCTGCGCCGAGCTGCTGCAGCGCGCGCTGCTGGCCGAGCCGTCCGCGCTGGTGCGCGACGGCGGCGTCATCGCCGACGGCTTCGACACCGAGCTCGACGAGCTGCGCGGCATCCAGCACAACAGCGACGCCTTTCTCATCGAACTGGAAGCCCGCGAGCGCGCGCGCACCGGCATCGCCAACCTGCGCGTGCAGTTCAACAAGGTGCACGGCTTCTACATCGAGGTCACGCAGGGCCAGCTCGACCGCGTGCCCGACGACTACAAGCGCCGCCAGACGCTCAAGAACGCCGAACGCTTCATCACGCCCGAGCTCAAGGCCTTCGAGGACAAGGCCCTGTCGGCGCAGGAGCGCTCGCTGGCGCGCGAGAAGTGGCTGTACGAGGGCCTGCTGGACACGCTGCAGGGCTTCATCGACCCGCTCACCCGGCTGGCGCGCGCGCTGGCGGCGCTGGACGCGCTGTGCGCGCTGACCGAACGCTCGCTCACGCTGAGCTGGTGCGCGCCCACGTTCACCAGCGAGCCCGGCATCGAGATCCGCGGCGGGCGCCACCCGGTGGTGGAGGCGCGCCTGGCCGAGACCGGCGCGGGCGCCTTCATCGCCAACGACACGGTGCTCGGCCCCAAGGCGCGCATGCAGGTCATCACCGGCCCCAACATGGGCGGCAAGAGCACCTACATGCGCCAGGTGGCGGTGATCGCCCTGCTGGCCAGCATGGGCAGCTACGTGCCGGCGCAGGCCTGCCGGCTGGGGCCGCTCGACGCCATCCACACCCGCATCGGCGCCGCCGACGACCTGGCCAACGCCCAGTCCACCTTCATGGTGGAAATGACCGAGGCCGCGCAGATCCTGCACACGGCCACGCCCAACAGCCTGGTGCTGATGGACGAGATCGGCCGCGGCACCTCCACCTTCGACGGCCTGGCCCTGGCCGGCGGCATCGCCGCGCACCTGCACGACAAGGCGCGCTGCTTCACGCTGTTCGCCACGCACTACTTCGAGCTCACCGAGTTCCCCGCCACGCACCACGCGGCCGTGAATGTGCACGTGAGCGCGGCCGAGGGCGGCAGCAAGGGCATCGTGTTCCTGCACCAGATCGAGCCCGGCCCGGCCAGCCGCAGCTATGGCATACAGGTTGCCCGGCTGGCGGGCGTGCCCGCGCCAGTGGTGCAGCACGCGCGCCACGCCCTGGCCGCGCTGGAGGCGCACAGCGCCGAGCAGCAGACGCAGGTTGACCTGTTCGCTCCGCCGCCGCCGGCCGAGGCGCCCGAACCCCACCCGCTGGTGGCCGCGATGGCCGCCATCGACCCCGATGCGCTGAGCCCGCGCGACGCGCTGGACCAGCTCTACCAGCTCAAGAAACTCGCCACACGGACGGGAGCCCCCACATGACCTACTGCGTCGCCGTCAAACTCAACGCCGGCATGGTGTTCCTGTCGGATTCGCGCACCAACGCCGGGCTCGACCAGATCAGCTCCTTCCGCAAGATGATGATCTACGAGAAGGCCGACGACCGCTTCATGTGCCTGCTGTCGGCGGGCAACCTGAGCATCTCGCAGTCGGTGCGCGAGATCCTGCAGATCGAGCAACTCGACGACCACGAGGGCGGCGACCCGATCACCATCTGGAACGCGCGCAGCATGTTCGACGCGGCGCGCGTGCTGGGCTCGGCCGTGCGCCACGTGTGGCACCGCGACGGCGAGGCCCTGCAGCGCGCGGGCGTGGATTTCAACGTCTCGCTGGTCTTCGGTGGCCAGATCCGCGGCGAGGGCATGCGCCTGTTCCAGGTCTATTCAGCCGGCAACTTCATCGAGGCCACGCCCGAGACGCCCTTCTTCCAGATCGGCGAATCCAAGTACGGCAAACCCGTGCTGGACCGCGTGATCACGCCCGAGACACCGCTGGACGAGGCGGCCAAGTGCGCGCTGGTGTCGATGGACTCCACGCTGAAGTCCAACCTGTCGGTGGGCCTGCCGCTGGACATGGTGGTCTACGACGCCAACGCCCTGCGCTGCGACAAGATCGTCTGCATCGAGGAAAACAACCCCTACTTCCGCATGGTGCGCCAGACCTGGGGCCGCAAGCTGCGCGAGGCCTTCGACGACATCGAGCACCCCACCTGGGACGACGGCCAGACCATGGTGCCCCTGCGGTGCGAAAGCGAACGGCTGGGCCCACTGAAGAAGATCACCAATCCGCGCGAGAAGCTCATCTGAGGCACCGGGACCGAGCCTGCCCCCACCGTGTCGCTCATTGTTTTCTCGCACGCCAACAGCTTTCCCGCTGCCACGTACCAGGTGCTGTTCCGCTCGCTGCGCGCGCGCGGTCACGCGGTGCGCGCGGTGGAGCGCTTTGGACATGACCCGCGCTACCCCGTCACGAGCAACTGGCCCCACCTGGTGCAGCAGCTGGCCGACTTCGCCCACGCCGAGGTCGAGCGCGCGGGCGAGCCGGCCTGGCTGGTGGGCCATTCGCTGGGCGGCTTCCTCAGCCTGATGTGCGCGGCGCGCCACCCCGAGCTGGGCGGGCAGCGCGTGCGCGGCGTGCTGCTGATCGACTCGCCCCTGCTCGGCGGCTGGCGCGCGCGCACGCTGGAACTGGTCAAGCGAACGCAACTGGTGGGTTCCATCTCGCCGGGGCGCATCAGCCGCAAGCGGCGCCAGGCCTGGCCCGA
Organism: Hydrogenophaga sp.; assembly: GCF_035481345.1. Lineage (GTDB taxonomy): Bacteria > Pseudomonadota > Gammaproteobacteria > Burkholderiales > Burkholderiaceae_C > Hydrogenophaga. The sequence continues at coordinate 12,256 of NZ_DATIGV010000142.1, read as the reverse complement.
CGCCGCTTCGGCCCTGGAGCATCTGCGCCACAAGCGCGCCTTCGCCCACTGGGATCCGCAGTGCCTGCAGGACTACATCGAGCACGGCACGCACGACGCCGACACGCCGCAAGGGCCGCAGCGCGTGTTGAGCTTTGACCGCGAGATCGAGACCGCGATCTACAACACCCTGCCCCACAACCTGGACCGCCTGCTGCGCCGCCACCCGCTGCGCTGCCCGGTGGGCTTCATCGGCGGCACGCGCTCGCTGGAGATGCAGCAGGTGGGCATGGCCATGACGCGGCGGGTGCTGGGCCGCTCGCCCGAAGGGCGTCTGCGCATGGTCGATGGCTCGCACCTGTTTCCGATGGAAAAACCGCAGGAAACCGCCACCGCCATCGACGAGGTGCTGGCCGCGCTCGCCGCGGGCTGAGACCTGCTTCACGCTCGCGGCGCGCCCCGGGCAGGCCCTTATGTGGCGATGCCCCGAGGCGGTGTAACCTCGCGCCCCGTGACCCCAGACGCCACACCGTCCGCCGAGCCCGGCCCCCCCTCCCTGGGCCGACTCGGCGCCCTGCTCAGCGCCTGGGATCCGCTGCGCCACCCCTGGTGGTTGCGCGTGGCGGTGGCGGTGGTGATCACGGCCCTGGCCACCTGGATGCGCGTGGCGCTGGCACCAGCGGAAAGCGGGGGCCGCTTCGTCACGCTGACGCTCGCGGCGGCCATCTGCGCGCTCTACGGCGGTTTTCGCATCGGCATGTTCAGCACGCTGCTGGGCATGCTGGCGGTCAACTTCCTGCTGGTCAAACCCTATTTCAGTTTCGCGATCGGCAACCCGGGCGAGGCGTTCTGGCTCAACTTCTGGCACCTGCTGACGCAGATCGTGGTGGTGGGCGCCATTGCCTTGATGCAGCGCCGCACGCGCGAGCTGAACGCCTCCATCGCGCAGGCGCGCCGCAGCCACCAGCAGATGCTCGACACCTTCGAGAACAGCGGCACCGGCATGGCCCACACCCGGCTGGACGGCCGCTGGATCCGCATCAACCGCAGCTACTGCGAGCTGCTGGGGTATGCGCACGACGAAGTCGTCATGAGGCACTGGCGCGAGTTCACCCACCCCGAGGACGTGGCCCACGACCTGGGCGTGCTGGAGGCATTGGTCAGCGGCCGCACGGACCAGCACACCATGGAGAAGCGCTACCTGCACAAGCAGGGCCACACCGTCTGGGTGCTGCTGTCGGTGTCGATGATCCGCCACCCCGACGGTTCGCCCGACTACATGATCGTCGTGGCGCAGGACATCAGTTCGCGCAAGAACACGGAGGAGGCCTTGCGCACCAGCGAGCGCCTGCTCTCGCAGGCGCAAGAACTGGCGCTGATGGCCAGTTGGCGCTACGACGCGCAGCGGCGCGAATTCACCACGCTGGGCAACGCCCGCGTGATCCTGGGCGTTCCGCGCGCGGTGTTCAGCGACCTGGACATGCTGGCCATGACCCACCCCGACGACCGCCTTCGCATGCAGCAGGCCTGGGCCGCGGCGTTTCAGCAGGGCACGCCCTACGACATCGAGTACCAGGTCAACCTGGCCGGCCAATGGCACTGGGTGTCGGTGCGCGCGGAGTTCGAACGCGATGCGAAAGGGCGCGTGACGCAGGGCCTGGGCACCGTGGTGGACATCACCGCGCACAAGCACGCCGAACAACAGATCCAGCAGCTCAACGCGTCGCTGGAGGAGCGCATCCGTGAGCGCACGCAGGCCTTGAAGGCGGCCTACGACGAACTGGAAAGCTACTCGTACGCCGTCGCGCACGACCTGCGCTCGCCGCTGCGCATCATCAACGGCTTCGCGCAGGCGCTGGAAGAGGACAACCCCGCGCTGCCTGTCGAGAGCCACCGGCACCTGGAGCGCATACGCGACGCCAGCAAGAAAATGGGCGAACTCATCGACGGGCTGCTCAAGCTCTCGCAGATGGCCCGTGGCGAATTGCAGCGCGCCCCGGTCGATCTGTCGGCCATCGCCACCCGGCAATTGCGCGAGCTGGCGGCCACCTCGGCCGAACGCTCCGTGAACTGGTCGGTGCAGCCCGGCATGACCGCCATGGCGGACGAGCCGCTGATCGAAGCCCTGCTGCAGAACCTGCTGCACAACGCCTGGAAATACAGCGCCCGCACCCCGGACGCCCGCATCCAGGTGTCGATGCGGGACAGCGACGGGCGGCGCGAATTCGTGGTGGCCGACAACGGCGCCGGCTTCGACATGGCGCACGCGGCCAAGCTGTTCCAGCCCTTCCAGCGCCTGCACCTGCCGAACGAGTTTGCCGGCCTGGGCATCGGCCTGGCCACGGCGCGGCGCATCGTGCTGCGCCACGGCGGCGAACTGCGCGCCGAGAGCGCCCCCGGCGAGGGCGCGCGCTTCTACTTCACGCTGCAGCCAGCGCCCTGAATCAGCCCGCCAGTCAGGCGGCCCAGTTGATCCAGCCGCCCCAGGCGGTGAGCACGATCAGCACGCCGAAGGCGATGCGGTACCACGCGAAGGGCACGAAGGTGTGCGAGGACACGAAGCGCAGCAGCCAGCGCACGCACACCCAGGCCGACAGCCAGGAGACGACCAGCCCGGTGGCAAAGAACGGCAGATCGGCCATGGAGAGCAGCTCGCGGTTCTTGTACAGATCGAGCGTGGCCGCGCCCAGCAGCACCGGCAGGGCCAGGAAGAAGCTGAACTCGGTGGCCGCACGCCGGCTGTAGCCCACCAGCATGCCGCCGATGATGGTGGCGCCCGAGCGGCTCACGCCGGGGATCAGGGCCACGCACTGGATCAGGCCCACCTTGAGCGCGTCGGTCCAGCGCGCGTCGTCGATGCTGTCCACGTGCACCGGCGCGCCCCGCGCCTGCCGCGCTTCGGCCCAGAGCATGATGAAGCCGCCCACGATGAAGCCGGCCGCCACCACGAAGGGGTGGAACAGCACGCTCTTGATGACGCCGATGAAGAGGAAGCCCAGCACCGCCGCCGGCAGGAAGCCGATCAGCACGTTGGCCGTGAAGCGGCGCGCCACCGCGTCGCCGGCGGGCAGGCCGCGCAGGGTGTCCAGGATGCGCTGCGCATAGACCGAGACGATGGCCAGGATCGCGCCGGTCTGGATCACGACCTCGAAGACCTTGACCTTCTCGCCGGTGAGGCCCAGCAGCGTGCCCGCCAGAATGAGGTGGCCCGTGGACGACACGGGCAGGAATTCGGTGAGGCCTTCGACCACGCCCATCAGGGCGGCCTTGATCAGCAGAATCGGATCCATGCGGTGGTGGGGGTTGGGTGAGCTCGGTGGAGCGGCCGGGGCATTCTAGGTGGCGGCGACACGAAACAAAGCGCAACGGGCGTGTACACGGGCGCGTGCTATGTTCGCGGCCATCATGCCCAAGACCCTGCGCTACACCCTGATTTCGCTCAAGGAGATGCTGCTCTCGGGCAGCCCCATCGTGCTGATCACCATCGCGCTCGTGGCCTTCACCTGGTGGTGGCTCAAGCCCAACCCGCCCACGCAGGTGGTGCTGGCCACCGGGCCCGAGCAAAGCGCCTACGACAGCTTCGGCCAGCGCTACGCCGAAGCGCTCAGGCGCCACGGCATCACGGTGGAGCTGGTGCGCACCGAGGGCTCGGCCGACAACCTGGACCGGCTGCGCGAAGGCACGGTGGAGCTGGGCTTCGTGCAAGGCGGCACGGCCGACATGGGTTACGACGACGAGGACGGCATCGTCTCGCTGGGCAGCCTGTTCGTGGAGCCGCTGTGGCTGTTCTACCGCGAGGACGCCGCGCGGCGCGTCAACCGCAAGGACGCGGCGCTGCGCAACCTGGCCGAACTCAAGGGCTGGCGCGTGAACGTGGGCACCGACGGCAGCGGCGTGCCGCGCCTGTTCAACCGCCTGCTGGAGGTCAACCGCATCGAGCCGAACCAGATCACGCTGAGCCGGCTCGAGCAGACGCCGGCCACCGTGGCCTTCCTGGACGGGCAGCTCGACGCGCTGGTGTTCGCCTCCGCACCCGAATCGCTGATGGTGCAGATGCTGTTGCAGACGCCCGGCGTGAAGCTGCTCGACTTCGCGCAGGCCGAGGCCTATTCGCGCCGCTTCGGCTACCTCACGCCGGTGACCATGCCGCAAGGCGTGGTGGACCTGGCGCGCAATGTGCCGCCGCGCAACGTGCGCCTCGTGGCCTCCACCACCTCGCTGCTGGCGCGATCGGACACGCACCCGGCGATCCTGCAGCTGTTCGCGCAGACGGCGATGGAGGTGCACAGCGGCGCGGGCTGGTTCAACCGCGCGCGCGAGTACCCCAACCTGGAGCACAGCGAGTTTCCCGCGGCCAGCGAGGCCGAGCGCGCCTACAAGGGGGGCCTGCCCTTCCTGCAGCGCTACCTGCCGTTCTGGGCGGCCAGCATCGTCGAGCGCATGTGGCTGGCACTGGGCCTGATCATCGCGCTGGCTCTGCCGCTCTCGCGCATCGTGCCGCCGCTCTACACCTTCCGCATCCGCTCGCGCGTGTTCCGCTGGTACGCGGAGCTGCGCGAGGTGGAGCATCGGCTCGAAGCGGGCGGCGCCACGCCGGACGACCTGCTGGAGCAGCTCGACGGCATGGAGGCCAAGGTCGAGAAAGTGGTGGTGCCACTGTCGTACACCGACGAGCTGTACGCGCTGCGCAACAACATTCATCTGGTGCGCAAAAAGATATTGCGCAAGCGCGAACCTTCGAGCCCGGCGGCCGCTTGACTGGCTGCCTTTCAGCGCTCGCGCAGGCTTTCGTCGGCGAGCGCCTGAACCGGGCTGAGCAGGTAGTCGATCAGTCGCCGCCGCCCGGTCTTGATCTCGGCCACCAGGTTCATGCCAGGCGTGATCGGTACCTCGCGGCCCTCGACCGTCAGCGTTGAGCGCTCCAGCGTGAGGTAGGCCGGAAACGTGGCTTGGCCGCTCCGCTCGTCCACCGTGGCGTCGGCACCCAGCACCGCCACCGTGGCCGGCAGCGTGCCGTGGCGCGTGAACGGGAAGGCCTCCAGCTTCACCGTGGCCGCCTGCCCCTGCCGCACGAAGCCCATGTCCTGGTTGGCGATGGCCACCTGCGCGGTGACCCGCTCGGCATCGGGCACCACCACCAGCAGCACCTGGCCACCTGCGACCACGTCGCCGGGCGTGTGCACGGCCAGTTGCTGCACCGTGCCATCCACTGGAGACCGCAATTCGGTCAAGCGCTCGCCTTGCCGGGCCTTGACGGCATCGGCCGTCAGTTGCTCGCGCTGCCGCTGCGCCTGGCCCATGCGGTCCAGCAAGTCACGCCGGATATCGGCCCGCAGCGCGGCCAGGGAACGGGCAGCCTGCTCCTGCGCCGCTTCCAGCTCGCGCAGCCGCGCCTGCTGGGTGACGATGTCGCGCTCCAGCTCGACACGCTCGCGTGTGCGGTCCTGGCTGGCGTGACCCGAGATGAAGCCCTTCTCGACCAGAGACAGGTAGTCGGCCTCGCGCCGCTGCGCCCAGCCCGCGCTGGACTGCAGTTTGTGGAGCACCGCGCGCGCGGTCTCGCCCTCGGAGCGCCGCTGGGCCACCTCGGCCACTGCGCGCGCCTGCCGGCTCTGAATGTCGTCCCACTCGGCCCACAACTGCGCCGAGGCCTGTCGGGCATCGGACGGCATCCAGGCCAGGCCGGCGTCGGCCGGCGCTGTGACCACCGGCTCGGCGTCGGCCGGCTGTAAGGCACCGGCCCCGACCGCGCGCACAAGGGCGCCCGTGCGCCAGGCCTCACTGCTGGCGGCGCGCCAGGCTTCCTGCACGCGCGCGTGGTCAGCGCGCGCCGTGGTGCCGTCCAGCGTCACGAGCAACTGCCCGGCGCTCACACGGTCGCCGTCGCGCACCCAGACGCGCTGCACCAGCCCGTCCTCCATGGGCTGCAAGTGCTTGCTGCGTTCACTCACGATGACCCGGCCGCTGGCCACGGCGACGATATCGACCTGCCCCAGACAGGCCCAGGCGAGCCCCAAGGCGAACAAGGCCATGATGGTTCGCGCCGTCCACAGCGGCAGGGGGTGAGGCGGCGTCTCCTGGATGCTGAGCGAGGCGGGCAGGAAATCCAGGGCATCGGGCGAGGCGGCCGTCGGCCTGTCCTCGAAGCGGCGCGCCCAGGCCCGCTGAAAGGCCTGCGCGTGGCGCTGCCAGGCGCCGCGGCGCGCCATCACACCGGCTCCGCCACCACGGGCGAAGGCGCTGGTGATGGCGCTGGTGCCTGCAACCGCCACAGGCGCGCGTACGCCCCATCAGCACGGCCCACCAGCTTATCGTGCGAGCCAGCCTCCACGAGCCGCCCCTCATCGAGCACCAGGATGCGATCGGCCTCTCGCACAGCGCTGAGCCGGTGCGCGACGATCAGCACGGTGCGGCCGCGGCAGATCGCCGCCATGTTGCGCTGGAGGATGGACTCGCTCTCATAGTCCAGCGCGCTCGTGGCCTCATCGAGGATGAGAATGCGCGGCTGGCCGAACAGGGCGCGCGCGATGGCGATGCGCTGGCGCTGGCCGCCGCTCAGACCGGTGCCCTGTTCGCCCACGACGGTGTCGTAGCCCTGGGGCAGCTCGCTGATGAACCCATGCGCGCCCGCCAGCCGGGCCGCCTGGATCACCTCGGCAAGGCCCGCACCGGGATCGGCCATGGCGATGTTCTCGCGCACGCTGGTGTTGAAAAGCTGGTTGTCCTGCAGCACCACGCCGATATGCCGCCGCCACTGGGCCACGTCGATGGTGGCGATGTCCACCCCATCCACCAGCACCTGCCCGGCCTCGGGCCTGTACAGGCGCTGCACCAGCTTGGTCAGCGTGCTTTTGCCTGAACCCGATCGGCCCACGATGCCCACCACCTCGCCAGGGTGAACGCGGATGTTCAGGCCGTTCAACACGGGCCGAGCGTCGGCCCGGTACCGGAACCGCACGTCGCGGAACACGATGGCACCCCTGACCTGCGGCAGGGCGGCGCGCGCGGGCGGGGGGCCGCTCTCCTGCACAACGCCGTCGTCGCCATCGGGCGCGGCGTCCAGCACGTCAGCCAGGCGCCGCATCGACACGCCGGCCTGCTGCACGTCCATCCACAACTGGGCCAGGCGCATCACCGGCTGCGACACGCGGCCAGCGAAGAGGTTGAAGGCCACGAACTGCCCCACGGTGAACTGCCCCTGCATGACCAGGTGCGAGCCCCACCACAGCGTGGCCGCCTGCACGAGCTTGCCGATCAGGCCCACCGCCTCTTGTGCGGTGCTCGCCGCCATCTGGGAACGAAACGCCGCCAGCACATAGGCGGCCAGTTGGCGGTCCCAGCGCTGCGCGAACTGCGGCTCCAGCGCGCCGGCCTTCAGGGTCTGGATGCCCGCGACCGACTCGACCAGCATGGCCTGGTTCTCGGCGCCCAGCGCGAACTTCTGGTCAAGCCGGCGCCGCAGCACGGGCGTGGCCGAGGCGATCACGAGCGCATACAGGGGCAGACTGGCCAGAACAATGCAGGTCAGCAAGGGGCTGTAGGCCAGCATCACCGCGACGAAGACCAGAGAGAACAGCACATCGAGCAGCGCCGTGAGGCACTGGCCCGTGAGGAAGCCCCGCAGGCTTTCCAGCTCGCGCACGCGCGCCACCGAATCGCCCACGCGGCGGGCCTCGAAGTACGACAAGGGCAGCGACAGCAGGTGGCGGTACAACTTCGCCCCCAGCTCCACGTCGATGCGCTGCGTGGTGTGGCTGAACACGTAGGTGCGCATCAGGCCCAGGAAGGACTCGAACAGCACCACACCCACCAGCCCCAAGACCAGCACGTTGAGTGTGCCGATGCCCTGGTGCACCAGCACCTTGTCCATCACCGCCTGAAAGAACAGCGGGCTGACCAGCGCGAAAAGCTGGAGCACGAGGCTGATCAGCATCACCTCACCCAGCAGGCGCCGGTATTTCACCAGGCTCGGAATGAACCAGCTGAAATCGAAGCCGCCGTACGACGGCACCAGCCCCGAGCGCCGCGCGATCAGCAGCGCCTCTCCCGTCCAGTTGGCAAGGAACTCGTCGCTCGCCAATGCTTGCATGCCCTGCGCCAAGGCAGACTTCGCATTGGCCGGGCCCGGCGCCTCGGCGCGGGGAGTGTCGAAGTCCTGTATCAACCAGCGCTCGCCCTGGCGCCCCACCAGCACCACACGGCGCTCGGGCGCGTCCAGGCCATCGCCCCCCGCCTGTGCCCGGAGGCACACCACGGCCGGCAGCGGAATCTCATGCAGCGTCGTGCCGTCGAAGTGCGACCAGCGGGCCTTGAGACCCAGCGATTTCGCTGCGCGCAACAGGTCGTCGCGGGTGCAGGCGATGCCCGATGGCAGGGCCTGGCGATGGGCCAGCGCCGACGGATCGGCCTGACACTGATGAAAGCGCGCCACGGCACACAGCGCCGCCAGCCCCCGGGGCAGCGCCCGCGGCGTGCGAGGCGCCGGTTCCGGGGGCGCGTCACCCGCCGCCGAGGCCATCACGTCCAGTTCGACGCCAGCACCGGCGTCAGGACCGAAGCATAGGGCGTCGCGCTCAGGCTCGTCTGGCCCGCGGCCGGCGGCGCCAGATCGGCCATGACCCGCACCAGGGCATCGACCTGTTCGCTGAACAGTTGCTGCCCGTCGCCGGCCACGAAGGCGTCCACGCGCGGCGATGCCTCGTCGTACCAACGATCGACCACGATGCGGTCGTTGGTGCCGACCACGCTGACCTCAAGGTCCAGCCCGATCTGGCGGAACCAGAGCTGGTCGCTGGCGATGCCCGGTGCGAACTCCACTGTGTCCCAGTCGGTGTCCAGCGCGTCGGATTGGTCGACGTGGTCCACGCCATCGCCGCGCGCGAACCGGTAGCGGTCGTTGCCTGCGCCGCCACGCAAGCTGTCCTGCCCCTCGCCGCCCGACAAGCTGTCGTCGCCATCCAGACCCCACAGTTGGTTGTCGCCCCGGTTGCCTTGCAGGGTGTTGTCGAGCGCGTTGCCCGTGCCGTTGATGTTCTCGTCCCAGAACTTCACCGGCTCCACCGTGTAGATGGCATAGGCGCCCGGCACCTGAGCGGCCTGGCGGAAAGTCTCGATGTCGACGAAGCGGGTCATGTCGTCGACGCGAGCCCGGCCCGAGTCGGCAACGTAGAAGCCCGCGAGTTCGCCATCGTCGGCGCGGAACACCGCACCCGTCAGCGTGACCGCGTGGTTGACCTCGCCGCCGCCTTCGTATTCCGCTTCGGACCAGAGCCGGCCCGCATTGACGGCGAGGATGACCCCTCGCCCGCTGCGCAGCAACTGCGCCATGCCGGCCTCGTTGTAGCCCTCGATCACGTCGTTGCGCATGCCATAGCTGTCCAGGATGCGCTGCTGGTCCAGCACGCTGCTGCCGCCAAGCTGGTACGACGGCAGGCTCGGGTCGCTCACGGCCCAGCGGTTCTCGATGGCCAGTTGAACCACCTGCGATTCGCTGGTGGGGCGGCCCGATTGCGTGAGCAGGTTGGCGATGGAGGTCAGCGCGCAGGTGCCCTCGTAGTTCGCCACCGCGTCGCCCTGCATGTAGTCGAGCTCGTTGCGCTTGGGGTAGCCATAGACCAGCACCTCCTGGCCGTCCACCAGGCCCAGCTCAGGGTGGCCGAAGTCCAGCAGTTTCAGGTGTTCCACGCCGTGCCCCAGGGTAAGGCTCACGCTGCTCTGCACCGTGTCCACGCCTTCACCGTCGGCCTCGACGACGCGGTCGAGCGCGTTGTCCACGTAGTAGGTGTCGTCACCGCGGCCACCGATCATGGTGTCCGCGCCGGACACACCGTCCAGGATGTTGTTGGCGCTGTTGCCTGTGATGCGGTTGTCCCGCGCGTTGCCGGTGCCATGGGTGGCGAAGCCCTCGAGCAGCTCCAGGTCTTCCACTTCAGCATTGAGCAGATAGCTGGTGCTGGCGATGACGGTATCGTGGCCTTCGCCGGCCTGTTCGTAGATCACATCGTTCACCGAGTTAACAACATAGGTGTCGTCACCGCTGCCGCCGATCATCACGTCGGCGCCCGCGCCACCGTCCAGGTAGTCGTTGCCCACGCGCCCCACCAGGGTGTCGCGGCCGGCTCCGCCGTACAGGTGGTCGTCGTCGCTCTGCCCCGCCAGCAAGGCCTGCTGGGATTCGTTGCTGGCGGTGAAGCCCTGCAGGACGTCATCACCGTCGCCGCCGTACAGCACGTCGTTGCCCACTTGGCCGAACAGAAGGTCGTTGCCCGTATCGCCGTAGAGCGCGTCGTCGCCGTCGCCACCTTGCAACTCGTCGTCGCCATCGCCACCGAACAATGCGTCGGTGCCCAGCCCGCTGACCAGCAGGTCCTTGCCAGCACCGCCATGGAGTTGGTCGTCGTCCGACTCTCCAGCGAGCAATGACTGTTGGACCTCGTCCTCACCGGTGAAGCCCACCAGCACGTCATCGCCCGCCCCGCCCCAGAGTTGGTCGTTGCCCACTTGGCCAAACAGGCGGTCATCGCCGTCATCGCCCATGAGGCGGTCATTGCCCGCGCCGCCTTGCAACTGGTCGTTGTCCGAGCCACCCCAGAGGTCGTCGTTGCCTTGGTCCCCCAGCAGCATGTCGTTGCCCGTGCCGCCGTTCAGGCGGTCATTGCCCCATCCGCCGAACAGGTTGTCGTGGCCGGCTTCGCCCATGAGCACGTCGTCATCGGTCTGGCCGGCGTAGAGCGTTTGCTGAGCCTCGTTGCTGGCGGTGAACCCCATGAGGATGTCGTTGCCGTCCCCCCCGCAGAGCTGGTCATTGCCCACCTGGCCGAAGAGGGTGTCGTCGTCGGCGTCGCCCAGCAGTTGGTCATTGCCATCACCGCCCTGCAATTCATCGGCCCCGGCGCCACCGAAGAGCTTGTCGTTGCCGTACTCGCCTAGCAGGCCGTCATTGCCCGTGCCGCCGTCGAGCGTGTCATTGCCCAAGCCGCCGTAGAGATGGTCGTCACCAGCCTCGCCCCAGAGCTGGTCGTCGTCGGTCATCGGGTCGGCCGTGGTGTAGCTCAGGGTTTCGTTGAATGCGATGAAGCCCTGCAGCATGTCGTTGCCATCGCCGCCCCACATCTGGTCGTTGCCGAGGTAGCCGAACAAGCGGTCGTTGCCAGCCTGGCCCAGCAGGCGGTCGTTGCCATTCTGGCCTTGCAGCTCGTCGTCGCCGGCGCCACCAAAGGCCGTGTCGTCACCACGACCGCCAATGAGAAAGTCATGCCCGATGCCGCCGTCCAGCACGTCGGCGCCTTCGTCGCCGTACAACTCATCGTCGCCTTCCTCGCCGTATACCCGGTCGTTGCCCGTGTAGCCGAAGAGCACGTCGTTGCCGGTGCCGCCCCACAGCGAGTCGTCGCGGGCGGAGCCACCCACCATGTCATTCCCGCCGCCGCCCAGGAAATGCGTGAGGAGACTGAGGTTGAACCAGGAGGAATAGGCGCTGTAGTAGGTGGAATCGAAGCTGTCCGCCCCTTCGGTGCCCACCATCACGTGCGGGCTGCGGAAGTTGATCTTGATCTGCGTGGGCGCCCACACGCCGTAGCCGCCCGAGGGCGGAAAGTACAGCTCGTCGGTGTTGCGCAGCGTGGTGTAGTTGCTGGGTGGCACGGTGGAGACCGGCTGTGCAATGGCGATGGGCGCAGGCTTGGCAGGCATGCCGGCCGTTGCCAATGACCAGGACGGCGCTGCCGCGTCACCCGAAGCCGCGGTCTGCCCCCGGCCCCGCGCCAGCGGATCCCATCGATCAGAAGCGATGCCCTCGCCGACGGCAGATGCTTCATCCGCATCCAGCCGGCCATCCTCATCCAGATCGCGCCACAAGCGCAGCCCCTGCGCCTCGGCCACCGCGAGCTCGCCATCGCCATCGGTGTCCATTCCCGCGAGCTGCTGCGCCGTCAACGCCCGCCCCTGCGCGTCCAGCGCCACCGGCAGGTGGGCGGCAATAGAGGCCGCCGCGTCGTGCGCCTCGCTCTGGCTGTCGTAGAACGCGCCGATGGGGTTGGCCCAGTCCACGCCCCAACCGGAGCCACTGCCCCCCGGCACCAGGTCGTAGCTCACGATGAACGAGCCACTGCCCAGCATCCACGCGCTGCTCTGCTGCGTGAACTGGTTCCAGTAGTTGTTGTCGAGTTGCCCGCTGTAATTCAGCCGCGAGAGTTGGTACTCGGCCTGGTTGCGCTGGTACTGGTCGAACAGGTCGTAGCTGGCGAAGCCGGTGTGCAGTGATTCGTGGTTCCACTGG
>NZ_DATIGV010000141.1:0-24017 GCF_035481345.1 Hydrogenophaga sp. | reverse complement strand
GCTGCGCGCGCTCGCCGCCGAGTCGCTCAAGTCCACCGAGACGCAGGTCTTCATCGTCGAGGGCGAGAGTGCCCTCGACGCCACCAGCGGCCAGCCCGCGGCGCTGCCCGACATGGCCGAGGACGCCATGGTCAACAACCGGCTGCGCGGCGTGCTGGACACCGCGCTGGCCGGCATCGAACTCTTCAGCGCCGGCCCCGAGCGCCAGCGCGAGGCCGCGCGCAGCCTGCAGCGCAACGCCTTCAACGACCCGGACCCCGCGGGTCTGCCCCTGATCGAGAAGGCGCTGGCCATCGATCTCGACCCTCAGACACGCCAGTCGCTTGAACTCGCGCAGGCGGCGATGCAGCTCGCCAGCGAGGACGAGTCGCAGCGCCTGGCCGCGGCGGTGAAGCTGGGTGAGGCGCGCCAGCCCATCGTGCGCCCGCTGATCGAGGATCGCCTCAAGAGCGAAGCAAGCGAGGAGGTCAAGGCCGCGCTCGCGAAGTCGCTCGCGTCCATCGACCGCCGCATCGCCCTGGCCAGCGGCCTGGGCCAGGCCTTCACCGGCATCAGCCTGGGCAGCATCCTGCTGCTGGCGGCGCTGGGCCTGGCCATCACCTACGGGCTCATGGGCGTGATCAACATGGCCCATGGCGAGCTGATCATGGTCGGCGCCTACGCCACCTGGCTCGTGCAGGGCCTCTTTCGCCAGTACCTGCCCGACTGGTTCGACTTCTACCTGCTGCTCGCGCTGCCCGCGGCCTTCGCCGCCTCGGCCCTGGTGGGCGCGGTGATGGAGCGCACGGTGATCCGCTTCCTCTATGGCCGCCCGCTGGAAACGCTGCTGGCCACCTGGGGCATATCGCTGGTGCTGATGCAACTGGTGCGCAGCCTGTTCGGTGCGCAGAACGTGGCGGTGGAGAACCCGAGCTGGATGAGCGGTGGTGTCACCTTGCTCGGCAGCCTGAACCTGCCCTGGAACCGGCTGATCATCCTGGCCTTCGCCGCGGCGGTGCTGATCGGCGTGTCGCTGCTCATCGCGCGCACGCGGCTGGGGCTGTTCGTGCGCGGCGTCACCCAGAACCGGCCCATCGCCGCCTGCATGGGCGTGAACACCGCGCGCATCGACACCTGGGCCTTCGCGCTGGGCTCGGGCATCGCGGGCCTGGCGGGCTGCGCGCTCTCGCAGATCGGCAACGTGGGCCCCGACCTCGGGCAGGCCTACATCGTCGACTCCTTCATGGTGGTGGTGCTGGGTGGCGTGGGCCAGCTCGCGGGCACGGTCTATGCGGCCCTGGGCCTGGGCCTGATCAACAAGTTCATCGAAGGCTGGGCCGGTGCCGTGCTCGCCAAGATCGCGGTGCTGGTCTTCATCATCGTGTTCATCCAGAAACGCCCGCAAGGCATCTTCGCCCTCAAAGGCAGGAGCGTGGAGGCATGACCGGAATGCCCCAGACCCAGGCCGTGGTGCTGCCCGCCCGCGCACCCCTGCTCAGCCGCGCCGGCTGGAGCGCCTTCCTCGTCGCGCTGTTGGCTGTGTGCGCGCTGGCGCCCGTGCTCAACCTGCTGGTGCCCGCCGGCAGCGCCTTCCACCTGAGCGACTACATGGTCAGCCTGCTCGGCAAGATCATGTGCTACGCCATCTGCGCGCTGGCCATGGACCTGATCTGGGGCTACAGCGGCATCCTTTCGCTGGGCCACGGCCTGTTCTTCGCGCTGGGCGGCTACATGATGGGCATGTACCTCATGCGCCAGATCGGCCGCGACGGCCAGTACCAGAGCGATCTGCCGGACTTCATGGTCTTCCTGGACTGGAAGGAGCTGCCCTGGCACTGGGCGCTGTCCGACAGCTTCCTCGCCACGCTCGCGCTCATCGTGCTGGTGCCCGGTGGCGTGGCCTTCGTGTTCGGCTACTTCGCCTTCCGCTCGCGCATCAAGGGCGTGTACTTCTCCATCATCACGCAGGCGCTCACCTTTGCGGCGCTGCTGCTGTTCTTCCGCAACGAGACGGGCTTCGGCGGCAACAACGGCTTCACCGACTTCAAGCGCATCCTGGGTATCGCCATCGCCACGCCGCCGATGCGCATGTTCCTGTTCGTGCTGACGGGCCTCACGCTGCTGGGCTTCTTCCTGATGGCGCGCTGGCTGGTGCGCAGCAAGTACGGCCGCGTGCTGCAAGCCGTTCGCGACGCCGAGAACCGCACCATGTTCTGCGGCTACGACCCACTGCCCTACAAGCTGAGCATCTGGACGATTTCGGCCGTGATGTGCGGCATCGCGGGCGCCCTGTACGTGCCGCAGGTGGGCATCATCAACCCGAGCGAGATGAGCCCGGCCAACAGCATCGAGATCGCCATCTGGGCGGCGGTGGGCGGGCGCGGCACGCTGATCGGGCCGATCGTCGGCGCCTTCCTCGTCAACGGCGCCAAGAGCTGGCTCACCGTGACCTTCCCCGAGTTCTGGCTCTACGTGCTGGGCGGCCTGTTCATCGTGGTCACGCTGTTCATGCCGCAGGGGGTGGTGGGGCTGGTGAAGAAGGTGTTTCGCGGAGGCAAGGCATGACCCCCGATCTGATGCAGGCCGGCGCCGAGCGCATGCAGAAGTTCGCGGGCATCCTGCCCTCGGGCAAGACCGAATCGGGCGGGCGCAAGGCGGGTTACTCGCGGCCGGTGGTGGCGGGCGAGGTCGATGTCACGCACGGACGCATCCTCTACCTGGAAGACGTGCACGTCGCCTTCGACGGCTTCAAGGCCATCAACGGCCTGTCGCTGGACATCGCGCCCGGTGAGCTGCGCTGCATCATCGGCCCCAATGGCGCGGGCAAGACCACGATGATGGACATCATCACCGGCAAGACGCGGCCCGACAAAGGCACGGTGTTCTTCGGCTCCACCATTGACCTGCTGCGCCACCGCGAGGCCGAGATCGCCGCGCTGGGCATCGGCCGCAAGTTCCAGAAGCCCACCGTGTTCGAGCAGCTCAGCGTCTACGAAAACCTGGAGCTCGCGCTGGCGACCAACAAGCGCGTGTGGCCGTCCATGCACTTCCAGCCCAACGGCGAGCAGCGCGACCGCCTGGCCGAGGTGCTGCTCACCATCCACCTGGCGGAGCACGTGGCGCGCCGCGCGGGTGAACTGAGCCACGGCCAGAAGCAGTGGCTGGAGATCGGCATGCTGCTGATGCAGGACCCCAAGCTGCTGCTGCTGGACGAACCCGTGGCCGGCATGACGGACGAGGAGACCGAGCGCACCGCGCAGCTCTTCCTCTCGCTCAAGGGCCAGCACTCGCTGATGGTGGTGGAGCACGACATGGCCTTCATCCGCACCATCGCCGAGAAGGTGACGGTGCTGTGCGATGGCGCTGTGCTGGCCGAAGGCACGCTCGACGAGGTGCAGGCCGACGAGCGCGTGATCGAGGTGTACCTGGGGAGATGAGCATGCTCGACGTGAAAGACCTCCACCAGTACTACGGCGGCAGCCACATCCTTCGCGGCGTGGGTCTGCAGGCCAAGGCCGGCGAGGTGACGGTGGTGCTGGGCCGCAACGGCGTGGGCAAGACCACCTTGCTCAAGTGCCTGATGGGCCTGGTGCCCGCCAAGAGTGGCGAGGTGGTGTTCGACGGCCAGTCCGTGCGGCACGCGCCGCCCTATGTGCGGGCCCACCTGGGCATGGGCTACGTGCCGCAGGGGCGAGAGATCTTCGCGCGCCTGACGGTGCAGGAGAACCTGCAGATGGGCCTGGCCACGCGCCCCCTGGGCACGCCCGTGCCGCCGCAGCTGTTCGAACTGTTTCCCGTGCTCAAGCAGATGCTGGGTCGGCGTGGGGGTGACCTGTCGGGCGGGCAGCAGCAGCAACTGGCCATCGCGCGCGCCCTGGCCAGCAAGCCCAAGCTGCTGATCCTGGACGAGCCCACCGAGGGCATCCAGCCCAACATCATCAAGGACATCGGCCGCGTGATCCGCCAACTGGCCACGCAGGGCCTGGACGGCGAACCCATGGCCATCGTGCTGGTGGAGCAGTACTACGACTTCGCCGAGGCGCTGGCCGACCGCTACCTGGTGATGGAGCGTGGCGAGGTCATCGCCAGCGGGCCCGGTGGTGAGATGCAGGAAAAGGGTGTGCGGCAGCTCGTGGCGATCTGAGGCGTTCTTCAGACGAGCGACAACACCTGGGGTGTGCGCCGGGCCACGTCATTGCTAAGGCATCGGTTCAGCAGCTCGCGTTGTGGCTCGGTCAATTGGCCCGTTGATGCCCACTGCTGAAGCATGTGCATGACCGTCTGCGGGGTGCCGCGCAAGGGGTGCACATCGCTGAACAGACACAGGAATTTCAGCGCATCGGTGATGTGCTGTGGTGTTGCCTTGGGAATGTTCAGGCCTTCGTAGGCCGGCATGCTCAGCAGCACGCTGGCGATGCCCGCCATGCCGTCGTCGGCGCCAGGCCAGCGATCGAACTTCGACATGAAATCCTGCCCCAGTAGAGTGTCCCAATAGTGACCTTCAAAGTAAACCTGCACTTGGGGTGGGCGATGGTCGAAATGGCGTTGCAGTGCATGGGACCCGATCCGCAATTCCAGCCAGACGGGCTCTGCCAGCGGTCTGTCCTTGATGCGCTCTTTCAACCAGTGGACAACGGACAGCGTCTCCGTGGAAAGATTTTTCAGCACCAGGAAAGGCAGCCCCAATGCCAGTTCGGCCAGGAGCCTGGGCATTTGGTCATAGGGTGCCCACCGTTGCTTAGGGTCGGCGCCATGCAGGTTCCACAACCGATCGAGAGCACCAGCCATGTCCTTGGCTGAGGTTCCGGCGAGTATGGCGCTCAGCAGCGACTTCAGATGGTCTTCATCGTCCCGTTCAGCCCCGGCCTCTTCGCCGGTTTTCATCCATTGCACGAAGTTCATCAGCGGCAGCTTCGTCCACCGGGGGGTTATCGGCTTGTCGCCAGATGTCTTGGTGGTGAACCAGGTGGGGTGGTGCATCAGATGCCTCGCCCACAAGGCCAGGACCGGCCCCATGCGACGATGGAACCACCGATTGGTGAGGCTCATGGCGTGGACGTCCGGCAAATGGCGGGCGATGGTTTCGAGCGATGGTACTGTTGGCCGGGTTGCCGGCGTTGAAGGCAGGAACTGCCGGGCCACGTGGGGCCAGATGTCGACCGTGTTGTCTAACTGGAGGGAGAACGGGTCTTGTGAAGCTTGACCACGATCCGAAGGGCTTGGGCGTCGGGACCATATGTCCCTGAGGGCGCCTTTCAGTGAGGCGTAGTGTTCTGCGGGGCCAGGTATTTCTCGATGGAATGCCTTGAACTTCTCCCATTCGGCGTCGCTGAAGCCCTCGGCCACGGCATCGAGGACAGGGCGCAGTTGCAGGGCGAGGTTGTCCTCGAGAAGCTCCCACACGTGGAACAGGTCCAGCCAGTCCTGGAAGGTCACCGTCCCTTTGTCCACCGTGCTTGCGCCGGTCAAGGCCAGCAACTCGTC
Organism: Hydrogenophaga sp.; assembly: GCF_035481345.1. GTDB lineage: Bacteria > Pseudomonadota > Gammaproteobacteria > Burkholderiales > Burkholderiaceae_C > Hydrogenophaga. The sequence goes on along the minus strand of NZ_DATIGV010000141.1, from coordinate 18,554 downwards.
CACCAGCCGGGGCGGGTTGTCGCCGTGTCGTCTCACACACTGTGAGATCTGAGCGCCAAAGCCGGGGGGCTGGGACGGGGCTCTGGGAGAGGTGTATGTGACAACGGGGGGGTTGAAAGGGCTGTCGGCGGTTGTGCGTTTCATGACGATGCCTCGGCGTATGTGGCTTGAAGGAATCCGCTGGCAGGCGCAGTGCCTTGGCGGAGCGCATCAGTGGTCTCGCACTGGGGCGGGTTCCTCGCCCGCCCGCGCCATGGACGTGGTCTTTCTGCCGAGCCGGTGAAATCGGGCGCAACATGCCTGTTCCCGGTCTGCGCGCGCGGTCCCCGGAAGCCCCTGCAGGAACGCTGCTTGCCGCGCAGGATGCCCATCAACTGTCGTGAGGGCACTGCCATGACGCACAAGTACCCCCCACCCGACCAGGCCCTGGCCGAGCACCCCAAGGACTATTCCGACCCCGAGCTCAAGGAGTACACCGACGAGTTTGCGCAGGACATCATGGATGAAGTGACGCCTATCATGCCGATCGTGCTGCCACTCATGGCCGCGCTGCAGATGTTCATGCTGGCGTTCATCGCGGTGGTGATGGCGTAGCGGCGCGTGCGGGCGCATCTTGCGGGCGCCTCAGACGAGGGTCGCGGACTGGTGGTGACTGAACGCTTGCAGGTTGTCCCTTGTCCTGACGCGGCCCGCTCGCTCAATCCGCCGTGATCTTGCGTTCGCGGATGACGGCGCCGAAGCGCCTGGAGTCGTCCATGCCGCGCTTGCCGAACTCGGCCGGCGACAGCGGCAGGGCCTCGCCGCCCAGGTTGACCAGGCGCTCGCGCACGGCCGGCGTGGACAAGATCTTGTTGATCTCGGTGTTCAGGCGCGTGATGACGGCTGGCGGCGTGCCAGCAGGCGCGTAGAAGCCGAACACGGTGTCGGCGTCGAAGCCCTTGAGGCCGGCCTCGTCCAGCGTGGGCACATGGGGAAACAGCGGCGAGCGCTTGCCGCTGCCCACGGCCAGCAGCTTCAGGCGCCCGCTCCGGGCATGCTGCAGGCCGATGCCGGGGTCGAAGGCGAAATCGATCTGGTTGCCCAGCAGGTCGTTGAGCGCGGGGGCCGCGCCGCGGTAGGGCACGTGCACGGCGAACAGGCCGGCCTGGCTCTTGAACATCTCGCCGGCCAGGTGCGGCGAGCTGCCGTTGCCCGGCGAGCCATAGCTGAGTTTGCCGGGCTGCGACTTCACGAGGGCGATGAACTCCTGGATGTTGTTGGCCTTGAGGTCGTTGCGCGCCATGAGGTACACCGCGACGCGCGCGGCCGAGGCCACGGGCACCAGGTCCTTCGTGGGATCGAAGGCCATCTTGGGGTAGAGGTGCGGGTTCACCGACACCATGCCGCCCGAGGACATGAGCAGGGTGTAGCCATCGGCCGGCGACTTGGCCACCGCGTCGCCCGCCACGTTGCCGTTGGCGCCCGGGCGGTTTTCCACCACCACGGTCTGGCCGAGGGCATCGGCCAGGGGCGTGGAGACCAGGCGCGCGATCTGGTCGGCCGCGCCGCCGGGCGCGAAGCCCACCACCACCTTGACCGGCTTGTCGGGCCAGGCCTGTGCGAGCGCGGCGGGTGCGGCCAGCAGCGTGGCCGCGGCGAGGGCGGTGGCGGTGAGCAGGGATTTCATGGCGGTGTCTCCTTGTGTGTTGTCGACGGGAGGGGAACTCAGTGGGCCTGCTTCTTCAGGCGCGGGTTGTGGTGCCAGCGGATGGGTTGGGCTTTGAGCGGCCGCGCGGGCGCGCCATGTTGCACCAGCGCACGGTCCAGCGCGGTGCCGGCCTCGTCGGCCAGCGCGGCCTCGCGGGCCTGTGCCACGGCCTCCGCCGCACCGGGCGCTGTGGCCTTGGCCAGATGGTCCACGATGTGCAGCAGGTTGTCCTTGCCGCGCTCGTTGGTGCTGCCGTAGCCCTTGATGAGGCGGCCGCAGCGCGCGAGTTCGAGGCCCAGGCGCGCGTCGGCGCTGGCGCCGCGTTCCACGGCGGCCAGCCAGCGCTCGATCAGCGCCTGCTCGGTCGCGAAACGGCTGCCCAAGGGGCGCAGGCGCCGCGTGGCGGCCAGCGCGCGCAACGCGAGCAGGCCGACCACGCCGTGGCTGGAGATCTTGAGCGGCAGCGCCCAGGGCGCGTGGCCGCGCTGCACGCGGCGCTGGTCCCAGGCCAGCACGCGGCGCGCGAGCGATTCGGGCAGCAGGGCGGCGAACTCGGGTGCGCCGGGCTTGAAGTGGTCGTAGACCCGCAGCAGATCGCCGTTGGCGGCTTTCACCTCGCGGCGCACGCGCGCGGCGCGGCTGGCGCGCGCCTTGAGCTCGGCCACGCGCACGATGTCGTCGAAGGCCATCCACAGCGCGAGCCAGCGCGCGGCCTCGCGCGTGGCGGCGAAGCCCTGCGCGCCGGCGGGGTCGCCTGCGCGCTCGGCCGCCAGCACGCGCTGCAGGCGGGTCAGGTAGTGCTGGCCGTAGGCGGCGTCCTGGTATTCCACGGTGCGCGCGTGGCCCAGGGCCAGGATGTCGTGCAGCGCCGTGGGGAAGGGCGCCAGCAGGGCGGCGGGCGTGGCGGCGGTGGGCGCCGGGGCCTCGTCGCCGTCGTCGTTCATCACCTGCTCGACCCAGCGGGCCTGTTCGCGCTGCGCGCTCACCGCATCGAAGGCGAGCGCGAAGCCGCGCAGGCTGGCCTTGGCGTGGCCGCCCGCGCCACCCACCACGGCCTCGTAGTCGGCGCGGGTGAAAGGCAGCAGGCCGCTGGCGGCAATGGCGCCGAGCATGACCGCGCTGACCACGGTGCCGGCCTCGCGCGTGAGCGCGGCCATGTCGAGCACGTGGTGCGCGCGGCTGTGCTCGCGCACCAGCGCCAGCAGCGGCGCCTCGTCGCGGCGGCCGTCGCCCATCACCATCTTCTCGGCCGTGGTGAGCGCGCGTGAGGACGAGGTGATCACCAGCGTGTGTTCGCTGGACGCCAGGCCGTTGCCGATCTGGCGGCCGGTCTCCAGCAGCTCGGAGGAAACCAGGGCGTCGAGCCGGCCCGGCAGCGGGTTCAGGCCGAACACCGGGCGGCGAGTGCCCAATGCGGCCAGCGGCACGGGGAAGACCTCGAGGTAGTAGGTGGTGGCACCGGTGCGCTGGGCCACACCCGGGATGCTGGTGGCCTGGGCGGCGTAGCCCGCGTGGCGCGCGGTGTCCACCAGCCAGTCGGTGAGCGTGCCGCCGCCTTCACCGCCGAGGGCGCAGAGCAGGAGGGAGATGGGTTGGGCAGCAGACATGTTCAGGCAACTTGCAGAAAGCGGATGAAGGGGGCGCGCACGGCGTCGAGCAGGCGCTCGTGCCAGCGCGGGTTCTGCACCACCTCGGCGCGGTAGAAGGAGGGGCACAGCGTGGCCGCGTGCGCGTTGGCGCCGCACAGGCCGCAGCCCACGCAGCCGTCGATGACGGTGGCCACCGGGTCCACCTTGAGCGGGTCGGGGTTGTCCTTGAGCGTGAGCGTGGGGCAGCCTGAGAGGCGGATGCAGGCGTGGTCGCCGTTGCACACGTCTTCGTCCACGCCGTACTTCACGCGCACCACGCGCTGGCCCTTCTTCAGCAAGCCGGCGATCCAGGGCTTGATGCGGCGCTGGCGTTCGAGCTGGCACTCGCCCTCGGCCACGATGACCTTGAGGCCCTGGAAGTCGGTGGTGAAGGCCTCGGTGAGCGTGGCGCGCACCTGGTCCACCTCGTAGGTGTGCACGGTGCGCAGCCAGGCCACGCCCAGGCCCTTGAGCGTGCTCTCGATCGTCTGGTTGGCGTGCACCAGGCTCTGCGCCTTGTTCTCCGCCAGGTCCTTCACCAGCTCGTCGGGCGTGGAGATGATGTCCTGCGTGCCCGTGGCCGAGGTGTAGCCGTTCTTGAAGATCAGCAGCACCGCGTCGTCGCCGTTGAAGAGCGCGCTCTGCACGCCGGTGAGCAGGCCGTTGTGCCAGAAGCCGCCGTCGCCCATCACCGAGAGCACGCGCCGGCGCATCAGCGGCGACACGCCCGCGCGGCTGGCCAGGCTCATGCCGTAGCCCAGGATGGAGTGGCCGAAGGAGAAGGGCTCGAAGGTGGCCAGCGCGTGGCAGCCGATGTCGCCCGCGATGTGCACCGGGCCCACGTCCTGCTGCGCGAGCTTGAGCGCGGAGAACACCGGCCGCTCGGGGCAGCCGATGCACATGCCCGGCGGGCGCGCGGGCAGGGCACCACCCACGGCCTTGGCCACGTCGGCGCGGCGCTGCGCATTGCCCTGCAGCCAGGCGCGGGCCGAGGCCAGCGCGGCGGCGTCGCTGGCCAGGTACTTCTCGACGAAGCCCGCCAGGCCCTGAGACATCACCTCGGCCGTGTACTCGCCGGCGCTGGGCAGCAGGTCCTTGCCGTGCAGCGGCGTGGCGATGCCGGCGCGGCGCAGCAGCGTGGCCAGTTCCTGCTCGATGTACTCGGGCTGGCCTTCCTCGATCATCAGCACGGCGCGCTTGCCCTCGCAGAAGCGCTCCAGTTGCTCGGGCACCAGCGGGCTCGTCACGTTGAGCACCAGCATCGGGATCTTCGCTTCTCCAAAGGCGTCGGCCAGGCCGAACTGCTGCAGCGAGCGGATGAGGGTGTTGTAGAGCCCGCCCTGCACGATGAGGCCCAGGTCGGCGTGCTCGCCGCCGAACAGCTCGTTCAGGCCGTGCTCGGCGATGTAGCGGCGCGCCGCCGGCACGCGCTGCTCGCCCTTGAGCTTCTCGTGGCGGAAGGTCACGGGCGGGTGGGCCAGGCGCATGTAGTCGAAGCCGGCGGGCTCCTGGATCAACTGGCGCGTGGAGATGGCGGGCGCCAGGTTGTCCTTGGTCTCGAAGGCGCCGCGCACGTGGCAGGCGCGGATGCGCAGCTCCATGATGGCCGGCATGTTCGAGGCCTCGGAGAGGCGAAAGCCGTGCTCGACCATGTGCACCATGCGCGCCAGGTCGGGCCGCGGGTCGAGCAGCAGCATGCCGCTCTTGAGCGCGTAGGCGTGGGTGCGTTCCTGAATGACGCTGGCGCCCTCGCCGTAGTCCTCGCCCACCACAATGAGCACGCCGCCGGTGACGCCCGGCGAGGCGAGGTTGGACAGCGCGTCGGCCGCCACGTTGGTGCCGACGATGGACTTCCAGGTGACCGCGCCGCGCACGGGGTAGTGGATGGAGGCGCCCAGCATGGCCGCGGCGGAAGCCTCGTTGGAACAGGCCTCCACGTGCACGCCCAGGGTGTCGAGGTAAGGCTTGGCCTGCACCATCACGTCCAGCAGGTGCGAGACCGGCGCGCCCTGGTAGCCGCCCACGTAGGACACGCCCGACTGCAGCAGCCCCTTGGTGATGGCGAGGATGCCCTCGCCATGAAAGGTCTGGCCAGCGCCGAGCTGGAGCGACTGGATCTCCTCGCCGAATGAAACTTCCAAAGCGCTGTCTCCGTGGGGGTGTCGTGGGGAACCGGCGGAGTATGGGCGCTGCCGCGCCATCGATCCATACAATGAGGGCACTAAGTCTCATTACTGCCATGCATGTCAAGGACCTTGACCTGAACCTGCTGCGGCTGTTCGCCGAGGTGTACCGCGCGGGCAGCGTGAGCCGCGCGGCCGAACGCCTGGGGCTCACCCAGCCGGCGGTGAGCCACGGCCTCACACGCCTGCGCCTGCTGGTGAAAGACCCGCTGTTCATGCGCGCGCACGGCGGCGTGCGGCCCACCCCGCGCGCCGTGGCCCTGGCCGAGGCGGTGCAGGACGCGCTGGACGCGCTCGAGGGCGCGCTGGGGCGCACCAGCGTGTTCGACCCGACGACCTCGCGCCACCTGTTCCGCCTGCACATGAGCGACATCGGCGAGGGCCGCTTCCTGCCCGAGCTGATGGCCTGGCTGCACGCGCAGGCCCCGGGCGTGCGCGTGGCCACGCAGCCGGTGCCGCAGGCGATGCTGGCCGATTCGCTGGACGCGGGCGCGATCGATTTCGCCTTTGGCTTCCTGCCGCAGGTGCGCGAGACGCGGCGGGTGGAGTTGCTGCGCGACCGCTACGTGGTGCTGCTGCGCAGCGGCCATCCCATGCGCCAGCGCCTGCAGTCGTTGCGCGGCGCGGCGCAGTTGCGCGCGCTGCAGCAACTGGATTTCGTGGCGGTGCGTGCGCACGCCGACACGCTGCGCATCCTGCAGCGCACCGGCCTGCAGGAGCGGCTGCGGCTGACCACCGAGCACTTCATGGTGATGCCTTCCATCGTGCAGGCCACCGACCTGTGCGGTGTGATGCCGCGCAACATCGCGCGTGGCATGGTGCAGGCCGGCGGTTGCGCGATGCTGGAGCCGGCCTTTGAGGGCGCGAACTTCAGCGTGTCACTGCACTGGAGCCATCGCTTCGAGGCGAACCCGGCGCACCGGTGGTTTCGGGAGGGGGTGGTGGGGCTGTTCGCCGAGTCCTGAAGCGCCGCCACGCGGGTTCACAGGGCGTGGGTGGGCATCACGGGAAGCGATTGCGCGCGTTTGAGTGGGTTTGCGAACTGCAGGTGGTGCTTCTCCAGTTCGCACTGGTATACGTGAGTGCAAGCGTCTTCGTAGTAGCTTCTGGCGCCGTCGGGAAGATCGGTCTTCCTCGCCTGGAGGCAAGCGAGCAGGCTGCGCGCGGCGGGCAATGAGCGGCGCATGCGCACTTGGAGGCTGAGAGAAGTCCAGACTTCCTTGGCAGTGTCGGTGCCAATGGCGGCATCGAGACAGCGGGCGGCGATCCGACCCATATGCGCCGGGTCGTCCTCGGTGACCGAGGCAAATTTTCGAGTGATCTCGAGCAGCAGCTCGGGGCAATCGCGCAGCATCGCCGAGTTGACCCGTTCCATGAACTGGGCCATGTCATGTCCGTCCTGCACCTTGTCAATCACGTGAGCCAGTGCCCTCGCCGTGTAGCGCATCGCGTTGTGCTCGCGTTGCGGGTCATCGGGCAGCGTACGAGCGTGTCTTTCGATGGCTGCGAACTCATCGCGAAGCGTCGTTGGCGACAGGGGCGCTTGCGCCGAGGTCGAATTCGATGAGCTGCTCGGCGGGCGTTGTTGATGTGTCCAGGGAAGCCCGAATTGAGTGGAGACGTGTCGCATGAAGGGTTCTCTTTGAGGTTGAGGCCCGCTTCAGTTACCTGCCCCACGCCAGGCACTCCTGATGAAACCGTCTTGGCTCAGTCCACCGGTCTCGAGTCCAGCAGCCCCACGCGCTCCGGCGCCCGATACCCCGCCGGCAGCGCCACCCCACCCGGCGTCACCCCCGTGTGGTCGCCCAGGCGCAGCGGGCGTGCGCGGTAGTTCTGGCGCATGGCGTCCACGCGCTGCTGCAGCGCCTCGCGCGTGGCGATGCGTTCGGCGTGCCGCTGCAGCACCTGGTGCGCCGATTCGATGAGCTTGGCGTTGCGCGTGCGTTCGGCCTCGGTGAGCAGTTGCTCGACGGTGCCGGTGGGGTCACCCTTGAGGCTCAGGCGCATCGCCTGTTCGGACAGGCTCAGCACGCGCGCATGGCCGGTGCGCAGGGTCTCGGACCAGGCGTCCTGGCCCTTGGCGGCGCAGGCCAGCAGCTCGCTCATGGCGCGGCTGGTGCCGAAGCGCAGGGCGATGGCGCCAATGGTGGCTTCGGCGTCGGGTGGTGTCGCGCCGCGCTGCGCCATGCGCACCATCAAGGTCACGAGGTTGCACGCGCTCTCGGTGTCGAAGCCGGGCGTGAGCACCTCGCGCATGAGCCGGACCGTGGTGTCCTGCGCCGCGGTGTTCAGCTTGTTGTGCAGGTTGTTGATGGCGCCGGCGACCTCATGCAGGCGGCGCGGGCGTTCAGGATCGAAACTGCGCTCGGCGATGCGCGCGAGGTGGTCCACGCAGCGTTGCAGGCCGCGGGTGTCGTTGTTGTCGAGGCGCGCGAGCGCCAGCAGCACCAGGGCCTGGGGGTCGAACAGCTTGGAGTCCACGCCCAGGCGCGCGGCGCGGTCCAGCAGAGCGACGCCTTCGCCGCGGTCGCCGCCGTAGAAGGCCAGCATGCCGTGCTTGAGCAGCCGGCTCACCGAATGCGGCGTGAGCCGCGTGGCCATGGCGTAGGTGGCCAGGGCCTGGTCGAACTGGCCCAGCTCGAACTGCGCGCGGCCCATCACGTCGTAGGCGTCGGCGTAGCTGCCGTCGTCCGCCAGCAGGCTTTCGATGGTGGTGATGGCTTTCGCCGGCACGCCCGATTCGAGCTGCGCGCGCGCCACGCCCAGGCGGGCCCAGGGCAGGGTCTTGGCCTCGATGACGGCTTCGTAGAGTTGCTGCGCTTCGCCGATGCGGCCGGCGCGCAGCAGCAGCTCGGCGCCGATGCGGGCGGCGTACAGCCAGTACTCCTGTCGGGTCTCGAAGCGCGCCAGGCACAGGGCGGTGGCGTGGTCGAAGTCCTGCGCGTCGATGGCGCTGAAGATGGCGTGCAGCGCCTTCTTGCGCTGGCGCGCGAGCTGGATGCGTTCGCCCAGGCTGGCGGCGGTGTGGGGCTTGAGCAGGTAGGCGTCGAGCGCGGACTCGGCCGCTTCGGCCACCTTGCTGTAGGTGGCCTCGGCGGTGAGCATCATGAACACCGTGTGGAAGGGCAGGATCTGGTGTCGGCGCAGGTCGTCCAGCAGCTCCTGGCCGGAGTAGCTTTCCTTGTCGAAGCTCTGCTCGCAGACCACCACGTCGTAGCGCTGGGCCTCCAGCCGGCGGCGGGCGTCGTGCACGCGCGCGCACTGGGCCACGTTGCCCACGCCCAGGTCGCGCAGTTGCGAGACGATGATCGCGCGCGACTGGGCGTTGCCTTCGATGACGAGGGCGGCGGCGGCGTGCAGGGGGTTGTCGGCGACGTGCATGAAGGGGCGCGGCCCGCAGTGGGCCGTGTGGGCATTCTGCGGCGGCGGGTGGGAAGCGATCAGCGGATAAGCGCGGTGGCGAGGGCGCTGTTCGCTGGCCGCCGAGGGTTTCCCCGGGTGCTCAGACCCGCCAGATGCGCGGTGCCGCGCGGCCCATTTCCCAGGCCTGGTCGCGCAGCGCCGCCCACACGCGCTGCAGCACGGCCATCAGCGGTTCGACTTGCGGCGCCAGCGCGCGCACCACGAGCAGGCGCGGCTCGGGGCTGGTGGCGCCCGCGTGCACACCCGGCGCGGCCTCGTCCAGCGCGGCGCGCACGGCGTCGAGCAGGGCCTCGCGCCGTGTGTCGGTCCATGGCGTGCCCTGCGCCAGCCACAGCGTGCCCAGGGCGCGCTGCCCGGCCAGCCCCAGGGGGCTGTTCAGCAGCCGCGCATCGGCGGCGTCGATGCGCGCGCGCTCCAACCACACACCGGGCCACTGCACTTCCTGCAGCAGCGTGCCCTGCGCGAAGGGCTGGCCGGCGGCGGGCAGGCCCAGCGCGCAGACGTCCCAGCCCAGGCATTCGCCACCGGGTGCAACGTCCATCGTGAGCGCGTTGCGCGCCCGGCAGTCGGGGTAGGCGATGGTCTCCAACGGCAGCCACTCCAGGCGCGCGCCCTCGGCCACGCTCAGGTGCACGCGCTGCGCGGCCTCGGGGCCGTCGCTGCGGTAGAAGCGCGTGGCGCCGGGGGTGCTGATGAGGGCGTGCGCACCGGCCTCGGCCCGCACGCGGATGTCGAGCGTGTCGCCACCGACCAGGCCTCCCGGCGGGTGCACGACCACGTTGTGGCAGATGCCCTCGCCCTCGGGGTACAGGCTCTTGAGGATGCGCAGCGGGCCGTCGTGGCGGTGCTGCAGGGTGGTGCGCTCGCCGTCGCGGCGGTAGCTCAGGTCGAGGGTGGCGTGCCAGGGCATGGGGCGAGTGTAGGGTCGCTCCAGTCCAGCACCGGCGCGCTCACGCCCTCGGGCAGCCGCGTGCAGGCCAGGCGCAGCACATGGCCCTCCGGGTCGGACAGCACGGCCTGCCATTGGCCGTAGTAGGTGGGGAAGGGCCCCTGCACGACGCGCCCGCCGAGCGCGCTGGCCAACTGCGCGAGGCGATCGACGTCGGCCGGCGTGGGCAACTCGAAGGTGGCGTACGAGGTGACGGGTGCGGCAGTGGCCTCGCCCGCGCGCTCGGCGAGTCCCAGCAGGCCGTAGGCGGGTGGCGCGTGCAGGCCGAGCATGAAGCCCGGCCCCAGCAGCCCACGGAAGATGGGCGAGCGGCTGTGCGTGGCCTCGGGCAACTGCAGGAGGCCCTGGTAGAAGGCCAACTGGGCCTCGACGTCGCGGCAGAACAGGCTGTAGACGAGTTTCATGCCGCCGCTTTCAGGCCGTAGGTCTTGAGGTACATGTCGCGCAAGTGTTCACCGGCGGTGCAGGGTTCGTGGCGCGGGGCCGTGCCGTCGGGTACGGTGCCCGGCAAGGGCTCGATGCGCGTGAGGTAGTCGGGGTCGTAGAAGAAGGGGATGGAGTAGCGCGCCTGGCCACCCGAGTGCAGGTTGCGCACGCGGTGCGGGTTGGATCGGTAGAGGTCGTTGGTCCAGCGCGGGATCATGTCGCCGAGGTTGATGACGAAGCTGCCCGCCAACGGGGTGGCCGCCACCCACTGGCCGTCGGGCATGCGCACTTCCAGGCCGCCGTGCGCGTCCTGGGCGAGCACGGTGATGGCGCCCCAGTCGGTGTGGGCGCCGGCACCGAAGCTGCGCTCGTCGGCGTCGGCCGGGTGCGGCGGGTAGCGCAGCATGCGCAGGGTGACCAGCGGGTTGGCGTCGCTGCCGTCGAAGTGGTGTTCGTCCAGGTCGAGCGAGACGGCCAGCAGCTGCATCAGCCGCCGGCACAGGGCCAGCATGGTCTGGATGTAGGCCTCGCACAGCGCCGGGGCCTGGGGCAGTTCGGCGGGCCACTGGTTGTGGCCGTAGCCCTGGTAGCCGGCGCGCACGTAGGGGTGGTCGTCGGGGTAGGCCATGCCGCAGTAGAAGCTCTCCTTCATGTCGGGCCGGGCTTCGGCGTCCAGGGTCTGTTCGCCCAGGGTCTCGAAGCCGCGCATGGAGGGCGAGTGCCGCACCGAGAGCGCCTCGCGCCGCTCGGGCGGCAGTTCGAACAACTGACGCGTGAGCTCGAACTGCGCGCGCACCTGCTCGTCGGGCACGCCGTGGCCGACGAGGTAGAAGAAGCCCGAGGTGGTGCAGGCCTCGCGCAGGGCGCGCGCCACCTCGTCGGTTCGCGGGCCGCCGGGTGTGCCGGCGCCGCTCAGGTCGATGACGGGAATGCCCATGGCGTGTCTCCGGCGATCAGGCCTTGAGCCGGCGATCGGCCGGCGCGGGCAGGAAGCGGTCGGTCCACATGTCGGCGATGGGCAGGCGGCTGGCCAGGCCGAAGGCCGCCACGGTTTCGTCGATGGTGGCCTGCAGCCGCGGTGTGGTGGCCGCGCCCCAGCCGTCGCGGCGCGTGGCGGGTGTGTCCATGGTGGTGTCGATGATGAGCTGCAGGCGCTCGAGCTCGATGGCCTCGTCGAGCAGCGGATCGCGGGCCTTGAGCGCGGAGGCGGCGGCGCGCGGATCGGCGATGGCTTCGACCCAGCCCTGCGTGCTGGCCTTGACGAAGGCGCGCATCGCCTCGGGCGATTCGGCCATGGGCTTGGGCGCGGCGACGATGCCGTTGCCGTAGGAGTTCACGCCGAGTTCGCTGTAGCGGAAGGCGCGCAACTGGTCGGCGCCCATGCCGCGCGACTTGAGGTTGAGCAAGCCGGTGAAATAGAAGATCGCGAGCGCGTCGAAGTCGCCCTTGACGAAGCGCGTGTAGCCGATGTCGGGCGCGACGTTCTCCCACTTCACACCGCTGGGGTCGAAGCCCTGCGCCTTGGCCAGCACGGGGAACATCTTGCGCGAGGCATTGTAGGGCTGGCCCACGATGGTGCGGCCGGCCAGGTCGGCGGCGCTGCGGATCGGGCCGTCCTTGCGCACGATCACCGCGTTGGGGTTGAGGTCGTACTGGATGGCCACCGCCGAGAGCTTGCTCGCGGGGTTGTTGGTGTTGAACTCGATCATGGTGCCGAGATCGGCCGAGGCGGCGTCGTAGGCGCCGGTGGCCACCAGGCTGATGGCGGCGGCCGAGCCGTTGCCGGTGTCCACCGCCACGTCGAGGCCGGCCTGGCGGTAGTAGCCGCGCGCCGCGGCGAGCACGAAGCCCGCGCCTGAGGCCTCGACCTTCCAGCCGAGGTTGAACTTGAAGCGCTGCAGGCTGCCTTGCGCGCGCAGGAAGGGCGTGGCGCCGAGCAGGGACGCGGCGGCGGCGGTCTGGAGGAGGGCACGGCGTTTCATGGAGGACTCCTGTCGAGTGGGGTTGAGGGAGGGCGGGTTCAGGCTTTCCAGAAGCCTTCGTGCGCTTCGCTGGATTCGTCGATCAGCGCGGGCCCGATGCAATCGATGGCATGGGGTGACGCGGCGAAGACGTCGCGGCAGGACAGCTCGGCGTCGCGCTGTTCGGCGCGTTCGCCGCGGAACACGCGCAGGCGCACCGCGTCGATGCCGTAGACCACGCGGCCGATCGCGCTCCAGAAGATGGCGCCCGCGCACATGACGCAGGGCTCGGCCGATGAGTAGAGCGTGGCGCGCGCGAGCGTCTCGCGGTCGATGCGGTTGCCGAGCTGGCGCACCGCGTTGGTTTCGGCGTGGCCGGTGCAGTCGCCGGTCTCGCTGGTGTTGCAGTAGGCCTCGGCGAGCACGCGGCCATCGTCGGCTACGACGACGGCGCCGAAGGGCCGGTTGCCGCGGTCGCGCGCCACGCGCGACCAGGCGATGGCCTGGCGCAGGTAGCGGCCGTCGCGTTCATCGAGCGCGACTTCTTCCAGCAACTCAACGCTCATGCCTTGATCACCCGCGCCTCGAGCGGGGGCAGGAAGCCGCGGTGGAAGATGCCTTCGACGCTGGGGCGCGTCTTGAGCTTGAAGACCTCGCTGACCTCGTCCACCTGCCGCTCCAGCGTGCGCTTGAGCACGTCGCCCAGGCCGTGGCTGCGGGTGTCGGCGGCGGCCACGTACTCGCGCGTGATGCGCCAGCGCTCCAGTTCCACCGCCTCGTTGAGGATGGGCTCGCGCGCCTTGGTGGCGGCGATGGCAGCGGCCGGGTCGGCGAAGCTTTCCTGGATGGCGCGGTTGGTCGCGCGCAGGAAAGCGCTCAGCGCCGCGGGGTTCTGCGTGATCATGGCGTTGCTGGCCAGGATGGCGTTGCCGTACAGGTTCACGCCAGCGTCGGTGTACTTCAGCACCGACAGCTCTTCGGGCTTCATGCGCGCGAACAGCGAGACGGCGGAATCGTGGAAGTAGGTGGCGGCGTCGACGTCGCCGCGCACCATCACGTTGTCGCGCGCGGAGAAGTCGGTGGTGGACCACTGGAAGAAGTCCTCGCCCACGCGCAACTGGCGCGCCACCATCGGCCAGGCGCGGCGCGTGGATTCGACGGCGGCTGCCGCGACCTTCTTCCCCTGCAGGCTCCTGAAGTCGCTGGTGACGCCACGGTCCTTGCGGCCGATGATGGCGAAGGGCGCGCGGTTGTAGTACTGGTAGACGGCCTGCACCGCCGGCGTGCCACCGTTGGCGGCCTGGAACTCGATGAGCGAGCTGATGTCGCCCAGGCCCATCTGGTAAGCGCCACTGACGATGCGCGTGATGGACGCGACCGAACCAGAGCCCACGTCGATGCTCACGTCCAGGCCCTCGGCCGCGTAGTAACCGCGCTGCTGCGCGAGGAAGAAGGGCGAGGTCTGGCCCGTGACGCGGAAGTCCAGCGTGAACTTGATGGGGGTGGGTTTGGGCGCCCCTTGTGCCCAGACGATGGGGGCCGCGAGTGCGGCGGTGGAGGCGAGGGATCGGGCGAGAAAGCGGCGGCGCTGCATGGCGGTACTCCGGCAAAGCTGTTGGCTACCCCGGTGCACGCGCAGCGGGGGCTACAGAGCAATTTCCGGGCGGGTGCGTGGGGCGACCCGCTGAACGCTTCTACTCCTGCCCAGCGCGCTTGCATGAGCCGTGCCAGCCCGTGGCGCCGCTTCTCGCACCGCCGCGGTGCGCGGGTTCGGTGTTCCTTATGGCCTGTGTCTTGCTACAGTTCGGGCTGAGAGTAGAAGCGTTCAGCCCGCACCACGCGGGCAGGAAATTGCTCTTGAGCCCCCACGTTCAAGCCCAGCCGTTTCCCCCCAGGAGTGCTTCCATGCTCGTCACCCAACAAGCCGTCTTTCGCCGCCACTGGCACGCCGTCATGCCGCTGACGGAGCTGCAGGTCGGACCCCGCCCCTTCACGCTGCTCGGCGAGAACATCGTTCTCTTCCTCGACGAACACGGCGAGCCCGCTGCGCTGAAGGACCGCTGCTGCCACCGCACCGCGAAGCTCAGCAAGGGCTGGTGCAAGAACGGCAACATCCAGTGCGGTTATCACGGCTGGGTCTACAACCGCGAGGGCCGCGTGATCGAGATCCCGCAGTACGGCGCGGAGCGAGAGATCCCCAAGGACTACTGCACCCCCAGCTACCACTGCGTGGCGCGGCACGGCTACGCCTGGGTGGCGTTGGAAGCGCCCGAGGCCGACATCCCCGAGATGCCCGAGTTCGGTGCACCGGGGTGGCGCACCATCTTCCAGTTCTACGAGACCTGGCAGACCAGCCCGGTGCGCGCGCTGGAAAATTCCTTCGACAACTCGCACTTCAGCTTCGTGCACCGCGCCACCTTCGGTGTGGCGGCGCAGCCCAAGCCCAGCAAGTACGAGCTCATCGAGAACGAACAGGGCTTCTACGCCGAGACGGTGATCGACGCCGCGAACCCCGAGCGCTTCCAGCGCATCAGCGGCGTGAAGGACGCCATCACGCAGCGCCACATGCGCAATGCCTACATGCAACCGTTCTCTCGCCGGCTCGACATCGAGTACCCCAGCGGCGTGCGCCACGTCATCATCAATTGCTTCACGCCGATCGACGACGCCCGCATGCAGTTGTGCCAATGGCTGTTCCGCAACGACACGGAAGCGGATTGCCCGGCGCAGATGCTGATCGACTTCGACGCCGAGATCACGCGCGAGGACAAGGACATCCTGGAGAGCACCGACGCCGACGCGGTGGTGGACCTGCGCCGGCGCGGGGTGGAGTTCTCGATGGACTCGGACCGGCCGGGGATCCTGATCCGGCGGCAGTTGATGGCGATGCTGGCGGCGGCGGGGGAGACGGAGGTGCATCGCTGAGGCTGTGGGCTCTCGTCGCGATTCGCTCGTTGCACCTCGCAGGGCTCGCGGCCGTCAACCGGCATCACCCGCAGAAAGCCCCCGCAAGAAGACCCGGGGTGTCAGCCGGAGAAAGCCTCAGCGAGCAGACCAGAAGCCGAGATGCGGCTCCACCATCACATCGACCAGTGAATCCACCGGTCCGATCACGTCGATAGGCCGTTGCCCCCGCGCAAAGACCTCACGGCAAGGCAATGAAAGGGTCGGGTTCTCTTCATGTGAACCCGTGAGCGCGAGCAAGGATTCCTCACTAGCCCCATACACCACCCGCCCAATGCCGGCCCAGTACACCGTGCCCGCGCACATGGCGCAGGGCTCGAAGGTCGTCACCAGCGTGCAGTCTCGCAGGTAGGTCCCCGGGTAGTTGCTGGCCGCGTGGCGCGCGAGTGTGGACTCGGCGTGGTTCACCGTGTCGATGTTGCCCTGCTCGGCGAGCACCGTCTCGCCATCGGGCGCCACCAGCAGCGCGCCGAAGGGGTGGCGGCCCATGCCGGCGGCGCGCCGCGCCACCTCGTTGGCTCGGCGCAGGTGGCGCGCGACCTGATCGTCCGTCATGCGTTTTGCGAGCCGCGGTGCGCCCAGCCCGTGGTGTGCTTCTCGATGAAGCTGAACAGCTCGTACATGGCCATGGCCATCACGCCCACCACCAGCAGGCCGCTGAAGGCCAGGCCCATCTGCATGGACGAACCGGCGGAGATGAGCAGGTAGCCGATGCCTTCGTTGGACGCCGTCATCTCCGACACGGTGGTGCCCACGAAGGCCAGGGTGATGGCGACCTTGAGCGAGCCGAAGAAGTAGGGCATGGAGCGCGGCAGGCCGACCTTGGTGAGCACGTCCCAGCGCTTGGCGCCGAGCACGCGCAGCACGTCCTCCAGTTCGGGCTCCAGCGTGGCCAGGCCGGTGGCGATGTTGACCATGATGGGGAAGAACGAGATGAGGAAGGCCGTGAGGATGGCCGGGCCCACGCCGATGCCGAACCACACCACCAGGATGGGCACGAAGGCCGCCTTGGGCAGGGCGTTGAAGGCCGTCATGAGTGGGTAGACGGCCGCGTACGCCAGGCGCGAGCTGCCGATGAGGAAGCCCAGCAGCACGCCCACGACGATGGCCAGGCCGAAGCCCGCCATGGTGACCCAGTAGGTGCGCCAGGCGTGGCCGAGGATGGTGACCTTGTGCTCCAGCGTCTGCTCCCAGATGCGCGAGGGGCTGGGGAAGATGAATTCGGAGACGCCGAAGCCGGCGGTGATCACTTCCCAGACCACGATGATCGCGATCAGCAGCAGCAGGGGCGAGAAGCGCTCGATGTTCTTGCGTTGTTTGCTCGTCATGGACATGGAACGCTCACTGGTTGATGACGGCGCCGCTCTTGCGCATGGCACCGATGTGGCCGCGCAACTCGTGCACGATGTCGGTGAAATCCTTGGTGTAGGTCACGTCGAGTTCACGCGTGCGCGGGATCTCGATCTCGCGCTTGACGACGAAGCGGCCCGGGCTCTTGCTCATGCAGTAGACGGTGTCGGCCAGGAAGACCGATTCGCGCAGGTCGTGCGTGACGAGGATGACGTTGAAGCGCTGCGCCTCCCACAGGTCGCGCAGGGTGCACCACAGTTCTTCGCGGGTGAAGGCGTCGAGCGCGCCGAAGGGCTCGTCGAGCAGCAGCATCTTGGGTTCGTGGATGAGCGCGCGGCAGATGCTGGCGCGCTGCTGCATGCCGCCGGAGAGCTCCCAGGGAAATTTCTTGCCCATGCCGCCCAGGCCCACACTTTCCAGCAGCTTGAGCGCGCGTTCCTCGAACTCCTTGCGGCGGTCCTTGAACTGGTGGCGAAAGGGCTCCACGATTTCCAGCGGCAGCAGCACGTTGTCGAGCGTGGTGCGCCAGGGCAGCAGCGAGGGCGCCTGGAAGGCCATGCCCGAGATCTTGAGCGGGCCGGTGACGGGCTGGCCGTCGATGCGGATCTTGCCCATGCTGGGCATCTTCAGGCCCGTGGTGAGCTTCATGAAGGTGGACTTGCCGCAGCCCGAGGGGCCGACGATGGCGATGAACTCGCCCTGTTTCACCTTGAGGTTGATGTCCTCGACGGCGAAGACATTCTTGGCGAGCAGGTCCTCGTTGTAGGCGAGCCAGACCTGGTCGAAATCGACGAAGGGGGCGTCGTTCGCTGGGGCGGTGGTCGACATGGGCGGCTTTCTTCGAAAAAAAGGCCAGCCGCGCGGTGGAGGCTGGCCCTGCGCTGAGCGAGGGGTTTACTTCTTGGCGGGCGGCAGGACGTCGAGTTCGGCCTTGCTGGGCAGCATGGAGCCGTTCCAGATCTTGGCCGGGTCGACGCGGGTCTTGGTGCCGTAGGCGTCGGACACCTGCGAGGCCATCAGCGCCAGGCGGCCCGGCACGATCTGGCCGAAGCCTTCCTTGCGCGCGTCGGGGCTGGCCACCACGGCGTCGATGGCCAGGGCCAGGCGGCGCGTTTCCAGGGGCACGTTGATGATGCCGTCGCGCGCCTTCACGGTGTCGATGGCGCCGGCCGGGTTGGCCATGACTTCCTTGGCGCCCTTGGCGAAAGCGGTGAGGAAGGATTTGACCGCGGCGGGGTTCTCGGCGATGAGCTTGGGCGAGGCGATGATGACGTTGCCGTACAGCTTCACGCCGTGCTCGGCGTAGGGAAGGATGACCACGTCCTCGGCCTTGACGCCGCGCGCCTCGAGGTTGAGCAGCGAGGTGAAGGAGAAGCCCGTGATGGCCTCGATGTCGCCACGCACCAGCATGGTCTCGCGCAGCGGCGGGTCCATGGAAGTCCAGGCCACGTTGTTGATGCCATTGGCCTTCTGGAAGATGGGGAAGCCCTTGCGGCCGGCGTCGAAGACGGGGGCGCCGAGCTTCTTGCCTTCCAGGTCCTTGGGCTTGGTGATGCCGGTCTTCTTGAGCGCGAGCACGGCGGCCGGCGTGTTGTTGTAGACCATCATCACCGCGATCGGCTTGTTCGGCGCGTCGGGGTTGTTGGCGTGGAACTCCATGAGGGCGGCCAGGTCGGCGAAGCCCATGTCGTAGGTGCCCGAGGCCACGCGCGTGACCGTGCCGCCCGAGCCGTTGCCGGCGTCGATGGTGACGTCCAGCCCGGCCTGCTTGAAGTAGCCCTTGGCGGCGGGTTGCAGGAACAGGGCGGCGGGGCCTTCGAAGCGCCAGTCGAGCTGGAACTTGATGGGGGTCTGCGCGTGCGCGGCGCCCACGAAGCTGGCGGCCAGGGCCAGGGCGGCGGTGGTCTGGAGGAAGCGGCGTTTGTTCATGGTTTCTCCAAGGCTGGGCGGTGGTCGTCGTTGTGTTGGCGCGCCCGCCGGAGG
>NZ_DATIGV010000140.1:0-4576 GCF_035481345.1 Hydrogenophaga sp. | reverse complement strand
GATGGGGCTCGCGGAGCCCGCTTCCGGCACACGGCGTGCCCGCCCGCCGGCCCTTCAGTCCCAGGCCGGCGCCAGTCCCTCGGGATCCACCTCGCGGCTGTTGCGCTCCAGCGCCACGATGCGCGCCATGTCGTCGTCGTCCAGCCGCAGTTGCTGCGCCAGCAGGTTGCTCGCCAGGTTCTCGCGTTTCGTGGACGAGGGAATCACCGCGTAGCCCAGGCGCAGCGCCCAGGCCAGCGCCACCTGCGCGGGCGTGGCACCGTGCTTCGCGGCGATGGCCACGATCACCGGGTCCTTGAGCACCTTGCCGTAGGCCAGGGTCATGTACGAGGTGGGCGTGATGCCCTGCGCATGCAGGAAGGTGGCCAGCGCCCGGTTCTGCAGGTAGGGGCTCAGCTCGACCTGGTTGGTGGCGATCGCGTCCGCGCCCAGCAGTTCGATGGCCTGCTGCGTCAGCGCGATGTTGAAATTGGAGATGCCGATCAGGCGCGTGAGCCCCTGCTCCTTCGCGTCGGCCAGGGCCTGCAGCGTCTCCTCCAGCGGCACGCCACTGCCCGGTGCCGGCCAGTGGATCAGCGTCAGGTCGACCTGGTCGGTGCGCAGTTTGCGCAAGCTCTCGCGCAGGCTGGGTGCGAGCTTGTCCTTCGCGGCGTGGTCCACCCAGACCTTGGTGGTGATGAAGACCTGCTCGCGCGGCACGCCGCTGTCGGCAATGGCCTGGCCGACCTCGGCCTCGTTGCCGTAGATCTGCGCGGTGTCGATGGCGCGGTAGCCCAGTTCCAGCGCCTGGCGCACGGAATCGATGACGGTTTGGCCCTTGAGGCGGAAGGTGCCGAGGCCGAAGGCGGGAACGTTCATGGTGATGTCCTTGTGAGAAAACCGGTTCAGGCGCAAGCGGCCTGCGCGTGGGGCAAACGGCGGTCCAGCCGGCCGCTCAGCACCGTCAGCCCGTAGCCCGCGAAGGTCACTACGGCCGCGATCCAGGGCGTGTGCGCCAGCCCCAGGTGCGCGATCACCTGGCCGCCGGCCCAGGCACCGCCGGCGATGCCCAGGTTGAAGGCCGCGATATTGAAGCCCGAGGCCACATCCACCGCCTCGGGCGCGAAACGCCGGGCCTGTTGCACAACGTACACCTGAAGCCCCGGCACGTTGCCGAAGGCCACACCGCCCCAGGCCAGCACCGTCAGCGCCACCAGCCAGGGGTGCGGCGCGGTGAAGTTGAGCACCAGCAGCACGGCGGCCAGCAGCAGGAAGATGGTCTTGAGCGCCTTCACCGGCCCCTGGCGGTCGGCCAGGCGGCCGCCCCACACGTTGCCGACGGCCACCGACACACCGTACAGCAGCAGCAGGACGCCCACCAGGGTCGGGCTGAAACCGGCGATGTCCTGCAGGATGGGCGCGAGAAAGGTGAAGGCGATCATCGAACCGCCGTAGCCCACGGCCGTCATGGCAAAGACCAGCAGCAGGCGCGGCTGCAGCAGCACGCCGGCCTGGCGCCGCAGCGGCGCCGGCGGCGCCTGCTCGATGCCCCGCGGCACGAAGGCCAGCGCGCCCAGCAAGGCCACCAGCCCAAAGATCGACACCACCAGGAAGGTGGCGTTCCAGCCGAAGCGCTGGCCGATGAAGGTGCCCAGCGGCACGCCGGTGACGAAGGCCACCGTGAGGCCGCTGAACATGGTGGCGATGGCGCTGGCCGCCTTCTCGCGCGCCACCAGGTTGGTGGCGATGATGGAGCCCACCGAGAAGAACACCCCGTGCGTGAGGCCCGTGAGCACCCGCGCCAGCACCAGGGTGCCGTAGCCCGGCGCCTGCCAGGCGATCAGGTTGCCCAGGGTGAACAAGGCCATCAGCCCCACCAGCAGGGCCTTGCGCGGCAGGCGGCCGGTGAGCGCGGTGAGCACCGGCGCGCCCACCGCCACGCCCAGGGCGTAGAGGCTGACCAGCAAGCCGGCCGAGGGCAGGCTCACGCCGAGGTCGGCGGCGATGGTCGGGATCAGTCCGACGATGACGAATTCGGTGGTTCCGATGGCAAAGGCGCTGATCGTGAGCGCCAGCAAGGCAAGCGGCATGGTGACTCCGGGAAGGAAGGGGGAATGGCGCGCAGTCTCTCCCCTTTGCATTTGCAGAAAAAGACGTCTATAAGCCAAAGAATATTGATTCGAAGTCAACAATGAAAACCACCCTCGACGAAATGCAGGCCTTCACCCGCGTGGTGGACACCGGCTCCATCACGGCCGCTGCCGATCAGTTGGGCCAGACCGTCTCTGGCGTGAGCCGCGCACTGGGCCGGCTGGAGAAGAAACTGCACGCCACCCTGCTGCGGCGGACCACGCGGCGCCTGGAACTCACCGAAGAAGGCGAGGCCTTCCTGCAGCACGCACGCACCATCCTCGCGTCGGTGGACGAGGCCGAGGAGCAGATGGCCGCCCGGCTGGAGCAGCCCTCGGGCCGGCTGCGCGTGGACGCGTCCACGCCCTTCATGCTGCACGTCATCGCCCCACTGGCGGGCGGCTTCCGGGAACGCCACCCGCAGGTGTCGCTGGAGCTGCACAGCAACGAAGGCTTCATTGACCTGATCGAGAAGCGCACCGACCTGGCCTTTCGCATCGGTACCTTGAAGGACTCGACGCTGCGCGCGCGGCCCATCGGCACCAGCCGCCTGCGCGTGCTGGCCAGCCCGGGTTACCTGCAGCGGCACGGCACGCCCACCAAGGTGGCGCATCTTGTGCGCCACTCACTATTGGGCTTCACCCAGCCCGAGTCGCTGAACGATTGGCCGCTGCGCGACGCCGATGGCAACACCCTGCACATCCGCCCCAGCGTCGCCTCATCGAGCGGCGAGACGCTGCGGCAACTGGCGCTCGCCGACGCCGGCATCGTCTGTCTGTCCGACTTCATGACGCGCGAGGACCGGCAGGCCGGCCGGCTGGTGCAGTTGTTCGCGCGCCAGACACTGGACGTGCGCCAGCCGATCAACGCCGTGTACTACCGCAACACGGCCCTGGCCTCGCGCATCAGCTGTTTCATCAACCACGTGGTGGCGCAACTCGGCAAGAACGCCTTCGATGGGTGATCGGCGGGAAACGGGTGAAGGGTTCATGCGGCCGACGGACACGGCAGGCGCGGCAGGGAGCGGCACAGCAGCGTCTTGACCCAAGGCGCCCTGCTCCCACAACTCCGACAGCCATTCCTCCATGGCGCCCAGGTCGGGGCGCCGGACCGATGCGCGCGCCTCGCGCGCCCGCTGCGCGATGGCCGGCCATGGCTCAACAGGACGTCCGCCTCGCTGGCCCGCACCCACACCCAGTCCACCGCGCTGTGGGCGCGTGCTACCGGAAACAAGGCCAGGAACCGCGCCCATGGGGCTGTGGGCATGGGATCGGCACCAATCTTCACGAGCGCTTTCATGGTGGATACCGGGGTGTTGCAGGTGAGGCGCACCTTGGACCCCGGATACCCCGCCGACCATCAACGGGATGCCCTACGACCAAATGGCTAGGGACGGTGCACGTGGCCCCTAGGCAGTCCGGCGAATGGTTCGTGAGCGCGCCTTCGCCTTCAATGGCTCACCCCTCCTTTCCTCAACGGAACCATTGACATGGACATCTTGAAGCTCAAGCAGCGCCTGGCCTACGCCGCGCTGGGAATAACCGCCTGCGTATTGGTCGCCTGCGGCGGCGGTGACGGATTTGGCGGCGGTGGAATTGGCGGTGGCAGCGGCACGCCATCGGCGCCCACGCTGAACCTGACGCCGCAGAGCACCAAGACCTTCCACTTCAGTTGGACGCCGGTGAGCGGAGCCACCCGCTACGTGCTGCTGGAAGACGCGGATGGCGGCTCGGGCTACCAGCCTGTGCATCTTGGCGATCTGCCCGCCGACACGAGCACCTACGACCACGAGGTCTTCCTGCCGGCGCGCGTCAACGCGCGCTACGTGCTGCAGGCCTGCAATGCCGCCCGCTGCGCCGACTCGGCGGCTGTCAGCGTCTCGGGCAGCCTCGCGGCAGCGGCCGGTTATGTGAAGGCCTCCGCCCAGGAGCAAGACGGTGCTTTCGGTGCCCGTGTGGCCATTTCCAGCGACGGCAACACGCTGGCCGTGGGCGCCAGCGGAGACGACAGCAACGCCACCGGCTCAGGCAGCGTTCCCGATCCGCTCAACAACGGCGCCCCCGACAGCGGCGCGGTCCACGTGTTCGCGCGCAGTGGCGGCGCCTGGGTGCAGCAGGCCTACATCAAAGCCTCCAACACCGATGCGGGCGACCTGTTCGGCGACCAGGTGGCCCTGTCGGCCGACGGCAACCTGCTCGCGGTGGGCGCCGCGGGCGAAGACGGCTATTCGAACAGTGTCGCCAACCCCGACCCCGCCAACAACGCCGCCCCACAAGCCGGTGCGGTCTATGTGTTCAGGCGCAGTGGAGTGAGCTGGAGCCAGGAAGCCTACGTGAAAGCCTCGAATGGCGAGACAAACGACGCTTTTGGCGCCAGTCTCGCGCTGTCCAGCGACGGCACCACCCTGGCCGTGGGAGCCCCTGGCGAACCGAGCATCCGCACAGGCGTCAATGCAGACCAGCACGTC
>NZ_DATIGV010000139.1:0-14209 GCF_035481345.1 Hydrogenophaga sp. | reverse complement strand
GCGCTCGCGGGCCTGGGCGGCGTGATGTGGGGCCTGTACCAGCAGAGCGTGATCCCGCAGATGGGCGCGCAGGTCAACGTGCTGATCTTCATCGTCATCATCATCGGCGGCCTGGGCTCCACGCTGGGCGCGCTGATCGGCGCGCTGCTGGTAGGCCTGATGGTCAACTACGTGGGCTTCGTGCTGCCGGTGGCCACGCAGTTCGCATCGATTGCGCTGATGGTGGCCGTGCTGATGTGGCGGCCGCAAGGCGTCTATCCGGTGGTGAAGGTATGAGCCGAATCCTGTCGCACGACCTGCCGCGCAGCCGCTGGCTGGCCGTGATCCTCGTGGCGCTGCTGCTGGGCCTGGCCTTCGCGCCCTTCCTGTTCCCGGGCGTCAAGGCGCTCAACGTCGCGGCCAAGGTGCTGGTGTTCGTGGTGCTGGTCGCGAGCTTCGACCTGCTGCTGGGCTACACCGGCATCGTGAGCTTCGCCCACACCATGTTCTTCGGCATCGGTGCCTACGGCGTGGCGATCGCGTCCTCGCGCATGGGCGCGGGCTGGGATGCGCTCGCGGTGGGCGTGGGTGCGGCGCTCGCGCTGTCCTTCGTGCTGTCGCTGGCCATCGGCCTGTTCTCGCTGCGCGTGCGCGCGATCTTCTTCGCGATGATCACGCTGGCCGTGGCCTCGGCCTTTCTCACGCTGGCCTCGCAGCTGTCCGACATCACCGGCGGCGAGGACGGCCTGACCTTCCGCCTGCCCGAGCTGCTGTCGCCCGGCTTCGCGCTGATGGAGGAGGACTTCGAAGGCCCCTTCGGCCCGGTGACGCTCAACGGGCGCTTCATCACCTACTACCTGCTGTTCGCCTGCGTGGCGGCCATGTTCCTGGTGATGCTGCGCATCGTGAACTCGCCCTTCGGCCGTGTGCTGCAGGCCATTCGTGAGAACGACTTCCGCGCCGAGGCCCTGGGCTACCGGGTGGTGGTGTACCGCACGCTGTCCAACGTGATCGCCGCGTCCTTCGCCACGCTCGCGGGCTGCCTGCTCGCGCTCTGGCTGCGCTACAACGGGCCGGACACCTCGCTGTCCTTCGAGATCATGCTGGACATCCTGCTCATCGTCGTCATTGGCGGCATGGGCACGCTGTACGGCGCCATCATCGGCAGCGTGGTCTTCCTGGTCGCGCAGAGCTACCTGCAGGACCTGTTGCGCTGGCTCGGCGGCCTGTTCGAGGGCCTGCCCCTGCTGCCCGCGCTGCTCACGCCCGACCGCTGGCTGTTGTGGCTGGGGCTGTTGTTCGTGCTCTCGGTCTACCACTTCCCCACGGGTGTCGTCGGCAAGCTGCGCGAGCGCGCGCTGAGCAAGGCCACCAAGGAGGCGCCATGAACTTCGCCGCGCTCGAACCGCGCTCGCGCTACATCACCTGCGAGGAACGCGAGATCCACTTCATGGACTGGGTGCCCGCGCAGGCCGGCGGCCCGGTGGTGGTGGCCTGGCACGGCCTGGCGCGCACGGGGCGCGACATGGACCCGCTGGCCGCGCACCTGTGCGCCCAGGGCTGGCGCGTGATCTGCCCCGACACCATCGGGCGCGGCCTGTCGCAGTGGAGCGCGGACCCGAAGGCCGAGTACTGCCTCGACTTCTATTCGAAGCTGGCGAAGTCGCTGGTCGACCAGCTCGCACTGGATCGTTTCCACTGGGTGGGCACGTCCATGGGCGGTGCCATCGGCATGGTGTGCGCGGCGGGGCCGCTGCGCGGGCGCATCGAGCGCCTGGTGCTCAACGACATCGGCCCGCAGCTCGCTGCCCCGGCGGTGCAGCGCATCCGCAGCTATGCGGGCAACCCCTCGGCCTTCAACACCATGCGCGAGTTGGAGCAGTACTTCCGCGCCGTCTACAAGCCCTACGGCCACCTGCCCGACAAGCAGTGGCGCCTGCTCAGCGAAAGCTCCATGCGCCGGCTGCCCGACGGCCGCGTGACGCCGCACTACGACCCGGCGATGGTGCAGCAGTTCGAGCACCACCCCGACGACTACGAGCTCTGGCCGGTGTTCGACAGCATCGACGTGCCGGTGCTGTGCCTGCGCGGTGCCGACTCCGATCTGCTGTTGGTCGAGACGGCCGAGGCCATGCGCGATCGCGGGCCGCGCGCGCTGGTGGTGACGATTCCCGGCTGCGGGCACGCGCCGGCGCTCAACGTGCCGGATCAGCTGGAACTGGTGCAGCGCTTCCTGGCGGGGCACTGAGCGCGCACGCTCAGTCCTTGGCGCCCATGGCCAGGGCGCGTTCGCGGCTGTCGGCGCGCCCGGCCTCATCGGCCGATGCGGTGGGCCAGCCCTGCAAGTTGCGCAGCGCGATGTCGCCCAGCGCGCGGATCCATTCCTCGCGGTCGTTGAGGCAGGGGACGTACGCGAAGCGCTCGCCGCCCGCCTTCAGGAAGGCCGCGCGCGCCTCCATGTCGATCTCTTCCAGCGTCTCGATGCAGTCGCCGATGAAACCCGGGCAGATCAGGTCCACGCTTTTCACGCCCTGGCCAGCCAGCTTCACCAGCGTGGGCTCGGTGTAGGGCTCCAGCCATTTCGCCTTGCCGAAGCGGCTCTGGAAGGTGAGGACGAAGCGATCGGGCGTCAGGCCCAGCGCCTGCGCCAGCAGGCGCGCGGTCTTGTGGCATTCGCAGTGGTACGGGTCGCCCAGGTGCAGGGTGCGCTCGGGCACGCCGTGAAAGCTCATCACCAGCTTGTCGCCTTGGCCATTGGCCTGCCAGTGTTCACGCACCGAACGCGCCAGCGCGGCGATGTAGCCGGGGTCGTCGTGGTAGCGGTTCACGAAGCGCAGCTCGGGCACCGCGCGCTGCTTCGCGCTCCAGGCGTTCACCGCGTCGATCACGCTCGCCGTGGTGGTGCCGCTGTACTGCGGGTAGGCCGGCAGCACCAGCACGCGCGTGGCGCCTTGCGCCTTCACCTCGTCCAGCACCGACGCGATGGACGGGTTGCCATAGCGCATGGCGTAGCGCACCAGCAGCGAATGCCCGCGCTCGCCCAGGTGGCCCAGCAGGCGCTTGGCCTGCCGCTCGGTCCACACCTTCAGGGGCGATCCCTCGCGCATCCAGATGCTCTGGTACTTGGCGGCCGACTTCGCGGGGCGCACGCGCAGGATCACGCCGTGCAGGATGGGCCACCACAGCAGGCGCGGGATCTCGACCACGCGCGGGTCGGCCAGGAACTCGCCGAGGTAGCGCCGCAGCGCCGCGGGGGTGGGCTCGTCGGGTGTGCCCAGGTTGCACAGGATCACCGCCGTGCGTTCGGCGCGGCCATGGACGTGGGGCGGTTCGGTGGCGAAGGGCATGCGCTATTCTCTCGCAAGCATGAAAGACGACCCCCTGAGCACGGACCCCGCCGAGTCCGGCGCCGCCACGCTGGACGCCTCGCGTGTGCGTGCCATCAGCATCGACCTCGACGACACCCTCTGGCCCATCGGCCCCACCATCGAGCGCGCCGAGGCCGCGCTGCTGGCCTGGTTCCGGGAGCACGCGCCGGCCGCCGCCATCCTGGCCGCCAACCCCCAGTCCCTGCGCGAGGCGCGCCACTACCTGCAGATCAAGCGGCCCGACCTGGCGCACGACCTGAGCGCGCTGCGCCGCGAGTCCATCCGCTTCGTGCTCATCCGGGGCGGCGAAAAGCCCGAGCTGGCGGAAGAGGCGTTCGAGGTGTTCTTCGCCGAGCGCCAGCGTGTCGAGCTGTTCGACGACGCCTTGCCCGCGCTGGAATGGCTGGCCGGGCGCTACCCGGTGGTGGCTCTGTCCAATGGCAACGCCGACGTGCACCGCATCGGCCTGGGCCAGCACTTTCGCGCGGCCATCAGCGCGCGCGAGTTCGGCGTGGCCAAGCCTGACGCACGTATCTTCCACGCGGCCGCCAGCGCGGCGGGTGTGCGCCCGGGCGAGGTGCTGCACATCGGCGACGACGCGCAGCTCGACGCGCTGGGCGCCTTGGTGGCGGGCCTGCAGGTGGCCTGGCTCAACCGCGACGGCCACGCCTGGGACCACGCGCCGCTGGTGCCGCACACCACCGTGGCCGATCTGATGACGCTGTGCAACCAGCTCGCCCAGGCATGAGCGGCCACGCGCACCACCAGGGCAGGGGGCGTCCGGCATGGGATTGATCATTCACGGCATCGCCGCGTCGCGCGCCGTGCGCCCGCTCTGGGCCGCCGTCGAACTGGGCCTGGACTTCACCCACGTGCCTACGCCGTACATGGACGGCAGCACGCGCACGCCCGATTTTCTTGAACTCAACCCCAATGGCCACATCCCCGTGCTGATCGACCGGCGCCCCGAGGGCGAGGTGGTGGTGTGGGAAAGCATGGCTTGCGCGCTGTACCTGGCGCGGGTGCACAGCCGCCCCGATGGCCAGGGCATCGCGCCCGCCAGCGCGCGCGAGGAGGCCGAGGCCCTTCGCTGGTCGTTCTGGGGGGTCAACGAGGTCGAGCGCGACGCGATCACGGTGCTGGCGCACCTGCATGCCATGCCCGAGGAGCGCCGCAAGCCCGAGCTGGCGCTGGCGGCCGAGCGGCGCCTGGCGGTGCCGCTGCGCGTGCTGGAGCGGCACCTGCAGCGACAGCGGGAGGCGGGCCAGGACTGGCTGGCCGCCGCGCGCTTCACCATCGCCGACCTGTGCGTGGCCAGCGTGCTCAACTGGGCGCGCGCCTCGCGGGCGTTGATGGGCGCGCACCCGGTGATGCACGAATGGCTGCGCCGCTGCCTGGCGCGGCCGGCGTACCTGCGCGTGCGCGAGAACGGTTGAGGCAGCGACGCGCGAGGAGGGCGCATGGCACTCGAATGGCGGCACGGCAGTGAAGGTATCGACTGGGACGAACTCAGCGCGCTCTACCGTGCGGCGCCGCTGGGCGACAAGCCACCACCCTGGCTGCAAACCGTGTTCGGCAACAGCCTCTACAAGTGCTTCGTCTTCGACGGAGGTCGCCTCGTCGGGGCCGGCCGCGCGCTGGCCGACGGCGCGGACTGCTCCTACATCGGCGACATCGCCGTGCTGCCCAGCCACCAGGGCACGGGGCTGGGCAAACAGATCGTCGAACACCTGGTGGAGCGCTCGCGCGGCCACCGCAAGATCATTCTGTACGCCGTGCCCGGCAAGGAGCCGTTCTATCGACGGTTCGGCTTCCTTCGCATGAGAACAGCCATGGCCATCTTCCAGAACCAGCAACAGCAGCTGGAGCGCGGTTACCTCAGCGAGGACTGAGCGTTCGACCGGGCCGGGTTCACCAGCCCCACACCAGGCGCTCGGACACCCAGCCGCTCTCGCCCGTCTCGCGTTCCACGCGCACCCAGTCGCCGCGCTTCTCCAGGGTCTTGAGCAGTTCGCCGTACTGGGCTTGCGTCACCACCTCGTTGTTCGTGCCCGGGCCGCTGCGCACGTTGAGGATCTTGCTGGTGACGATGTGGTGCGGCTCGTCGGCGGTGAGCGAGCGCGCCACCCAGCCGGTGTCGCCCTCGAAGTCCTTCACCGCGAGCCAGTCGCCGCGCCGCTCCGTCACCTGCAGCGGGAAGCCGCGCCGCAGTTCCCACAGCACGGTGCTGGTCAGGCCCGGGCCGTCGCGCATGTTCACGGTGCTGCCGCTGATGCTGACCATGTCCTGGGCGCTGGCGCTGATGGCGGCCACACCCAGACTCAGGGCGAACAGGCCGCGGAACAGGGATCGTGCAACGGTGGTGACCGGCATGGCGATGGGCTCCTTTCCTCGGGTCATGAAAAAACGAAAGGGAAATGGAGCCGCCTGCGCGGCTCAGGTTCCCCCGAAGGGCCGAGGTTAACAGCCCCGTTGCCGCGTGCCGAGGGGCGAAGTGCCCCGCCAGGCCGCCATCCGTCACGATCGCCGCGAATTCAGCGCCCGCGTGCGGCCTCGCCAATGGGCTTGCGGGTGGCCTCGTGGGCGGCCGCGCGGCCCGCGGCCTGGCCGCTTCGCACCGCGCCTTCGATGGTGGCCGGGTAAGGGCCATCGACGAAGTCGCCCGCGGCCCACAGGCCCGGCGCCACCGCGCCCAGGGGGCGCTCGAGCCCCGGCGTGCAGGCGAAGGTGGCGCGGCGCTCGGTGATGGTGCGCAGCGGGATCAGGCCGACGAGGCCGAGCTGCTCGCGCGCCTGATCCAGGGTGGCGGCCTGCAGGTCCTCGCGCTCGCCCTCGCTGTGGCTCAGCACGAAAGCCAGCACACCGGCATCGGCCGCGCGCAGGTGCCCCCGGTCGAACACGAACTGCGCGGGCCCGCCGCGCAGCGCGAGCATGGGCGTGGGCAGGGGCCGGTGGCGCGACCCCAGCGCATAGACCGTGGTGATGGCGGTGTGGCCGAGCGCCGCCGTGGCGTCGGCCCAGGTGGGCGAGATGCCGCGCAGCGCGTCGGCCGCCGCGCTCGCTTGCGTGGCCCAGACCACGCGGTCGAAGCGCTCGGCCTGCCCCTCGCCGCTGAGCCGCCAGCCGCCATCGGCCGCCTCGATGCGCTCGATGCGCCGACCCATGTGCACGGTGTGGCCGCGCTCGCGCAGCCAGTGCGCGGCGGGGTCGGGGCCCAGGGCCGACAGGTCGTGCCGCGGCAGCAGCAGCGCCGACGGCGCGAAGCCCGCTGCGCCACGGCCGAACAGCGCGTCGCGCAGCACGCGCAGGAACACGGCACCGCTGGCCTGCCCGGCCGGAAGGTTCAGGGCCGACACGCACAGCGGCTCGATCAGCTCGTCCATCACGCGCGCAGGCAGGCCGGCGCACACGCTGGCCACGGTGTCGGACGCGCCGCAGGCGAAGCCCTGCGCGCGCCAGCGCAGCGACACGCGCAGCAGGGCGAGCCGTTCGGACCACCGCCAACCGCGCGCCGTGAGCATGGCGGCCAGCGCGTCCAGCGGCGCCGGCCAGCGCGCGGCCCAGGGCGGCACCGCCAGGCCCAGGCCGTCGGCGAAGCGCAGGGACAGCGGCGTGGCAAGCAGCGCCTCGTGCGGGTCGAGGCCCACGTCGCGCATGAAGCTCAGCGTGGCCGTGTAGGCCCCGATGAGGATGTGCTGGCCGTTGTCGAGCCACAGCGGCTGGCCGTCGGGATGCGAGATGTCGAGCCGGCGCGCGCGCCCGCCCAAGGTGTGCGTGATCTCGAACAGCGTGACCCGGGCGCCCGCCTGCGCGGCGGCCACCGCGGCGGCGCAGCCGGCCCAGCCGCCGCCGACGATGGCGACGCTCGGGGCGGTGCTCATTCGTCCACCTCCGCGCGGCGCGCTGCGGTGCGAGCCCCTTCGGGCGGCCGGGCGGGGCTCACAACCGCCCCAGCGCCTGCACCTTCCACGCGAGCCAGAACTTGCGCAGCGGCGTCAGGCTCACGCGGCGCGTGAGCACCAGCAGCGGCTCGGCCGCGATCTCGCGCAGCAGCGTGCGGTAGATGCTGGCCATCATCAGGCCGGGCTTCTGGCTGCGCCGGTCGGCGTCGGGCAGCAGGGCCAGGGCCTCGTCGTAGGCGGCCAGGGCGCGCTGGCACTGGAAGGCCATCAGCGCTTCGAAGCGGCGCTCGAAGTCGGCGGCGTCGGTGCCCGGGGCGGCGCCGCGGCGCAGCAGCTCGTGCGCCTTCACGTCAAAGCGTTGCAGCTCGTCGATGGGCAGGTAGATGCGCCCGCGCACCGCGTCCTCGCCCACGTCGCGAATGATGTTGGTGAGCTGGAAGGCCAGGCCCATGCGGTGCGCGTACTCGGTGGTGCGTTCCTGCGTCTGGCCGAAGATGCGCGCGGCCACCTCGCCCACGAGGCCGGCCACCAGGTGGCAGTAGCGCTGCAGATTGGCGAAGTCGAGGTAGCGGCTCTGCTCCAGGTCCATCTGGCAGCCGTCGATGACGCCCAGCAGGTGGCGCGCCTCGATGCCGTGGGCGGCGGCCAGCGGCATCAGCGCCTGCGTGACGGGGTGGCTGGGCTGCCCCGCGAAGGCCTGCGCCACTTCACTGCGCCACCAGGCCAGCTTGGTCTGGGCCACGCCCGCGTCGCTCACCTCGTCCACCACGTCGTCCACCTCGCGGCAGAAGGCATAGAACGCGGTGATGGCGGCGCGCCGCTCGGGCGGCAGGAAGAGGAAGG
Organism: Hydrogenophaga sp.; assembly: GCF_035481345.1. Lineage (GTDB taxonomy): Bacteria > Pseudomonadota > Gammaproteobacteria > Burkholderiales > Burkholderiaceae_C > Hydrogenophaga. Next base: position 6,117 of record NZ_DATIGV010000139.1, on the reverse strand, counting down.
CGTAGTAGAAGCTGCTGCCGGAGGCGGCGGCCTTCTGCTGGACGTAGTCTTGCGGGCTCACTGTTGGACCTTCGCGCAGCGCGCTGCGGTGCGAGCTCCTTCGGGCGGCCGTGCGGAGCTCATGGGGTGCAGGGAGTGTACGCATGCGCGTTGCCCGGCGCCGCTCATGGCGCGTCAATGGGGTGTGGGCTGGGTCAAGTCCTTGAGGGCGTTCTGCACGATGTGCAGCCACGGGGCCTGGTGCTCCACGCCGATGCCCAGCAGGCTCGCCATGAGGTTGATGGCGTCGTTGTTCGTCGCGTCGTGCCGGCGCATCAGCGCGTGGGCCTCCAGGATCTCGCTCATGAGCCGGCTGGCGAGCTGGTTGCGTTGCTGCGGGTCTTTCAGCCGCTGCAGGCCTTGAAGGCCCAGTTCGATGCGCTGTCGGCACAGGAGGACCTGGCCACCTGCAGGACCGGCCGATTCGGATCGAGCAGCGCGCTGAGCACCAGCTCCATGGTCTGTGACGCCAGGGCGAGCGTGTCGGCGTCCTCGACGCGCAGTTCCTTTTTCAGGAACTCGTTGTTGCGCCGTATGCGTTCGACTTCGCCCAGCGGCGTGGCCTTCGTGGCCTTGGATGGGCTGCCAGGGGGCGTTTGACGGAGGAGCGATTTGTTTTCCGGGGGGATTGTTTTGGATGTGCTGGAACGCCACATGGGGGTAAGGAAATCAAGAAGAAGATCAGGGGCCCCGCCATCAAGCGGGTACCCGGTACGGCTCAGCGCTGGCTTGTTGCCTGCGAGCCCTGCAGGGCTTTGACCATGTCCCCCAGTCGCTCCCTGTAGTGTTGCCAGGCAGGATCGCGACGGTCGAGCATCTGGAGGTACCCGGTTTCCTCGACGGTGGCTTCATGCAGTGCGACGGCCCGCCGCACAGGCTCGCCCGCGCTGTCGGCGTGGGTGCGCTGGGCGAGGCGAGCCCGCACCAGGCTCATGTAGACCTGCGGGAACTCCGCTTGCGGCGAAGCCACGGCGGGTACTCCCGTCACCGGATGTCGGGACTCCTCGAACACGCGCAGGCAGGCGTCCATCAACTGCTCGGCATGCCGTTTCTCGCCGTCCGCCGTTTTGGGGTCCTGGCCCCCGAAGCCGAATCGATGTTGCAGGTGGCTGCGCAGCACCATGCAAAAACCGGGCTGGTCGTTGGTGCCGGCTCCGGTCGACGCCGGTGCGTCCTGCACCGATTGCCACAGGGTGCGCATCAGGTCGATGGTGCTGTCCAGCGCCGCCAGAGGGTCCTTCGAGGCCACGGCGTGGTGCACGAGCAAGGTGCGCAAGGCCGGGGAGTTGGCCATGTCGATGCTCTTGTCGCGCGAGAGCAGGCGGCTCAGGAAGCGCCGCACCAGGAAGTCCCATTCGGGTATGGGGGCCACGCCGTGCTTGCCTTGGCTCAGGCGGGCCACCAGTGCCTCCAGGATCTGCCTGGGGGCTGTCCCACCGGACAGTTGCTGATAGGCATCCAGCAGGGTCCACACGGGCTCCAGCCGCCTGTTCAGCTTGGGATGGACCCGGGCCATGTAGGCCTCGAGGGCTTTGGTGGAGTCCTCGGCCGGCAAGCCCAGCATGAGCTGCAGCAGGCGATCCCTGTCCTGAGGACTCAGGGCCTTGTGCGGTTCGGGTGCGGCGGCCATGCAGGCCCACAGGTTCTCCAGCCGCTGGGCCGCGTCACCCGGTTGGGCGCACACCCAGTTCAGGCAGAGTCTGACGTCGACGCGGGCGTCGTGCTGCTGCGGGAAGGCCTGCGCCGCGAACGCCAGGTGCGCCGCCCAGGTCGCCCAGGGCCGATCGGGTCCGTGCTGCACGAGGTTGGTCAGGCAGTTGCACAACTGCTCGTGGCGTCCCGCGGGATCGGCAGAGGCGTCGAGGCGCTGGTGGTACGCCTGCGCGGCCAGATGGGGGTCGCCGCCTCCGAGCAGTTCCGGATACCAGGAGGCAACGTCCAGGGGCGCGTCGAAGAACCGGGCCTGGGCGTCGATCAGGCGATCCAGTGTGGCGGACAGCGTGGCTTGCGCCGGCGTGCCGTTCGCCAGCGCAACGAGGTCCGTCAGGAGCTGGATGGCGGCTTGCGCAGGCTCCCGCTGGTTCAGGGTGCGGCACTGGCGGTGCAGGCCATCGATCTCACGGCCCAGGCGGGCAATGGCTTCGGCCTGGCGTTCGCCGACGGGTTGCTCCGACAGCGCCTTGAGCTCCGTGCGCAGGCGCCGCAGGCTCAGGTTGAGGCCATAGGCAGCGCCCTGCGGCGAGCGGCAGGCGGCCGCTTCGAACAGCAGTCCATCGTCCTTCCCCATGAAGCCCAGATCGATGAGTTCGGCGGTTCGGGTGCACAGCGCCATCAGGGTCTCGAATGGCAGGCTCGCCTGGCTGTTCTGCAGGGTCAGGCCGATGTCGCGCAGCAACTCCACCTCCATGTCCGGGAAGCCTTGTCGGACAGCATCGCTAGCGGCGGTCAGCAGCCGGGCGGCGGCGAGGCCGTCGAGCGGGAGCAGCGTCTGGCCGATCCAGGCCACGCGCTTCAGGGTGTCACGCGTGGGGCCAGGTGCCAGGAAGGTGCATGGGGTTTCGCCGTCCTTCTTGCGCAGCTCGACCACGGGGGGATCGGCAGCGCGCAATGCGGAGATGGCTTGCTGCAGTTGTGGGTGCTGCGATGCGATGGCGCGCGACTCGGTGTCGGTGCCGAGTTGCTGCAGCCACTCGTCGTTGAGGTGGACGGTGTGGGCTTGACGCCCTGTCTCGGGTGGCGGCTGGGTGGTGCCGAAAAGGCCGCTCAAGGTCTCGATGAATCCCGGGGAGGAGGTCTGCTGACGCGGGATGAGGGGGGTGGTGACGTCGGTTTGGGTCTTGAAGGAGCGCATGCTGGGATTCCGCCTTCCGCGAGGGCGGAAGGCGCAGCTATGTGACCCTGGTGGCGCCGTGAATCATGACGATTGGATGAACTTTGGAATTGATCACGCCTGGCGCAAGGCCTCGGTGCGCTGCGCGAACTCCTGGCGCAGCTGCTTGCGCACGCGCGCGGCCGCGTGGCGGCGGTGCTCGTCCGGCGTGACCGGTTTGAGCGGCGGCACGGGCACGGCCTTGCCGTCGTCGCCCACCGCCACCATGGTGAAGAAGCAGCTGTTGGCGTGGCGCACCACCTGAGAGCGGATGTTCTCGGCCACCACCTTGATACCGATTTCCATGGAGGAGGTGCCGGTGTGGTTGACCGAGGCGAGGAAGGTGACGAGCTCGCCCACGTGGATGGGTTGCAGGAACATCACCTGATCGACCGAGAGCGTGACCACGTAGCGCCCCGCGTAGCGCGCGGCGCAGGCGTAGGCCACTTGGTCCAGCAGCTTGAGGATGGTGCCGCCGTGCACGTTGCCCGAAAAGTTGGCCATGTCGGGCGTCATGAGCACGGTCATGCTCAGTTGGTGGGTGGGGAGGTCCATGGGAAGGTGGATGCGGCGGACGGGGCGCCACTCTACACCGGCGCCTGGCCTGCGGCTTCGTCGATCACGCCCTGGCGCCACCCGTTCAACTGGGGCAGGGCACTGGCTTCGTAGGCGCCGCAGGCATTCACCCCACGGATGAAGTGGTCCAGCGTGGCAAGCCGTTCCGCTGGAGTGATGTCCTGCGCCTTGGCCAACGCCCGCAGGTAGGGCATGTGGATGCGGGCCTTGAAGTACAGGCCGCAGAGGGGCTTGCGAATGAATCGCAAGCGCTGTGCCGCAGGCAGGCGGTTGAACGCTGCGACGCCCAGGTCTTCGGGCAGGCGGGCGACGAGGTAGTCCGCGCGCAAGGTGTCGGTCCACACCGCCGGCCGCTGGTGGCGGATCTCCGCCATGACCCTCTGGATGAGCGCGAGCCAGACCTCGTCGCTCTCCAGTGCCCTCAGCTGGGGCACGGCGCAGAGCCTGACCAGCAGGGCCAGGTTCGCCAGGCTCGACAGCAGGCTGGAGCGCTTCAGAACGTCCAGCACGTCGCGCGCTCGCCGAACATCGATCAGCCCGGCCGGCGTGTCCAGCAGGCTGGACTTCCAGTGAATGGCCTGAACGACCATCTCGTGGCCTTCGATTCCGTGCTGTTTCAGCGCAGCCCAGGTCGATGGGGCGATCTCCAGATCGTCGTCTTCCAGCAGCAGGAGCAGGTGCAGCGCCAGCGTTCGCTGGAAGTCCTTGTCGAAGTGCGCAAAGTGCTGCATCAGCAACTGCACCGGTGCGCTGGCGACGTTGGCCATGGGCAGACACGAGGAGCTGGTGTTGATCGCTTCGAAAATGTGGGGCGGCGTCAGCAAAGGGTCGGTGTGAAGCAGGCGTTGCGGCAGATCGTCCAGCGGCAAGCGCAGGGTGTGCGGCCCGGCGTTCTGGCGCCGCTCGAGCCATGCCTCGAACAGGCGGGTCAGCAAGGGCGCCAGAAACGGCGACTGCACGTAGGCATTCAGGGGGCTCAACAGCAGGTCGGCGCGCGCCTGACCGCCGGCGTCCTGCGGCAGCGGGATCGCCAGTGCCATCGAACCTGCTGACCCGCCCGGGGCCACGGCGTCGCTGACGAGCGTCTCGATATCCGGCGCGGGCCAGGTCGCCGAGGGCGCGTTCGGCGGCCGGGGCCAGCACTTTGAGAGCTCGTGGGACCATCGGGCCAGGCGCAGCAGGGGCTGCGTGGCATGCCGCAGCTTGCGATCGACCATGAGCGAGCGGAACAGCTCCACGCGGGTGGCCGGCGCACACGCCTGCCCCATGCCCGGGAGCGGTGCGCGGAGCCAGACGATCTTCTGGGCCAGTTCGTGGGGCAAATCGTCCCACAGCCCCTGGGTGCGGGCGGTGGCATCGCCCTGGGTGGCGTGGGTCGACTCGGCGGATTGCCGTGAGAGAAAAGTCTGCTGGCCTCGTGGCGTGTTGGAGGGCTGCGTGCGGGTTTGGCGCTTCATGAGCGGTGCGGGCAGGGTCGGGACGGCGCCGTTTGCGTGTCGGCGCCGTTCCCGCGGTTCCGCTGCTCCGGTGAAGCGTCAGGCTTCGTTGAGCTCTCCGCGCTCGGCCGCGCCGCTCGCCTGCAGGGCGTGGCCCGCGCCGCGCAGCAGCGCCACCAGGGCGCGCGCGTCAGCGGGCACCGTGTCGCCGCGCCACACCACGTGCTGGTCGGGGCGGCACATCAGCAGGGCGTGGCGGTACTCGGCCGGCCGCTGCGCCTCGGCCGAGATGTCGAGCACGCGCAGCGGCACGCCGGCTTCAGCGGCCGCGTCGATGAGGGGCTGCGCGTTCGCGCTGGCCTGCGCGACCAGCAGTGTGTAGCCCGCGCCGAAGGCGTCGTAGAGCGAGCGGCCGTCGGCCAGCCAGAAGTGCGGTGCGCGGCAACCCGGCACGGTGGAGGGCGTGAAGTCGCCCATCGTGTAGGCCGGTGGCGCTTCGCCGTCGGCCGCGATGATGGGCGAGCCCGTGTAGTAGTAGCCGTAGTTCAGCCCCGCGCAGCAGAACTGCTGCACGTTGAGCTGGTAGGCCTCGTCGCCGATGAGGGCGCGCGCGGCCTCGCCGTTCGCGTCGGGCGCCTCGATGTTGGCGGGCACCGCGCTGCGCGCCTTGATCATCTTCTGCGCATGGTCCATGGCGAAGCGCGAGACCTGCTCGGTGATCGGCTGGCGCTCGGCCTCGTAGGCGTCGAGCATGGCCGGGTCGGCCCAGCCCTGCACCTGCGCGGCCAGCAGCCACGAGAGGTTCAGCGCGTCGGCGATGCCGGCGTTCATGCCGTAGCCCGCGTAGGGCACCCACAGGTGAGCGGCGTCACCGGCAATGAATACGCGCCGGTCGCGGAAGCGCTTGGCCACCAGGCGGCGGCCCACCCAGTCTTCCTTGGAGATCACTTCGTACGCGAAGTCGTCGCCCACGCCCAGGATGTGGCGGATGCTCTGGTCGCGGTCCACCGAATCGAACTCGGTCTCCTGCGGGTTGAGGTGGTTGTGCACCAGCCAGGTCTCGTGGCCGTCGATGGCGAAGACCGTGCCGCAGCGGCGCGGGTTGACCGAGTAGTAGCACCAGGCGGGCTTGCCGGGCAGGCGGCTCAGCAGGTCCTTGGCGCGGATGTAGGTGGACTGCACGCGCTGGATCACGGC
>NZ_DATIGV010000138.1:0-13167 GCF_035481345.1 Hydrogenophaga sp. | reverse complement strand
GCGCCGCCATTAACTGGTCCTTAAATCGTTTAATGCGGGGCTAAGGTGGCTCTCGATAATGGGCGGCCCATCCCCTCCCTCTTGCAAACCGACATGCGCGCACTCGTGGTGGAAGACGACCCCGGCATCGCCAGCGGCCTGGAGCAGGCCTTGCGGCGCGCGGGCTATGCCGTGGACCTGTGCGCCACGCGCGACGCCGCCTGGCACGCCCTGTCGGTCGAACCCTTCGACGTGCTGCTGCTGGACCTGGGCCTGCCCGATGGCGAGGGCCTGGACCTGCTGGCCCGCCTGCGCCAGCAGCCCGCGCCAGTGGCCGGGCGCCAAACCCTGCCGCACAAGGACATGCCGGTGCTGATCATGACCGCGCGCGATGGCGTGAGCGACCGCATCGGCGGGCTGGACAGCGGCGCCGACGACTACCTCGTCAAGCCCTTCGACGCCAACGAGTTGCTGGCGCGCCTGCGCGCCATGCTGCGCCGCGCGGGCGGTCGCAGCAACCCGCTCATCGAGCACGGTGATCTGGTGATCGACCCCGCCGCCCACACCGTGCGGCGCGCGGGCAAGCCGGTGGTGCTGGGCGGCAAGGAGTTCGCGCTGCTGCTCACGCTCATGCAAGCGCGCCCGCAGGTGCTGTCGAAGACGCGGCTGGTGTCGGCCCTCTACGGCTTCGGCGAGGAGCTGGAGAGCAACGCCATCGAAGTGCACATCCACCACCTGCGCCGCAAGCTCGGCGAGTCGCTGATCCACACCGTGCGCGGCGTCGGCTACTTCATCGCACGCGACGACAGCGCGGCGGACCAGCCCCGATGAAGACCCTTCCGCCGCCGCGCCTGTTGCGCCACTACCTGCTGCGCTGGACCCTGGGCGTGGTCCTGGTGGTCTGGCTGGCCGTGGTGGCGCAGGCCTGGTCGACCGCTTTTCGCGAGGCGCGCAAATTCTCTGACGGCCAGATGGTGGCCGTGGCGCGGCTGTGGCTGGCCGCTGCGCCCACGGGCGGCGTGCGGCCCTTGCCCCCGGAGGGCGCCGAACTCGCGCACGAGTTCCTGCAGGACGTGGCCGTGCTGGCCTGGGAAGGCGGGCGCCTCGTCTCTGACACGCATGGGCTGGCACCCGGCCTGGACGCCCATGCCTTGCAGGCGTCGGGCTTCTCCACGGTCGAGGTGCGCGTGCCCGGCCTGCCGCCGCAGTGGCGGACCTTTTCGGTCGAGACCGGCGAGGGCGCCGCGCGCCACCGCGTGGTGGTGCTGATGGACATGGCCCAGCGCCACGAACTCGGCAAGGACATCGCCGAGCACGTGGCGCAGCCCGCGCTGCTGCTGTTGCCCCTGGTGTTGCTGCTCTTGTGGTGGACGGTGCGCCGTGGCCTGCGCCCGCTCGACAAGCTGTCGAGCGAGGTGGCCGCGCTCGACGGCTTCGCCGGCCAGCGCCTGGACACCGCGCACCGCTTCAGCGAGTTCGCGAGCACCGTCAGCGCCATCAACGCCCTGGTGGACACCTTGCAGGCGCGCGCGCAGCGCGAGCGCGAGTTCGCTTCCGACGTGGCGCACGAACTGCGCACACCGTTGGCCGCGCTGGCGCTGCAGGCGCGCGCAGCGCGGCACGATGCCTCGCCCGAGCGGCTCGCGCAGCTGGAGCGGGAATCCCTGCGCGCCGGACGCATCCTGCACCAGTTGCTGGACCTGGCGCGCGCCCAGCGAAAGCACCCCGACGAGGACGCCGAACCGGTCGCGCTGGGCGAACTGGCGGCCGGGCTGGTCGCCGCGCACGCGCCGGCGGCGCACGAGAGCGGGCACGACATCTCCCTGTTGCAGCCCGATGAGCCGGTGCGGGTGAAGGCCCAGCCCATGCTGCTGGAACTGGCCCTGCGCAATCTCATCGAGAACGCGCTGCGCCACACCCCGGCGGGCACGCAGGTGGTGGTGGCGGTATGGCGAGAGGCCGGCTCGGTGGGCGTGTCGGTCAGCGACGACGGCGGCGGGCCGGGCGGCGTGTCGGCGCGCCCCGCCGAATCGGGTGGCCTGGGGCTGGGCCTGCGTCTCGTCCAGCGCATCGCCGAGCAACTGGGTGCCCGTCTCGAGTCCGGCCCTGGCGAAGCACCCATGACCACGCGCTTCGCCTTGCGCTGGCCGCTCGCCTAAGGTTCATCTAATCCGGGGCGCACACGCTCCCGGGGGCCGCGAGAAGCGGTCTCCCGAGGGCCATTCATGCCGATCCCGTTTCCGTTTGCCTTTGAGCAATCACCGGCGCCGCTGGCCGCCGCACCCCTGGCGCGCGTCCCGCGCGCCGCCGCCACCGTGTGGGGGCTGGCCCTCTGGCTGGCCCTGGCCGGCAACCTGCCGCTGTGGCAGCGCATCCACGGCCTCGGTGGCCCGCTGATCCACCGCGCCGCGCTCGTCGCGGGGCTGGGCACGCTGCTCACCGGCGCCATCGCGGCGCTGCTGTGGCTGCTGGCCTGGCCGCGGGTGTTCCGCCCGGTGGCCAGCGCCTTGCTGCTGGTGGCCGGCGCGAACACGTACTTCATGTGGCGCTACGGCGTGGTGATGGACCCGACCATGCTGGCCAATGCGCTGCACACCGACACGCGCGAGGTGCGCGACCTGATGTCGTGGGCGCTGTTGTGCGCGGTGCTGTTCGTGGCCGGCCCGCCGCTGTGGGTGCTGTGGCGGCGGCCGCCGTTGCTGCGTGGCGGCTGGCGCCGCGCGGGACGCAACGCCACGGGCGTGCTGGCCGCCCTCGCGCTCCTGGTGCTCGCGGCCCTGAGCAACTTCCAGGGCCTGGCCTCGCTGATGCGCAACCACAAGGACCTGCGCTACATGGCCAACCCGCTCAACAGCGTCTACGCCGCGGCGCGCGTGGCGGCGGACCGCCTGCCGCGCCAGGCGCACCCGCTGCTGCCCGTGGGCGACGACGCCACCCTGGGCGCCAGCTACGCGCGACAGGCCCGCCCGCCCCTGCTGCTGCTGGTGATCGGCGAGACGGCGCGTGCGCAGAACTTCGGCCTCGACGGCTACGCGCGCAACACCACGCCCGCGCTGGCGCGCTGGCACTCGCGCGGCGAACTGGTCAATTTCAGCCAGGTGCGCTCCTGCGGCACCAACACCCTGGTCTCCGTGCCCTGCCTGTTTTCGCCGCTGGCGCGCGCGCAGGGCGGTGATCAGCCGGCGGATCGCGAAAACCTGCTCGACGTATTGCAGCGCGCTGGCCTGGCCGTGCTGTGGATCGACAACCAGGCCGGCTGCAAGGGCGTGTGCGACCGCGTGCTCCACGCGTACACGAACGACCGCCCGGTGCCCGCCCTGTGCCCGGGTGGCGAATGCCTCGACGAGGCCCTGCTCGATGGCCTGGACGCCCGCCTCGACGCACTGGACCCGGCGCGCCGCGCGCGCGGCGTGGTGCTGGTGATGCACCAGATGGGCAGCCACGGCCCGGCCTACGCCAGCCGCTCGCCCGACGGCGCCAAGCCCTTCCTGCCCGAATGCCGCAGCAACGCGCTGCCCGAGTGCTCGCACGAGGAACTGGTCAACGCCTACGACAACTCCATCGCCTACACCGACCGCTTTCTCGACCAGACCTTGCGCTGGCTGCGCGCGCGTGCCGAACAAGGACGCAACGACACCGGCCTGGTCTACGTGTCCGACCACGGCGAGTCATTGGGCGAGAACGGCCTCTACCTGCACGGCCTGCCCTATGCGCTGGCCCCCGAGCAGCAGACGCACGTGCCCATGGTGGCCTGGTTCTCGCCCGGCCTGCGCGCACGGTCGGGGCTGTCGATGGACTGCCTGCGCGCGCGCTCGGCCGAACCGCTGTCGCACGACCACTTCTTCCACACCGTGCTGGGGCTGATGGACGTGAACACCCGCGCCCGCCAGCCGTCGCTGGACGCGCTGGCGCCCTGCGCCGCCGCCGGGTGACCGCCGGCGAGCGCGCGCGCTTTCCTACAATCCCCGGGTTTGTCCACAGAACCCGGGATTGCCGACATGACCGCCTTCATCCGCTTCGCCGACCTTTGCGCGCAGGGCCGCGCCAAGGGCCAGCGCGTTTTCATCCGCGCCGACCTCAACGTGCCGCAGGACGAGCAGGGCCGCATCACCGAAGACACGCGCATCCGCGCCAGCGTGCCCGCCATCCGCCTCGCGCTGGACGCCGGTGCGGCCGTCATGGTCACCTCGCACCTGGGCCGCCCCACCGAAGGCCAGTTCAAGCCCGAGGACTCGCTGCAGCCCGTGGCCGTGCGCCTGGCCGAACTGCTGGGCCAGCCCGTGCGCCTCATCAGCGACTGGGTCGATGGCGACTTCTCGGTGTCGCCCGGCGAGGTGGTGCTGCTGGAGAACTGCCGCCTCAACGTGGGCGAGAAGAAGAACAGCCCCGAGCTCGCGAAGAAGCTCGGTGCGCTGTGCGACATCTTCGTGCACGACGCCTTCGGCACCGCGCACCGTGCCGAGGGCACCACCTACGGCATCGCCGAGACCGCGCCTGTGGCCTGCGCGGGCCCGCTGCTGGCGGCCGAGATGGACGCCATCGCCCAGGCACTGGCCCAACCGAAGCGCCCGCTGGTGGCCATCGTGGCCGGCAGCAAGGTCAGCACCAAGCTCACCATCCTGCAGAGCCTGGCCAGCAAGGTCGACCAGCTCATCGTGGGCGGCGGCATCGCCAACACCTTCATGCTGGCCGCCGGACTGAAGATCGGCAAGAGCCTGGCCGAGCCCGACCTCCTGGGCGAGGCGAAGGCGGTCATCGAGGCCATGAAGGCGCGCGGCGCGGACGTGCCCATTCCCAAGGACGTGGTGGTGGCCAAGCGCTTCGCGGCCGACGCCGAGGCCACGGTGAAGAAAGCCACCGACGTGGCCGAGGACGACCTCATCCTCGACATCGGCCCCGAGACCGCCGCGAAGCTGGCGGCGCAGCTCAAGCAGGCCGGCACCATCGTGTGGAACGGCCCGGTCGGCGTGTTCGAGTTCGCGGCCTTCGAAGGGGGCACCAAGGCCATCGCGCAGGCCATCGCCGACAGCCCGGGCTTTTCCATCGCGGGCGGCGGCGACACGCTCGCGGCCATCGCCAAGTACGGCATCGAGAAGGACGTGGGCTACATCTCCACCGGCGGCGGGGCCTTCCTCGAAGTGCTCGAGGGCAAGACCTTGCCCGCCTTCGAGGTGCTGGCCCGCAGGGCTCAGGCCTGACGGTCCGGGCGTGTAGGGATGCGAGCCACGACCCACACGCCGATCGCCGCCGCCACCAGCACCACGCCCAGCAGCACGGGCCGATCGCGCAGCCCCCAGGCCGAGAGCGACACCATCACCAGCATGGTGAGCTGGGCGAAGCGCTTGGTGCGCTTGCGCAGGCTGCGGTGCTCTTCCCAGTCGCGCACCATCGGGCCGAAGAAGCGGTGCCCGCGCAACCAGCCGTGCAGGCGCGGCGAGGCCTTGGCGTAACAGGCCGCCGCCAGCAGCACGAAGGGCGTGGTGGGCAGGCCCGGCAGCACCACGCCCACGATGCCCAGGCCCAGCGACACCGTGCCGGCCAGCCAGAGCAGCCAGCGCACGGCGCGCGGGGTTCCTTCAGGAGAAGACATGCGCCGGCATGATAGCCAGCGCACGGGGGATCAGGCGGCGGCGCCGATCGTGAGCGACACGCTGCCCACGCCCTCCACCCGGCCTTCGAGCCGGTCACCGCTGACCACCGCGCCGACGCCCTCCGGCGTGCCGGTGTAGATCAGATCGCCGGCCTGCAGGTGGTAGAAGCGCGAGAGGTCTTCGATGATCTCGCGGACGTTCCAGATCAGCTTGTCCACGTCGGATTGCTGCTTCGTTGCGCCATTGACGGCGAGTTCGATCGCGCCGCGCTCGATCACCGCGCCCGGCATGGGCACGATCTCGCTGCACACCGAGCCCTGCTCGATGTCCTTGCCCAGGTCCCAGGGGCGGCCCTTGTCGCGCGCCACCAGTTGCAGGTCGCGCCGCGTCATGTCCAGGCCGGCGGCGTAGCCGTAGATGAGGTCGTGCGCGTCGGCCGCGGCCACGCGAAAGCCCGCGCGGCCAATCGCCACCACCAGCTCCATCTCGAAGTGGTAATTGTTCGTCTCGCTGGGGTAGGGCACGGTGCTGCCCGAGGGCGTGAGCGTGCCGATCGACTTGGTGAAGTAGAACGGCCGCTCCACCGACTTGTCCACGGGCTTGCCCATCTCCACCGCGTGCGCGTGGTAGTTGCGGCCGACGAAGAACAGGCGGTTGACGGGAAACAGTTCGCTCTTGCCCTGGATGGGCAGGGCGGCGACGGCGGGCGGGTCGAAGAGGTACTGGGGCATGGCGGGTCTGGGGATCAAGGCATCTGCGGTTGGTTGTCGGGGCGCACCTCGTAGACGCCGAGCTTGCGGTGCAGCGGCGACTCGTCGGCGACGAAGAGGAAGGCGGGTTCGCTGGCCGACGCATTGACCAGTGTGGTGGGCGTGTAGCCCGGCATGCAGCAGGTGTCGGCTTCCTTCAGGTCGAAGTCGTGTCCCTGCACGCTGACGCGCGCGCGGCCTTCGATGGCGTGGTACACGCAGGCCGGCGAACGCGCGGGCAGCGAGAGCGTCTGGCCCGGGCGCAGCATGAGCGCGTGAAAGCCCAGCACGTTCTCGGCGTCCTCGCCGGTCTCGGGGTTGGTGTAGGTGACCTGCACGTGGTCCAGCGCGGGCTGGTCGTCGGCGATCGACAGCAGCGCGGCCTTCGCGTCGGCCCAGGGGTAGCGCAGCATGGGGTAGCGCTGGCCGGCGCGGCCGAACACGGGCGTGGGCACCACGCCCGCGCGCGAGTAGGCGCGGTCGCCGCGACCGGGCTTGACGTCCTGGCGGCCGCCATTGAGGTGGTAGCTCACCTCCAGGTAGTACATGAGCGGCAGGTCCAGCACGTCGAGCCAGATCACGGGCGCGTCGCCATCGTGGCCGTGTTCGTGCCAGCGGCCGGTGGGCGTGAGGATCAGGTCGCCGCGGCTCATGGGGCACCTCTCGCCGTCCACCGTGGTCCAGGCGCCTTCGCCTTCCACCACCATGCGCACCGCGTTGGGCGTGTGGCGGTGGCTGGGCGCCCACTCGCCCGGTAGCAGCAACTGCATGCCCAGGTAGAGCGCGGCGCTGGCCTGCATCTTCTCCAGCGTGTGGCCGGGGTTGGCCAGCACCAGCACGCGGCGCTCGGCCTTCTCGATCGGCGTGAGCTCGCCGGCCTTCAGCAGCAGCGGCTTGATGTCGGCGTAGGCCCAGTGCGTGGGGCGTGTCTGGCGTGTGGGGATCTGCGGCGGCAGCACGCCGCGCAGGCTGGGCCACAGCGGCACCAGGTTGCGCTCGCGCAGCGCGGCCACGTAGTCGGCGGGCAGGTCTTCGAGGCGTCCGAGGTCGTTCATGCTTGCTGCCTAATTGATAAGCACACTGATCATAAGCGTTCTCATCTTAAGTGCCCTGATAGCATGCTGTCCACTTCCTCCCGTCGCCCATCCATGAAACGTTCCGAGCCGTCCGGGGTCAGCATCGACGACCAGCCGGGCTACTACATCCGGCGCTTGCACCAGATCTCGGTGGGCATCTTCCTGCAGGAGCTGTCGGAACTGGGCGTGACGCCGGTGCAGTATGCGGCGCTGCAGACCGTGGCCAACCAGCCAGGCATCGACCAGCGCACGCTGGCGCGCACCGTCGCGTTGGACGCCTCGACGACGGGTGGCGTGGTGGACCGATTGGAGCAGCGCGGCGTGCTGGAGCGCCGCGCGGCGCCCGCCGACCGGCGCGTGCGCCAGTTGTGGCTCACGGCCGCGGGGGAACAACTGCTGGCCGACGCGGTGCCGGCCATGCTGCAGGCGCAGCAGCAGATCCTGGCGCCGCTGACCGAGCGTCAGCGCACCGAGTTCATGCGCCTCATGCGCATCGTGGTGGACGAGAACAACGCGCTCAGCCGCGCGCCGAGCGAAGCGGCGAAGTGAGCGGAGCGCGGGCTCAGCCGCGTATGTGTTCCACCACCGCCTGCACCACGCCGTCGTCGCGCAGCAGGCGGGTGTGCCCCAGGCCGCTGGTCTCCAGCAGGCGCGCGCCGGCGATGGCGTCGCGAAAGGCCTCGGCGTCGGCGAAGCGGTTGATGCGGTCCTCGCGGTCGTGGACGATGAGCGTGGGTTGCGCCACGCGCGGCCCCACCGCGGCGGGCTCGAACTGGCGCATCAGGATGCCCTCGCGCGCCTCCACCCGCTGCTGCAGCCGCGCGCGTGTCTCCTCGCTCAGGCCGAACACCATGGCGAACAGCCGCGTGTACGCATAGGGCGAGGCCGGCGGCGCCAGCAGCGCCAGGCGCGGCACGGCCAGGCCGCGGGCCGCCGCATAGGCCAGCGCGTTGGCCGCCAGCGAATGCGCCACCACCGCCCGCACCTCGTGCCCCTGCTGCTGCAGGCGCGCGGTGAGGTACTCGATGGCGCGCGCGAACTGCGGCAGGTTGCTGGTGCTGCCCTCGCTGCGCCCGTGCGCCGGCAGGTCCACCAGCACGGGACGCAGGCCCTGGGCCATCAGCGCCTTCGCCAGCGGGAGCATCTGCTGGGCGTAACCGCCCCAGCCGTGCAGCAGCAGCACCACCGGCCCGTGCGGGCCGGGCGGCGGCTGGTAGAGCGTGAGGCTGGCGTCTTCGAAGGGCAGGCGCGTGAGGCGCCAGCGGGCCAGCTCCGGCTGGCGCCGGTGCAGCCACTTGGACGGCAGCGGCGTGCCGAACACGCGGTAGGCGCCCCGCACGGCCAGGGCCGGCCACACGCGCTCGGACACACCGAGCGCCCAGCGCAGCCAGCGTGTGCCGGGGTTGGCCTGGTAGTAGGCCGAGGCGGTGTGCAGTGAGGTGCTGTTCATCGCGGATCTCCTGAAATCGCACGACTGTGCGAAATATGGTCAAACAAAAAGGAAAGGCGCAGGCGCCGTTCCTCAGCTTTCGTAGGTCTTGAGCAAGCGCGCCCAGGTGGCCTGGGCGCGTTCGGTGGCGCGCGGGTCGCGCAGGAAACGCACGTCGTGGACCAGCCCGATGCACAGGCTGCAGATTTCGCCGACCAGTTGCTCCGGGTCGGTGTCGGGCTTGAGGTGGCCGGCCTCCACGGCCTGCAGCACGGTGCGGCGCAGGGCGGCGCGCCAGCGCGTCACCTCGCCGAGCAGCAGGTCGCGCAGCTCGCCCTCGCGGTCGTCGAGCTCGAAGGCGCCTGAGGTGTACAGGCAGCCGGTGTGCGCCTCCACGTCGCGCAGGCGGATCAGCCAGCGCCGCACGATCTCGCTCAGCCGCGGCAGGCCCTTGGGCGCCTGCATGGCCGGCACGAACACGTCGGCCAGGAAGCGGCGGCCGAATTCTTCGATGACCGCCTTCTGCAAGGCCTCGCGCGAACCCACGCGAGAGAACACGCCGCTCTTGGACAGGCCGATGCGGTCGGCCACCGCCTGCAGGCTGATGGCCTCCAGGCCCTCGGCCGAGGCGAGGTCGAGCGCGGCGCCGACGATGGCGGCGCGCGTCATTTCGCTTTTCTGGGTCCGGGCGTCCATGGCGGCGAAATTTAGCACGTATGTGCGAAATGGCAAATCCCTTTGGCGCGGGCCCCAGTCCTTGGACGATGAATGGCCGCTGGCTATGATCCGCGCGATCCGCGCCGCAGGCCCCATGGACATCCCCCTCCCACCGCTCAAACCCGAGTTCCTGGCCATGCTGGTCAAGGGGGTGTCGCTCACGCTGAGCAGCTGCGACCACGCCCTCAACCCCAGCGTGATGCGCGCCGTCGGCAGCCGCATCGACGACGGCGGGCGCCGCGTCACCGCCTACCTGGGGCGCGCGCAGTCGCGGCAGTTGCTGGCCGACATCGCCTCCACCGGCCGGCTCGCCGCGGTGTTCAGCCAGCCCAGCACCCACCTCACGCTGCAGTTGAAGAGCCGGCGCGTGCGCATCCGCGAAGCGCGCGCCGACGACCGCCCTTACCTGCAGAGCTACCTGCGTTCAATGGAGCAGGAGGTCTCGGCGGTCGGCTTCGCGCCGGTGTATGCGCGGGCCCTGCTGGCCTACGCGCCCGACGAGCTGGTGGCCGTCGAGTTCGAGCCCGACGAGGCCTACGACCAGACGCCCGGCTCCAAGGCCGGCAGCCCGCTGGTGAGCGCCCCATGAACGCGCCCGAGGCCTTCACCATCGCCGACCGCGCCAGCATGGCCGAGCTGCGGCCCTGCCTGGAAGGCGCCATCCCGGCCGTCATGGCCACCGTGGCGGCCGACGGCACGCCCAACGTGGCCTACCTCTCGCAGGTGCACCACGTGGACGACGACCACGTCGCGCTCTCGTTCCAGTTCTTCAATCGCACGCGCCAGAACCTGCTGGCGCACCCGCGCTCCACGGTGCTGGTGACCAACCCCCTGGACATCCACTTCTACCGCCTGCACCTGAAGTACCTGCGCACCGACACCGAGGGGCCGGTGTTCGAGCGGATGAAGGCGCAGCTCGCGGGCATCGCCTCGCACGAAGGGCTGGACGCGGTGTTTCGCCTGCGCGGTGCCGACATCCACCAGGTGCTGGCGATCGAGCGCGTGCCCGTGGCCGTGGCGCCGCCGCTGCCGGCGCCACCCGTGCGCCCCGAGCCACTGGCCCTGCTGCGCCGCGTCAGCGGGCGCCTGTCGCGGGCGCGCACGCTCGATGCCCTGCTGGAGGCCGCGCTGGACTGCCTGCAGCACGAGCTGAACATGCCTCAGGCCATGGTGCTCATCGCCGACGCTGCCTCGGGCCGCTTGTACACCGTGGCCAGCCGGGGCTACCCCACCTCGGGTGTGGGCTCCGAGATCGCGCTGGGCCACGGCGTCATCGGCGTGGCCGCGCGCGAGGCCACGCCGGTGCGCATCAACCACATGACCAGCGCCACGCGCTACAACCAGGCCCTGGTCGACAGCCTGGCCGGGCGCGACGCCGGCGCCGAGATCCCATACCCCGGCCTGGCGCAGCCCGGCAGCCAGCTGGCCACGCCGCTGGTGTCGGCCGGGCGCGTGGTGGGCGTGCTGTTCGTGGAAAGCGAACAGGAGATGCGCCTGACCCATGAAGACGAAGACCTGCTCGTCACGCTGGCGGGGCAGCTCGCGGCGGGCATCGACCTGATGCACGAGTCCGAAGAGCCCTGCGGCGAGGACGGGACCGCGGCCGACGCCGACGCGGCCGGCGCGGCCACCGTGCCGCTGCTGCGCGTGCGCCGCTACCGGCGCGACGACAGCATCTTCGTCAACAACGCCTACCTCATCAAAGGCGTGGCGGGCGCCATCCTGTGGAAGCTGCTGAACGACCACCGCGCCGGCCGCAGCGAATTCACCAACCGCGAGCTGCGGCTGGACACCAGCCTGGGCCTGCCCGACGTGAGCGACAACCTGGAGGCGCGCCTGCTGCTGCTGCACCGCCGCCTGGGCGAGCAGTGCCCGGCGCTGCGCCTGCAGAAGACCGGGCGCGGCTGTTTCCGCTTCGACGCGCTGGCGCCGGTGGAGCTGGCCGAAAGCCCCTGAACGCGCAGTCGCCAGCGGCTGGTTGGCCGGTGGTGTCAGGCGCTGACCAGGCCGGGCACGGGCGGCAGGTTGATGCCGCGCGCGAGTTTGGCCCAGTCGCGCGCCGCCAGGTGGGCGCGCGCCAGGTCGAGGATCGCCGCCACCGCCGGCGCGGGCGCCTTGGCCTGCAGGTCGTTCACCAGCAGGCAACGCTCCTCGGCGTTCATCGCGGGCAGCATCCAGCGCACGGTGGTCATCATCTCTTCGGGCGGGATGCTGGCCACGAGTTCGTCGTGGATGGCCAGCAGCTCGAAGTCGTTGTAGGTGGTCCAGAGCGCGGCGTTGTGGCGCGTTTCCTCGGCGTGCATGTGCTGCAGGTTGTCCGCCACGAACAAGGCCAGCGCCAGATACAGCGCGTGCAGGGCGCTGGCGCGCTCGCCGGCCGGCACGCTGGCCAGTGCGCGCGCGGCATCGGCCAGTTGCGCGGTGTGGCGCAGGTGGTCCTCGTGGTCGTCGGCCACCGCGTCGCACACGCCGGGGCAGCGGGCGCGCAGCGCGGGGTGGATGAAGCGGTTCTCGTGTTCGACGTGGCGCTCGGCCATCTCCATCAGTTCGACCACCCGGTCGCTGGCGTCGTGCACCTCGGCCTCGTCGGCGGGGTCGGCGCGGCCGACGGCGGCCAGGGTGTCGGTCATCACGGCGCGCAGCGCCTTGTGGATGCCGGCGTACATGTTGAAGCGGCCTTCGCCCGTGCGGGCGGCGGCGGCGATGGCGGCGATTTCGATCGGGTGCGAGTGCATGGTGGAGGTCCTTGGGCGCCGGTGACGCCCGGCGACGGGGCGGTGGGGCGGCGCCCCATGCGCCGCTCGTCCATGCCGGGAAGTCTCGCGAAGGCACCGTCTTCGCGCCGCTAAATGACGCTTAAGTGCTTCCTAAAAGGACCTTAAGCCTCCCCCAGGCGGAGGAGAAAGGCCTCAATCCGGCCCGCGGAGGCGGCCGCGCGCCTGCTTCACTTGCGAGCGCTGGGCCTTGCCTTGCAGCCGGCGCTCGCGCGAGGCGCGCGTGGGCCGCGTGGCGCGGCGTTCCTTGGGCGGCACGGCCACCGCGTCCACCATGGCCTGCAGCCGGGCCAGGGCCTCGGCCTTGTTCTGCTCCAGGCTGCGGCTGCCCTGGGCCTTGATGACGATCACGCCTTCTTGCGTGAGCCGGGTGTCGCTGAGCGCCAGCAGCCGCGCCTTCACCGCCTCGGGCAGGGAGGATGCGCGCACCGCGAAGCGCAGGTGCACCGCGTTGCTGACCTTGTTGACGTTCTGCCCGCCCGCGCCTTGGGCGCGGATGGCGGTGAAGTCCACCTCGGCGGGGTCGATGGTCGGGCGCTCGGGCATGGCCGCAGTCTAGAGTCTGCGTGCCTGCGCCATGCCCTGCGCTCAATAGCGCTCCTTCACGCCGGTGAACATGGCCTTGACCAGCCGCGTGCGTTCCAGCCGCCCCATCACGAGGGCCGCTGCCGCGTGCAGGCCCGCGAGCGACAGCAGCCAGTTGGCCAGCGCCTCGTGCAGGTCCTGCACCGCCTCGCTGCCCCAGAAGCGGTCGGTGCCCTGCAGCCAGCCCGTGAAGCCGAGCAGCAGCACCAGCGCCATGAGCGCGAGCATCATCAGCGCGCCCAGGGGGTTGTGGCCCGCCGTGGCGGG
>NZ_DATIGV010000137.1:0-13340 GCF_035481345.1 Hydrogenophaga sp. | reverse complement strand
GCCATGAGCTCCGGCATGGCCAGGCTCGACGAGCCCACGATGATGGCGAGCGCGTCGTAGCCCGGGCTGGCCAGCACCGCCTTGATGGCGCCGCGCAGGAGCTCCGGCTGCAAGCCCGCCAGCGTGACGTCGATGGGGTTGCGGTCGAGCGCGGCGTGGTCTCCCGTCTGCAATGCGCGCAAGGCGGCGGCCGTCTGCGCGTCGGGTGCGGGCGTCTCGAAGCCGGCGACGCCGAGGCTGTCCGACACCAGGGTGCCAGCGCCACCGGTGGATGTCAGGATGGCGATCCGCTTGCCGCGCAGGACGCGCCCGGTGGACAGCGCCGCGGGGATGTCCAGCAGCTCGTCGAAGGTCTGGGCGCGAATCACGCCGGTCTGCCGGAACAGCGCGTCGTACATGCGGTCGGTGCCCGCCAGCGCCCCGGTGTGCGACACGGCGGCCCTGGCCCCGGCCTCCGAGCGCCCGATCTTGAAGGCCACGACGGGCTTGCCGGCCTGTGCGGCCTTGAGCGCAGCGGCGCGAAACTTCTGCGGATCGCGAACGGTTTCGACGTAGAGAGCGATCACCCGTGTGGCCTCGTCGTCGACCAGCGCGTCGATGAAGTCCGACAACTCGAGGTCGACCTCGTTGCTGGTCGACACGAGCTTGGACAAGCCGATGCCACGCGCCGCGGCACGCGACAGCAACGAGCCCAGGATGCCGCCGCTTTGAGAGACGACCCCGATGCCCCCCACGGGGAAATGATCCATCTCCAGCGCGCCCGTGGCCGACAGCACGATGTTGTCGGTGAGGTTCACGAGGCCGATCGTGTTGGGGCCGAGGAGGCGCATGGCGCCCGCCGCTTCCACCAGTTCCTTCTGACGTCGAGCGCCTTCTTCGCCGGTCTCGGTGTAGCCGCTGGCGAGCACGATCGCCGCGGCGGTGCCGCGGGCCGCGAGCTCGCGCACCGCCAGGTGGGCCCGCTCGGCGCCCAGCAGGACGATGCCGACATCGGGCACCTGCGGAAGCGATGCCACGTCCCGGTAGCAGGCCAGCTCGCCCACGCGATCGATCTTTGGATTGACCGGGTAGATCGCGCCGGGAAATCCGTGCTTGAGCAGGTAGGACACAGGGCGCCCCGCCGTCTTGGCGGGATCGCCCGAGGCGCCGATCACGGCGACGGTGCGGGGCTTCAGAAGCCTTTCGATGGCGTTCATGGCGCTCATTCCCGTGACGCGGATCGGGCCAGGAACGCCATGACCGATTCGCGGTGCTCGGTGCTCGTGTAGCAGATGCCTTGCGCCTGGCTGCCCTGGGCAAACACCTGCTGGGCCGAGGACTCGAAGCTCTGGTCCAGGATGCCTTTGGTGAGCGCCAGCGCGGTGGCAGACCCCTTGGCCAGTTCGGTGGCCCAGGCCTGTGCGTCGGCCAGCAAACGCTCGGCGCTGGTCTTGCGGTCGACGATGCCGAGCGCGCAGGCCTCGTCCACGTCGACCTTGCGACCGGTGAAGATCAGGTCCTTGGCCTTGGACAGTCCCACGCGGCGGGGCAGGAAGTACATGCCGCCGCCGTCCGGAACGATCCCGCGGTGGATATAGGACCAGGTAAAGGAAGCCCATTCACTGGCCAGGATGAAGTCGCAGGCCAGCGCGGTGTCGGCGCCAAGACCCGACGCCGCGCCGTTGACCGCGGCGATCACCGGCTTGGGCATGGTGTGCAACAAGGTTTGCGCATGGTGCACCCGCTGCTGGCGGTGCCAGCCGTTGAACGCGATTTCACCGGTGGGCGCGCTCATGCGCCGTTCCATGCCGGCGACGTCGCCGCCCGCACAGAAGCCCTTGCCGGCACCGGTGAGCACCAGGGCACGGATGGCCTTGTCGGCCGCCACCCGTTCCAGGGCGTGGATGAACTCCGTGCGCATGTCGTCGCTCATGGCGTTGCGCTTTTCGGGGCGATTGAGCGTCAGCGTTGCGATGCCGCTGTGGACCTGCAGGTCGATGAGTGGGTGGTTCATGGTGTGCTGCGCCTGTCCCTGCAAAGGGTCACTCGGTCTTGATGTTGTTTTCCTTGACGATCTGGCCCCAGCGCGCCGCCTCCGCACGCACGTAGTCGTCCAGCTCCTTCGGGGCGCCGCCACTCACCGTCAGGCCTTCGGGTTCGATCTTCTTGCGGAACTCCGGGTGGTCCATGGCTTTCTTCGCGGCCGCGTGGAGTTTGGCGATCACATCCGCTGGTGTGCCGGCGGGGACGAAAAGGCCGTACCAGCTTTCCACGGCGTAGCCGGGCACCGTCTCCGCGATGGCGGGCAGTTCTTTCATGGCCGGCGAGCGCTGCGGGGTGGTGACGGCCAGCGCCCGCATCTTCCCGTTCTCGATGTGCGGTGCCGCCGCGGCCGCCGTGGCGAACATCACGTCCACCTGGCCGCCCAGCAGGTCCGTCATGGCCGGGCCGGCCCCGCGGTAGGGAACGTGCATCAACTTCACCCGGGCGAGGTTGTTGAACATCTCGCCGGCGAGGTGGGCCGAGGTCCCGTTGCCTTGCGAAGCAAAGGTGACCTTGCCCGATTGCGCGCGAGCCGCCGCGAGCACGTCCGCCACCGATTTGAACGGGCTGTCGGCCCGCACCACCAGCACGTTGGGGCCCCGGGCCAGCAGGATCACGGGGTCGAAGGCCTTTTGTGTGTCGAAGGGCAGCTTGGCCATCAGGCTCGGATTGACGGCGTGCGCGAAGCTTGCCACCACGATGGTGTGGCCATCGGCGGGACTCTTGGCCACCAGATCGGTTCCGATGATGGTGCCCGCGCCCGGTTTGTTCTCCACGATCACCGACTGGCCCAGCGCCTGGCCCATGCCCACACCCAAGGCCCTGGCAATGGCGTCGGTGCCGCCGCCCGGCGAGAAAGGCACGACCAGCCTGACCGGCCGCTCGGGGAAGGCGGCGAATGCCGCGCTGGCGACAAGGGCCGTCATGGCCAGGAGGGCGCCGATGCGGGCCCGAAGGGATGGGATGAAAGGGATCATGGGTTTGTCTCCTGCCATGGGTGAACGACGAGCGTCGGGTCGACGGTCAGGGCCCTGGGCCTCTGCCGTCGTTGGTCCGCAGCTTAGATCGCCGGCCGCTCGACGGCAGCCCGCGATTTCCACTGAGTGGAATTCCGTATGCTCGAGGCATCCCCCTGCGCGTTCCAATGAATGGAATCCCCGCCACGTCCCGGAGGCCAGCATGAAGGCACCCGCCAGCCAAGACCTTTCGAGGCACGCCCTGCGCGAAACCAAGCCGGGCGTGTCGCCCGCGAACCGTTCCCTGGAACGGGGCATCGAGCTGCTCAGGTCGTTTCGTCCCGGCTCCGAACTGCTGGGCAATGCGGAGCTGGCCGAGCGCACGGGACTGTCGCGGTCCACGGTCAGCCGGCTCACGCAAACGCTGGTCGGCAGCGGGATGCTGCAGGTGGACCAGCGCAGCCGCGCCTTTCGGCTCGCCCCGGCCGTGCTCAGCTTTGGTCACGCCATGCGCACGGGCTCCTCGGTGCTCGCGACGGCGGCTCCTCGCATGCGCCGAGCGGCCGAGGAGAAGAAGATCAACGTTGGCCTGGCGGCGCCTGACCGCGACGAGATGGTCTACCTGGAGTCGATCCGGTACAGCCGGCGGCCCTCGCTGCGCTCCGTGGTGTCGGGCCAGCGCGTGCCCATGGAACTCACCTCGCTCGGACGGGCCTACCTGGCCAGCGCTCCCGCGGCCAGGCGCGAAGCGTTGCTCGCGCACTTCCGTCGGTCGCGGCCCACAGCATGGCGCGGTCTGGACCGCGAGATAGCTTCATCGATTGCGAGCGTAGTGACACACGATTACTGCGCCGCCTCATGGCAGCCCGAGGTGGTGGCCGTGGCGACACCGCTGCAGTTCCAGGGCCTGCAGTACGCCTTGAACGTCAGCGTGTCCACGTCAGAATCCATGGCCGAGGTCGTGGCCGAGCTGGCGCCAACACTGCTCGCCTTGAAGAACACCATCCTTCAGGCGCTCGAGCGGGCTGCGCCTGACTAGGGGCGACCGCGCGCACGGCACATGTATAGGCGCAGGCCGCCATCGCTGGCCGCGATGAACCGTTCAGCCGGCGTGCCGCGCCAGGAACTGCAGCACCGCTTGCACCATGTCGGGGTGCGCAGGCGCTGACGAGTGCGTGGCGCCCTCGATGGTGACGAGCTCGATCGCCGGGTTGAGTGCCTGCAGGGCACGGAACTCGGCCAGGTACGGGTCCGCCGTGCCGACGATGCCCAGCGTGGGCACGGCGATGGCGCGGACCTGATCGGCCGTAATGCGCGCGCTGGCGCCGCCGAGCCGCGAGGCGGCCAGGGCCCGGTGGTCCTGGCCTGCCAGGGTCCGCGCGGAGAGCCGTCGGATCTCCTCCTCACCGGGCGGCGGCCGGTCCCCGGACCACAGGCGCAGGATCTGCGAGCGACGGGACCCTTCGTGCAGTTCCGCGGCCTCGGTCTCCAGTTGGTGCTGCTGCGCGGCTGTCCATCGAAAGCGGGGCGGCGCGCCGGCCAGCACGCAGGTGATGAACCGCTGCGGCACCTGCGTGAGCAGGTAGCCGTTGAGGATGGCACCGAGGGAGTAGCCGACGATGTGGGCGCGCGGGAGACCGAGGTGATCGAGCAAGCGGGTCACGTCGTGCGCCGCCTGCGGTCCGTAGAGCGCCGGGTCGTGCGGCTTGTCGCTTTGACCATGACCGCGGCCGTCGAATGCGATCACGCGGTGTCGGCGCGCCAACGGGTCGAACACCCCGGTGCGCACCCACTGCTGTTCGGCGTTGCTGGAGAAGCCGTGCGTCAGAACGACGGGGGCGCCTGCGCCTGCTTCAAGGTAGCGCAATCGCACGCCCGCCGAATCGAACGATCCTGTCACCATTCCTCGTCTCCTCCGGGATGCGGGCCAGTCTAGAAGGCCGAGCGCCTGTGTGCAGGGCTGGTCTTCCACTGCCTGGAATCCCACGGCGTGGAACCGTCAGGGTGCGAAAAGTGGCCGCGCTGCCTAGAGTGGTTGCGCCGCCTCGTGCTCTTTGGGCGGCCTCAACGACAACCACCGGAGACACTCATGCAGCCATTCACCCGCCTGGGCATCAGGCGCTTAACCCATGCACTGGTCGGCCTCACCGCCGCATGGATGCTCGGCGCCGGCGCGGCGAACGCCTACCCCGACAGACCCATTCGAATCGTCGTGCCGTTTTCCGCCGGCGGCGGCGCCGACCTGATCGCCCGCACGCTTTCCGTGGAACTGGCCAAGGAGCTGGGCCAGCCCATCGTGGTCGAGAACAAGCCCGGCGCGGGCACCGTGATCGGGTCGGATCTTGTGGCCAAGAGCGCGCCGGACGGCCATACCTTGCTGCTCTCTTCGATCGCGCATTCGGTGAACCCGAGCCTGAGCGACAAGCTGCCCTATGTCACGGAGAAAGACTTCGTGCCGGTGGCCATGCTCGTGCGCTCCCCCAATGTGCTGGTCGTGCGGGCAGACAGCCCGTACCGGTCCGTTCAGGACATCATCAGCGCGGCCAGGACCCGGCCGGGCGTGCTGACCTATGCCTCACCGGGCAACGGGACTTCCGCGCATCTGGCGGCGGCCCTGTTCGAAGACCTGGCCAAGGTCCGCCTCCAGCACGTCGCCTACAAAGGCTCGGCACCCGCCTTGACCGATCTGCTGGGTGGACAGACCGATATCCTGTTCGGCACCTCAGGCTCCGTGGGGGGCTTCATCGCGGGCGGCAAGCTCAGGGCGCTGGCGGTCACTTCCTCCGGCCGTTCCACGGCCTATCCCGATGTGCCCACCATGGTGGAGGCGGGCGTGCCGGGCTACGTCACCGAAGGCTGGTACGGCTTGCATGCACCGGCGGGAACGCCGCCTGCGGTGATCGAGAAGCTCAACGCCGTTGCGCGCAAGGCGACCACCACGGAACTGTTCCAGTCGAAGCTGGTGCACGAAGGCATGGTCGTGCAGACGGGAACGCCGGCCGAGTATGAGCAGTACGTCCGCTCGGAGATCGCCCGCTGGTCCAGACTGGTCAAGTCCAATGTCGTCACCAAATAGCCGCCGACCCGCGGTCCTCGACGGGACCCGTGTGCTGGACCTGACCCATGTGCTGGCCGGGCCATTCGCCAGCTACCAACTGGCCGTGCTCGGTGCGGACGTGATCAAGATCGAAGCCCCGGACGAGCCCGATCAAGCCCGCTTTCAGGGATCCGACCCGCAGCTCAGCGACGCCGGTTTGGGAACTGCCTTTCTCGCGCAGGCGGCCAACAAGCGGTGCCTGACCCTGAACCTGAAGTCCGAGGCGGGGCGGCGGGTGCTGCGCGAACTGGTGCAAACCGCGGACGTGCTGATCGAGAACTATCGGCCGGGCGCGATGGACTCGCTGGGCCTGGGTTACGAGGCACTGTCGCGGCTGAACCCGGCGCTTGTCTACTGCTCCGTCTCGGCCTTCGGCAGCACCGGGCCGAAGCGGGAGCTCACGGCCTACGACGGTGTGATTCAGGCCTACTCGGGCATCATGGCGATGACGGGAGAGCCGGGCACCGCCGCCATCAAATGCGGCGCACCGGTGGTGGACTACGCGACCGGCACCACGGCCGCTGCCGCCATACTGGCTGCCTTGCTGCATCGCAAAGGCAGCGGGCTTGGCCAGCACGTCGAGGTGGCGATGTCCGACGTGGCCGCGATCCTCTGCAGCTCGCACCTGACCGGCTATCTGTGGAACGGCGCGCACCCGGAGCAGAAAGGCAACCGGTATCCGTTCGCCACCATCGGGTGCTATCAGGCCTCGGACGGGCCGCTCATGATTTCGGCGTCGAACCTGCGCCAGCAGGCAAGGCTGTGGCATGCCCTGAATCGCAGCGACATGGTCAAGGCCGACAACCCCTCTCGCATCCGCGCTCACGCCGAGGAGGCCGAGGCGCTGGGGCGGATCATCGCCACGCAGACCGTGGACCATTGGGAGCACCTGCTGCAGGCCGCACGGGTGCCGGTGTCGCGTGTGCAGCGCATGGAGGCGATGCTGGCCGATGCGCACTTTCAGGGTCGAGGGACGCTGCATCGGTTTGAGGAGTCGGCTGGCCCGCTGAAAGGCCTCACCGTCCCGGTCGCCGGCTTTCGCCTCTCATCTTGCGTGACGGGAGTCAGTGCGCCGCCCCAGCGCGCTGGCGCCCAGAGCCGGGCCATCCTTCGCGGT
This sequence comes from Hydrogenophaga sp., assembly GCF_035481345.1. Classification (GTDB taxonomy): domain Bacteria; phylum Pseudomonadota; class Gammaproteobacteria; order Burkholderiales; family Burkholderiaceae_C; genus Hydrogenophaga. The sequence continues at coordinate 6,148 of NZ_DATIGV010000137.1, read as the reverse complement.
CTGGGTTATGGAGAGGCGGACATCGACTCGCTGGAGGCGGACGGCGTGGTGTAGGCGGGCACCGGGCGGTGGCTTCACATCCCCACCACCAGCCTGAGGGCCTGCGGCACCGGCTCCTCTGCGTCGCGATGCTCCAGCGCCTGCTGCAGGTTGTGCCGCGCGGTTTCCGTGTGCTCCACGGCGAGTGCTTGCGCGCGCGCGCTTTCCCCCCGCGCAAGCGCCTCGAACAGCATGTGGTGCTGCCGGTGCGCGTAGATCATCGATTGGCGGTCCAACGCCAAAGCGCCTTGAATGGGCAGCAAGGCGCTGGCTGCCGCGAAGGGCAGCTTGTTGTTGAGTGCGATGGCGCGCTGCAGCGCGCGGTTGCCACAGGCGTCAACGAAAAGCGCGTGAAAGCGATCGTTCATGGCCGCGTAGCGCGCGTAGTCGTCCACTTGCAACGCCGTCACCGCCACGACGCTGTCGCCTTCGTCCAGGCAGGCCTGCATGTCTCGCGCCAGCTGGCGACTGAGCCCGTGCTCGGCCACCAGGCGGGCCGCCATGCCCTCCAGATGGGCCCGCACCGAGATGACGTCGGCCACTTCCTGCACGGTGAACTGGCGTACGACGTAGCCCACCGTGTCCTTCGGTTCGACCAGGCCTTCCTGCTCCAGGCTGACCAGGGCCGCGCGAACCGGCGTACGCGAGGCATTGAGCCGCTCGGCGAGGAACTTCTCGGTCAAGCGCATGCCGGGCGCGAATTCGCCGCGCAGGATCAGGTCCCGCATCTGCATCAGGACAGTGTTGTGAATGTTCATCGAAAAAATGTACACAAATTTTTGAAACAGTATACATTTCATCGAAAGGTGACCATCCATGACCATCCAGCCGAGCCCATTGATCTCCCCGAAGCGGCCCCGGCGCGCCCTACGGCGCGTGGGGCCCCGTTTGTGGGGTGGGTGCTGAGATGGATGCGCGCGTGGTCAGCCCGGCCTGTCTGGCGCTCTCCGGCGTCGGCAAGACCTTTGGTCAGGGCAACGGGCAGACGGAGGCTTTGGGCAGCATCGATCTCTCGGTGCGCGAAGGCGAGTTCCTGGCCATCGTCGGGCCCTCCGGCTGCGGCAAGTCCACGCTGCTGCAGATCGCCGCAGGGCTGACGCCAGCGAGCCGAGGCAGCGTGCGGTTCCACGGCGACGCGGTGACGGCGCCGCCGCCCGGCATCGTCTATCTGTTCCAGCAGTACGGCAAATCGCTGTTTCCCTGGCGCACGGTGCTCGACAACGTGGCGTTCGCGACGGAGCACCGCCCCGGCATGCGTCGCACCGAGGCGCGCCACTACAGCCGCCGCTACCTGGACATGGTGGGACTGGCGGACTTCGCCGATCACTACCCGGCGCAACTGTCCGGCGGCATGCAGCAGCGTGTGACCATCGCGCGGGCCCTGGCCGCGCAACCGCGCGTGCTCTTGATGGACGAGCCGTTCAGCTCCGTGGACGCGCTGACGCGGATCGAGCTGCACGCCATCGTGCAGGACCTGTGGCAGCAGCACGGATTCACCGCGGTGCTCGTCACGCACGACGTGGACGAGGCGGTGTTCCTGGCCGACCGCGTCGCGGTGCTCTCGACGCGGCCCTCGCGTGTGGTCCGTGTGCTGGAGACGGGCTTGCCCCGTCCGCGCGACCGCCTCGACACGCCCCAGATGCCGCGCTACCTGGAGCTGCGGCACGAGCTGCTCGCCGCGCTCCTGGGGCAGAGTGCATGAGCGGTTCGATGAGCGCCGCCGTGCCCGCCGGCCAGCGACTGAATGCCTGGCTGGGTCCGGGCGTGCTGTTGTCGCTCGTGCTGCTGCTGGAGTTCGCCACGCGCGCCGGTTGGGTCAATGCCGTGCTGGTGCCACCGCCGTCGGCCGTGGCGCAACGTGTCTTCTCCGTCGTGCGTGCCGGCAGCGTGTTCGAACCGCTGGGGCGCACCTTGTACCTGCTCGCCGTGGCCTACGCGATCGGCTGCCTGTTGGCCATCGGAACCGGCGTGCTCATGGGCCGCGTGCGCCGGGTGCACGGGCTGTTGGAGCCTCTCGTGGAAGTGCTGCGCCCTTTGCCCAAGCCCGCCTTGCTGCCGCCGCTGATGCTGTTCCTGGGCCTGGGCGACACCATGAAGATCACGGCGGTGGCCTTGGGTGTGTTCTTCCCGGTGTTGATCAACACCATCCAGGGCGTGCGCGGCGTCGATCCCGTGATGGTGGATGTGGCCCGCACGTTCCAGCACTCGCGCTCGGCGGTGCTGTGGAAAGTGGTGCTGCCAGCGGCCATGCCCCTCCTGCTGGCGGGCATGCGCATCGCCCTGGGGATCGCGCTGGTGCTGGTCGTCATCGCCGAAATGATGGCCGGCACCGGCGGCATCGGCTACCTGATCATCGATCTGCAGCGCTCGTTTCGCATCGTCGACATGTACGCCTGGGTCGTGATCCTCGCCTTGCTGGGCTACGCCCTCAACGAGGTGTTCCTGCGTATCGAGCGGCGCGCGATCCACTGGTCCGGCGCGCGCGCCAGCTGATGGATCACCACCCCGGTTCTTTGCACCCACCCCCACCAGGAGAAGACGTGATGAGCAAGCTCCCTCTGAACCGGCGCACGGCCGCGGCCGCCGTGGCGGTCACCGCACTCGGTCTGGCAACCCCGCTGGTGCGGGGCCAGACCACCACCAAGGTCCGGGTCAGCACGATCCCCATCATCGACATCGCCCCACTGCAGGTGGCCGTGGCCAAGGGCTATTTCGCTGCCGAGGGCATCGAGATCGACACGACGCCCACGCAAGGTGGCGCGGCTGGCATTCCCGCGCTGGCCGCGGGGCAGGTGCAGGTGGTCTTCAGCAACGTGGTCTCCACCATCCAGGCCGCCAAACAGGGCCTGGGCCTGCAGATCATTGCGCCGGCCAGCACCACCGGCGACGCCCCGCCGGACCAGGCGGCGCTCATCGCGAAAAAGTCTGCGTCCTTCAAGACGGGCAAGGACCTGGAAGGCAAGCGCATTGCGGTGAACACGCGCAACAACATCATCTGGCTCTACGCGCGCGCCTGGGTGCAGGCCACCGGGGGCAATCCCGACGCGGTGACTTACCTTGAGGTTCCGTTTCCCCAGATGGTGGATGCCGTGCGCAGCGACCGCGTCGACGCGGCTTTTGCTGTCGAGCCCTTCGTCTCGAGCGCCGTGGCCAACGACATGCAGGTGGTGGGCTATCCCTATACCCAGGTGCAAAAGCGCTTGCCCGCCGCGCAGTACGTGGCGAGCCGGACCTACATCCAGCAGAACCCGCAGGTCATCGAGGGCTGGGTCCGCGCTTATCACAAGGGGGTCGACTGGGTGAACCAGAACCTGAAATCCGAAGAGCTGCTCACCATCATCTCCGGCTACACGCGCATCCCGCCGCCGGTGATCGCGAAGCTGCCGATGGCGGCGTTCGAGAAGGTGGTGGACCCGGCCGCCCTGAACCCGGTGGTTGAGCAGATGCGGCGCAATGGCCTGCTGGAGGGCGCGTTCGACCCCGGGTCCGTTCTTCACCGCACGGCCCTGCAGGCCTCGCGCTGAGGTGCCGATGACGACGCAGGAAGAGGTGCTGGTCACGGGCGACATCGTGACGATGGACCCGGCCCGCCCGCGTGCCGAGGCGCTCGCCGTGCAGGGCGGACGCATCGTCGCGGTGGGCACGCGTGAAGAAGCCCGGGCGGCGCTGGGTGCGGCGCCGCGCGAGCTCCATTACGGAGAAGGCACCGTGGTGCCTGGCCTCATCGACACGCACAACCACATGCAGTGGACCGCGATCCAGACGCGGCTGGTGGACCTGGCGCCCGCCCGCTCGATCGCTGACGTGCAGGACGCGATCCGGGCGTATGCGCAGCGCCACCCGCACAAGCCCTGGATCATGAGCGGCAGCGGCTGGCATGTGGTGAGCCTGCGAGAAGGGCGCTACCCCACGCGGCAGGAACTCGACGCCGCGTGTGCGGACCGGCCCGTGTATCTGCCGCGCGTGGGTCACGCGGCGGTGGCCAACACGCTCGCACTGAAGATGGCCGGCATCGGCCCCGAGACGCCCGACCCGCCCGGCGGGCGCTTCGAGCGCGAGGCGGACGGCCACCCCAACGGCGTGCTGCTCGAGCCGCCGGCCTTCGAGCCGGTGGCGCGCCTCGTCCCGCCGGCTTCCGTGGAGGAGCAGACCGACGCGCTGCGCGACATGCAGCGCGCCTACCACGCCGCGGGCCTCACCGGCATCATGGACCCGGGTGTGACGCCGGAGATGATGCGGCTGTACCAGGCGCTCTGGCGCCGTGGTGAGCTCACGGTCCGCAGCGTTCTGATGCCGTTGGCCGACTCCAGCCTGCCCGTGCAGGACAACCTGGACCGCATCGCGCAGGCCGGTGTGGCCACGGGCTTCGGCGATGCGCGCCTGAAGCTGGGGGGCGTGAAGCTGTTTCTGGACGGCGGCGCCTCCCTGGGCACGGCGCTGATGCGCGAACCCTATCCGGACGAGCGCTGCAACTGCGGCATCCAGGTCACGCCGACGGAGTCCTTCCGGCAGATCGCCTGGGCCTGCGCCCGTCAGGGCTGGTCGCTGGGCGTGCATGTGGTGGGCGGCAAGGCCATCGACATTGCGTTGGAGGTGTTCGCCGAAATCGACAAGGACATTCCGCTGCGCCCGCTGCGCTTCAGCCTGATCCACGCCTACCTGTGGCCGGAGCAACGCAACATCCTCGAAGCGGCCCGCATGGGCATCACCGTGGCGACGCAGTGCTCGATGCAGTACACGTTCGGTCCCTTGCTGGTCCAGCGCTTCGGCACCGTGCTCATGTCGCTGGCCACGCCCGTGCGCAGCTGGATCGACGCGGGCGTGGTGGTGGGGGGCGGCTCCGACTCGCCGGTCACACCGTATCAGCCGCTGCTGGGGCTGTGGCAGGCGCGCACGCGCCATATCGCAGGAACGGATGAACCGGTGGGCCGCCTGCAGGCGGTGAGCGGCGAAGAGGCGCTGGCGCTCTACACGCGCGATGCAGCTTACGTGAGCTTCAGCGACCACGAGCGCGGCATGCTGCGCCCCGGGCTGCTCGCCGACTGGACCGTGTTGTCGGTCGACCCTGTCACCTGCGATCCCGAGGCCTTGCGGGGCGCGCGCGTACTCGCCACCGCGGTGGATGGCCGCGTGGTGCACGAGGCCTGACGCCATGCGCGCCGTTCCCTACCGGTTCTGGGGTGTGGTGCTGCTGGTGCTCCTGCTGGTGCTCTGGCAGGTCTCCGCCGTGTATTGGGTATCGAGCACCAGCTGGCCGCCCGTGACCGACATCCTGAAGGCGATCGCCGCCGGGCTGGGCAACGGGGAGCTGGCGCAGGTGTTCGGCTCGACGCTGTGGCGCATGGCGGTGGGTTTCGCCATGGGCTCGGCCGTGGGCGTGCTGCTGGGCCTGGCGATGGCGAGTTTTCCGCTGGTGGACGCCGCGCTGCGGCCCCTGGTGGAACTGCTGCGCCCCATCCCCATGCCCGCCATCGTGCCACCGCTGATCCTGCTGCTGGGGATCGATCACGCGATGAAGGTGTTCGCCGTGTCGTTCGCCTGCTTCTTCCCGGTGCTGGTCAACACCGTGAGTGGCGTACGAGCCGTGGATCCGACCGCGCTGGATGTGGCGCGCACGTTTCAGGTGGGCCGGTTGCGCACGCTGGCGACCGTGGTACTGCCGGCCAGCCTGCCCTACATCCTGGCGGGCATGCGCACCAGCCTCGCGCTGGCGCTCATCGTGAGCGTCGTCGCGGAGATGATCGCTGGCTCCGAAGGCATCGGCTACTACATCATGACCATGCAGTACGCCATGCGGCCAGGCGACATGTACGCGGCGATCTTTCTGCTTGCGGCGCTCGGCTACAGCCTGAACCTCATCCTGCTGACGGTGGAGCAGCGGCTGCTGCACTGGTGGCAGCGCGCGGGGAACTAGTCAGGCTCGGATCAGCCAACGAAAAAAGGCCCCTGCACTGCAGGGGCCTCGGATTCGCTGGCGGAGAGAGAGGGATTCGAACCCTCGGTACAGGAGAACCTGTACGCCGGATTTCGAATCCGGTGCATTCGACCACTCTGCCATCTCTCCGTGTCGAAGCCCGCGATTCTAGCAGGCGGCGAGCCCCGAAACGCC
>NZ_DATIGV010000136.1:0-3440 GCF_035481345.1 Hydrogenophaga sp. | reverse complement strand
GCCCAAGCAGTACCAGCCGCTGGCCGGCCGGCCGCTGGTGCACCACACGCTGGCCGCCTTGCGCGGTGTCGCGCGGCTCGACCGCATCCTGGTCGTGCTGGCGCCCGAAGACGCGCACTGGCCCGGTGACGTTGACGGGGTGGAGGCCGTGCGTCAGGGCGGCGCCACGCGCGCGGAGAGCGTGCTCAACGGTCTGCTGGCCCTGCGCGGGCGCGGCGTGCCCGACGGCGACTGGGTGCTGGTGCACGACGCCGCGCGCTGCCTGGTCACGCCCGGGGAGGTGTCGGCGCTGATCGAGGCCTGCGCCGCCGACCCGGTCGGCGGTCTGCTGGCGCTGCCGTTGCCCGACACCCTGAAGGACGAGGAAGACGGGCGCGTCGCCCGCACCATCGAACGGCGCCACAAATGGCTGGCCCAGACGCCGCAGATGTTCCGATTGGGCGAGCTGCTGCGCGCGCTGCAGGCGGCGCAAGCCAGCGGCTTCGAGGGCGTCACCGACGAAGCCAGCGCGATCGAGCGCACCGGCCAGCGCCCGCGCCTGGTGGAAGGGCGTGCGAGCAACATCAAGGTCACTTATCCGCACGACTTCGCCCTCGCCGAAGCCATTCTCAGGAGCCGTTCATGACCGCGATCCGCATCGGCGAGGGCTGGGACATTCACCGCCTCGTCACCGGCCGCCCGCTCGTTCTGGGCGGCATCACCGTGCCGCACACGCACGGCCTGCTGGGCCATTCCGACGCCGACGCGCTGTTGCACGCCATCACCGATGCGCTGCTCGGCGCCGCCGCGCTGGGTGACATCGGCCGCCATTTCCCCGACACCGACGAGCGCTTCAAGGGCGCGGACTCGGGCGCGCTGCTGGCCGAGGCGGCGTGCCGCGTGCGCGCCGGGGGCTACGAGATCGGCAACATCGACAGCACCGTGGTCGCCCAGGCGCCGAAGCTCGCGCCGCACATTCCGGCCATGGTCGAGCGCATCGCGTCGCTGCTCGGGCTCTCACCCTCGCAGGTGAACGTGAAGGCCAAGACGGCCGAGAAGATGGGCCCGGTGGGGCTGGGCGAAGCGATCGAGGCGCGCGCGGTGGCTCTGCTGACCCGACGGGCCTGACCCAGTGCCGCCGCGGAACTGGCTTGGCCAGGCCGCAGGCGGCGCCCCCTTGAGGGGGGGCGCGAAGCGCGGCGGGGGGGCAGTCAGGGCGCGCGGCGCAGCTTGATGTGCGCCGCCAAACCGCCCGTGCTGCTGTTGGCCAGCGCGAAGCGCCCGCCCATGCGCGTGATCGCGCGCTCGACGATGGCCAGGCCCAGGCCGGTGCCGGTGGCGTCCGAGCGCGCCGCGTCGCCGCGAAAGAAGGGCTGTGTCAGCTGCTCCAGCATCTCGGGCCGCACGCCGCGGCCGTGGTCGCGCAGCTTGATCAGCACCGCGTCGTCCTTGGCCTTGGCGGCGATGTCGATGTGCACCACGCCGGTGTCCGCGTCGCGGCCATAGCGCGAGGCGTTCTCCAGCAGGTTGTTGAACACGCGCTGCAGCTCGACGGGATCGCCCAGCACCTGCAACTCGGGTTGCACGCGCGTCTTGATGATCGTCTTCGGGTCGTCGCCCAGCGCGAACAGCGCCGTCTCGATCACCTCGTTCAGGCTGACGTCCTCCGAGCGCATGTGGTCGGGCCGCGCGTAGTCGAGGAACTTGTCGATGATCGCGTTGACCTGCTCGATGTCGGCCGACATGTGCTCGCGCGCCATCGGGTCGGCCACGCTCATCTCGGTTTCCAGCCGCAGGCGCGCCAGCGGGGTGCGCAGGTCGTGCGAGATGCCGGCGAGCATGAGCGCGCGGTCCTGCTCGATCTTGGACAGGCGCTGCGCCATGCGGTTGAAGCCGATGTTGACCTCGCGGATCTCGCTGGTGGCCACCGTCTCGTTGAGCTGGCTGGCGTTGAAGTCGCCCTCGCGCACGCGGCTGGCCGCGAAGGACAGCTTCTTCAGCGGCCGGTTGATGAGGCGCGCGATGAGCGCCGCGCCCGCCAGTGAGAGCAGGGCGGCCGTGCCCAGCCAGATCAGCCAGGTGGTGCCTGCCACGGGGCCGATGCGCGAGGGATCGGTGAGCAGCCAGTACGGGTCGCCGTCGATGGAGAAGCCGATCCACAGCCCCGCCTGACCGTTCACCTCGCGCGCCACCACGGTGTCGGGCCCAAGCCGGGCCTGCAGCTGCCCGGCCACGTTGCGGCTGAGCAGGTCGGTGTCGTAGTGCTGGAAGGTGTCGTTGGGCTCGCGCGGCGCGATGCGCAGGCCCTCCTCGGCGGCCAGGGTCTTGATGAGCGAGACGCGCGCGATCGAGTCGGAGTGGATCAGCGCCGCGCGGCTCAGGTTGACCAGCGAGGCCAGTTGCTGCGCGCTCTGCAGGGCGCGCGGCTCGTACTCCAGCGCGCGAAAGGTCTGCAGCCACGCGATGATGCAGCCGGTGAGCAGCAGCGTGAGGAAGAAGAAGGTGCGCCAGAACAGGCTCACGCCACGCGTGGGCCGCACCTCCAGCGGGGCCGGGGCGGTTTCCAGCGCGGCGGGTTCGGTCTCGAACGGTACGCGTGACTCGCTGTCCATCAGGAATTGCCGTCCGGCACGAACACATAACCCACTCCCCACACGGTCTGCAGGTAGCGCGGCGAGGAGGCGTCGTCCTCGATGAGCTTGCGCAGGCGCGAGACCTGCACGTCCAGGCTGCGGTCGAAGGGCTCGAACTCACGCCCGCGCGCGAGCTGGGCGAGCTTCTCGCGCGACAGCGGCTGGCGCGGGTGGCGCACCAGGGCCTTGAGCATGGCGAACTCGCCCGTGGTCAGGGGCAGGTCGTTGCCGTCCTTGCGCAGGGTGCGCAGGCTCAGGTCGAACTCGTAGGGGCCGAACTTCACGGTCTCGGCGTCCTGCGAGGGCGCACCGGGCACCTCGGCCGGCGGGCGGCGGCGCAGCACGGCGTGCACCCGGGCGAGCAGCTCGCGGGGGTTGAAGGGTTTGCCCAGGTAGTCGTCGGCGCCGACCTCCAGGCCGACGATGCGGTCGACGTCCTCGCTCTTGGCGGTGAGCATGATGATGGGCGTGCGGTCGCCATTGGCGCGCAGGCGGCGGCAGATCGACAGACCGTCCTCGCCGGGCATCATCAGGTCGAGCACGATGATGTCCACGGCTTCGCGCTGCAGCACGCGGTTCAGGGCCTTGCCATCTTCGGCCAGCATCACTTCGAACCCTTCCTGCATGAGGTAGCGGCGCAGCAGGTCGCGGATGCGGGCGTCGTCGTCCACCACGACGATGCGGTCGGCCCGCTGGCTGGTGTTGGTGGCATTCATCGCTGAGCCTCTCCTGCATTTGTAACAACAGCATTGTGCGCAGTCCGCAAGGGGCAAAAGAGAGGGCTGACCCTCTGTTACAACTCTTGCGCCCTGGCGTTCGCCCATGGAA
>NZ_DATIGV010000135.1:0-3633 GCF_035481345.1 Hydrogenophaga sp. | reverse complement strand
GGGGCCTCCTTCGGCGCCGGCAACTACGGCATGTGCGGGCGCGGCTTCGAGCCGCGTTTTCTGTTCAGCTGGCCCAACGCGCGCACGGCCGTGATGGGCGGCGAGCAGGCCGCGCGCACCATGCAGATCGTGGCCGAGGCCGGCCTGGCGCGCAAAGGCCTCACGCCCGATCCGGCGCAGATGCAGCAGCAGTTCGAGCAGATCGTGCAGGTGTTCGAGAGCCAGGCCGACGCCTTCCACACCAGCGGCCTGCTGCTCGACGACGGCGTGATCGACCCGCGCGACACGCGCGCGGTGCTCATCTTCTGCCTGGACACCTGCGCCGAGGCCGCGCAACGCACGCCACGCCCCTTGCCCTTCGGGGTGGCGCGCATGTAGATCCGCCACGCACACACCGACCGAGGAGACACACCATGCAGTTCACGCACGAGCACCGCGAGATCCAGAAAACGCTCAAGCGTTTCATCGACGACCACATCAACCCCCACGTGGACGAGTGGGAGGCCGCCGAGATGTTTCCCGCGCACGAGGTCTTCAAGGGCCTGGGCGAGCTGGGCCTGCTGGGCCTGACCAAGCCCGAGGCCCACGGCGGCGCCGGCCTGGACTACAGCTACAGCGTGGCCATGGCCGAGGCGCTGGGCCACATCCACTGCGGCGGCGTGCCCATGGCCATCGGCGTGCAGACCGACATGGCCACGCCCGCGCTGGCGCGCTTCGGCAGCGAGGAGTTGAAAGCGCAGTTCCTCGCGCCCGCGATCCGTGGCGAAGCGGTCGGCAGCATCGGCGTGAGCGAGCCCGGCGCCGGCAGCGACGTGGCAGCGATCAAGACCACCGCGAAGAAGGACGGCGACGACTACGTCATCAGTGGCCAGAAGATGTGGATCACCAACAGCCTGCAGGCCGACTGGATCTGCCTGCTGGTGAACACCAGCGAAGGCCCGGCGCACAAGAACAAGAGCCTGGTCATGGTGCCGCTGCGCGAGAACGGCAAGCCGGTGAAGGGCTTCGAGGTCGGCAAGAAGATCCGCAAGATCGGCATGCACAGCAGCGACACCGGCCTGCTGTACTTCGACGAGCTGCGCGTGCCGCAGCGCTACCGCATCGGCCAGGAGGGCGCGGGCTTCGTCTACCAGATGCAGCAGTTCCAGGAGGAGCGCCTGTGGTGCGCGGCCAGCACGCTGGTGAGCCTGAACAACTGCATCGAATGGACCATCGAGTGGGCGCAGGAGCGCAAACTCTTCGGTGCGCAACTGGCCGACCAGCAGTGGGTGCAGTTCAAGCTGGCCGAACTCAAGACCGAGGTGGAGGCGCTGCGCGCGCTGACCTACCTCTCGTGCGACCGCTACGTGGCCGGCGAGGACGTGACCGAGTGGGCCACCATGGCCAAGCTCAAGGCCGGGCGCCTGAACCGCCTGGTGCCCGACACCTGCCTGCAGTTCTGGGGCGGCATGGGCTTCACGCTGGAGAACAAGGTGGCGCGCATGTACCGCGACGGGCGCCTGGCCTCCATCGGCGGCGGGGCCGACGAGGTGATGCTGGGCATCCTGAGCAAGATCATGGGCATCGCCAAGAGGCCGCCGCGATGAACCGGGCCCTGATCATCGACCGCGACGGCGCGGTGGAGCGCTGGACGCTCAACGACCCGGCCTCGCGCAACGCGCTGAGCGACGCCATGGTGGTGGGCCTGTACGCCGCCTGCCTGCGCGCGAAGAACGACCCCACGCTGCGTGGCGTGGTGCTGGCCGGGGCGGGCGGTGCGTTCTGCGCCGGCGGCAGCCTGGGCGGATTCGCGCACGCCATCGGCCAGCCGCTGCAACCGGGTCAGACGGACCCGTTGATCGAGGTGAACCGCGGCTTCGGTGACCTGCTGCACGCCTTGAGCAGCTTGCCGCAGTGGCTGCTGTGCGCGGTGGACGGCCCCGCCATGGGCGGCGGCTTCGGCCTGGTGTGCTGCGCGGACGTGGTGATCGCCACCGAGCGCGCCGGCTTCGCCACGCCCGAGGTGACGCTGGGCCTGCCGCCCGCGCAGATCGCGCCCTTCGTGTGGCGCCGCCTGGGGGACGCCACGGCGCGCCAGTGCCTGCTGAGCGGTGCGCGCTGGAACGCGCGTGAAGCGCAGGCCGCGGGCCTGGTGAACCGCGTGGTGGCCGATGGCGCGCTCGATGCCGCCGTGGCCGAGGCCAGCGCCGCGCTCAACCGCGCCGCGCCGGGCGCGGTGGCGGCCACCAAGCAGCTCCTGCTGCGCCTGTGCGACGACCGCCCCGACCTGCGCGACGAGGCGGCCATCGCCTTCGCCAGCGCGCTGCGCGGGCCCGAGGCCGCCGCCGGCCTGGCGGCGTTCGCCAACAAGCGGGCCGCGCCCTGGGCGCCAGAGCCACCGTCCACGGACGCGCCGAAAGAGAGCCGGTCATGAGGCGCCTGCTGATCGCCAACCGCGGCGAGATCGCGCGCCGGGTCATTCGCACCGCGCACCGCATGGGCATCGCCACCGTGGCCGTGTACAGCGACCCCGACGCGAACGCGCTGCACGTGCGCGAGGCTGGCAGCGCCTTCGCGCTCGGCGGCGCGAGTTCGGCCGAGTCCTACCTGCGCATCGACCGCCTCATCGAGGCCGCGCGCGCCACCGGCGCCGATGCGCTGCACCCGGGCTACGGCTTCCTGAGCGAGAACGCGGACTTCGCGCAGGCGGTGATCGATGCGGGCCTGGTGTGGGTGGGGCCGCCGCCCGCCGCCATCCGCACGCTGGGCAGCAAGTCGGCCGCCAAGGCGCTGGCGCAGGCGCATGGCGTGCCGGTGCTGCCGGGCTACTTCGGCGCGGACCAACGCGACGAGACCTTCGTCGCCGAGGCGCAGCGCATCGGCTACCCGCTGATGGTGAAGGCCGTGGCCGGTGGCGGCGGGCGCGGCATGCGCCTGGTCACCGAGGCCGCGCAGTTGCCTGCCGCACTGACCAGCGCGCGCGCGGAGGCCATGACGGGTTTCGGCAACGCGGACCTGTTGATCGAGCGCGCGGTGCTGCGCCCGCGCCACGTGGAGGTGCAGGTCTTCGCTGACGCGCACGGCCAATGCATCCACCTGGGCGAGCGCGATTGTTCGGTGCAGCGGCGGCACCAGAAGATCATCGAAGAGGCGCCGAGCCCCGCGGTGACGCCCGCCTTGCGCGAGCAACTGGGCGCGGCTGCCGTGGCGCTGGCGCAGGCGGCGGGGTATGTGGGCGCGGGCACGGTGGAGTTCTTGCTGGATGGCGACCGCTTCTTTTTGATGGAGATGAACACGCGCCTGCAGGTGGAGCACCCGGTGACGGAAATGCTCACGGGCCTGGACCTCGTCGAATGGCAGATCCGCGTGGCGCGCGGCGAGCCGCTGCCCCTGGCGCAGGACCAGATGCGCCTGCGGGGCCACGCCATCGAGGTGCGCCTGTGCGCCGAGGACGAGCGCTTCACGCCGCACACCGGCACCGTGCGCGCCTTCGTGGCGCCACCCCTGAGCGAGGGCCTGCGCTTCGACCACGCCATCGAAACCGGCACCGAGGTGACGCCGCACTACGACGCCATGCTCGGCAAACTCATCGCGCACGCGCCCACGCGCGAGCAGGCCATCGAACGCCTCGCGCACGCGCTGGACGCGACCGTG
>NZ_DATIGV010000134.1:0-11034 GCF_035481345.1 Hydrogenophaga sp. | reverse complement strand
CCAGGTGGCGCTGCTGGAATCGCGCACCAGCCGCATGCTGCAGGACGACGCGCTGGAGGGCGTCGAGTACGAAATGCAGCGGCGCGACGGCACGCGCTTCTACGCGCTGCTGTCATCGGCCGCCGTGCGCGACGCGCAGGGAAACTTCCTGCGCAGCAACACCACGGTGGTGGACATCACCCGCCGGCGCGCCGCCGAAGACGCGCTGCGCCAGCAGCAGTACTTCCTGCAGTCCATCACCGACCGTGTCCCGGGGCTCATCGCCTACCTCGACGCCGGCCTGCACTTCCGCTTCGCCAACGCCGAGCACCTGCGCGTCTACGGCATGGATCCGCAGCGCATCGTGGGCCAGCACCTGAGCCGCTGCGTGGCGCCGGACATCTGGGCCGACATCGAACCGCGCATGGCCGGTGCGCTGGCCGGTACCTCGCAGCACTTCGAGGCCTGGCGCCGCATGCCCGACGGCACGCCGATCTTCATGAGCGCGAACTACCTGCCCGACCACGGGCCGGACGGCAAGGTCCGCGGCGTGTTCGTGCAGATCATCGACATCACCGAACGCAAGCGCGTGGAGGAGCGCGTCAACCACCTCAACGAGGAGCTCGAGCAGCGCATTCAGGAACGCTCGGCCGAGTTGCTGGAAAGCGAGCAGCGCTTCCGCCTCATGGTGGACAACCTGCGCGACTACTGCATCTTCTTCCTCGATGCCAACGGCTTCATCACCGACTGGACCGACAGCGCGCAGCGCATGGACGGCTATTCACCGGTGCAGATGCTGGGCCGCCACTACGGCGTGCTGTTCGACCCGGTGGATGAAGCGGCCGGCCGCGCCGACGCCGAACGCATGCTGCGCCTGGCCGCCTCGCGCGGCCAGCACGACGTGCAAAGCTGGCAGTTGCGCAAGGACGGTTCGCGCTACTGGTCGCACTCGGTGCTGATCGCGCTGCGCGACCAGCGCGGCGACCTCAAGGGTTTCGCCAAGATCAACCGCGACATGACGGACGCCAAGCAGCTCGACGACCTGATGCGCAACATCAACGACGAGCTGGAAAAGCGCGTCGTCGAGCGCACCGAGCAATTGCTGGCAGCCAACCGGGACCTGGAATCCTTCTCCTACTCGGTGTCGCACGACCTGCGCTCGCCGCTGCGCCACATCTCCAGCTTCGTGAGCCTGCTCGAAGAGCACCTGGGCCTGCAGCGCGACGAGACCACCACGCGCTACCTCACCACCATCGGCAACTCGGCGCGCCACATGAGCCAGCTCATCGACGGCCTGCTGGCGTTCTCGCGCCTGGGCCGTGCGGCGGTGAACATCGCGCCGGTCGATTTCAACCACCTCGTCAGTGCCGTGGTCGCGCAGATCGCGCACGACACCGATGGCCGCGTGGTGGACTGGCAGATCGCGGCGGACCTGCCCATCGTGCACGGCGACGCCCTGCTGCTGCGCGAGGTCTGGGCCAACCTGCTGGGCAATGCCTTCAAGTACTCGCGACCGCGCGAGCGCGCCATCATCGACGTGAGCTGGCACCTGGACCCGGTGCGCGGTTACACCTTCTCCGTGCGGGACAACGGCGTCGGCTTCGACACCAAGTACGCCCAGAAGCTCTTCGGCGTGTTCCAGCGGCTGCACCGCGCGTCGGAATTCGAAGGAACGGGCATCGGTCTTGCACTCACCCGTCGTATCGTCGAACGCCACGGTGGCAGCATCTGGGCGGAAAGCCGCCTGGGTGAAGGCAGCGTCTTTCATTTCACTCTACCGATCGATGGCCCGCGGGCCGCCGATCCCACCGATTCCATGCCGGCCCCCCTGGAACCATGAACAAGACCGCCGATGCGATTCTTCTCGTCGAGGACAACCCCGACGACGCCGAGCTCACCAAGCTCGCGCTGTCGCGCCACGGCCTCGACGGCCGGGTGACACACGTCTCCGATGGCATGCAGGCGCTGGACTACCTGTTCCGGCGCAACCAGTTCGTCAACCGGCCGGGCAGCAACCCGGTGCTGGTGCTGCTCGACCTGAAGATGCCGCTGCTGGACGGCATCGGCGTGCTGCGGGAGATCAAGAGTTCGGATGTGCTGCACAACATCCCCGTGGTGGTGCTCACCTCGTCCACCGAACCCAGCGACCTGCTGCGCGCTTACGACGCCGGCACCAACGCCTACATCGCCAAGCCGACCGAGTTCTCGCAGTTCCTCAGCGCCATGAAGCACGTCTGCGAGTTCTGGGTGAACATCAACCAGACCGCGCCGCCGCTGGCCACCGCCGGCGTGCGCAGCACCGGCTTCGGCGAGCTGTTGTGAACACCCCCGCCGCGCTTCGCGCGACCCCCTCAAGGGGGCGACACCAGCGGCCTGGCAAAGCCAGTTCCGCGGTGTCTCTGGGTTGAGGCCCCTGCGCTCCGGGCGCCTCGCCCGTCCTCACCAGGGATCGACCGTTCGCACGGCGGGTCCGTCGCGCAGCTTGGCGCCTTCCAGCCCGCGCAACAGCCAGGCCCGCGTGTCCGCCGGGTCGATCACCGCGTCGATCTCCAGTGTGGTCGCCATCGGGATCGCCGCGCCCTGGGCGATCTGGCGCGCCAGCAGTTCGTCGAACAGCGCCTGGCGCTGCGGGCCTTCGGGCACGGCCTCCAGCTCCTTGCGGTAACCCAGGCGCACCGCCCCTTCCAGGCCCATGGCGCCGAATTCGGCCCCCGGCCAGGCCACGGTGAAGCCCGGCGCGTGAAAACCACCGGCCGTCATGCCCATCGCCCCCAGGCCGAAACCCTTGCGCAGCACGACGCTGAAGAAGGGCACACGCAGCGCCGCCGCCACGACGAACAGGCGGCTCACGTGGCGCACCTGCGCGCGGGCCTCCACTTCGGGGCCGACCATGAAGCCCGGCGTGTCCACCAGGCTCAGCAAGGGCAGACCATGCGCGTCGCACCAGCGCATGAATCGCGCCGCCTTGTCGGCCGCGTCGGGGTCGATGGCGCCGCCCAGGTGCTGCGGGTTGTTCACCAGCACGCCCACCGCGCGGCCCTCGAAGCGCGCCAGCGCGGTGTGGATGCCCAGGCCGAAGCCCTCGCGCAGCCAGACCACGCTGCCTTCGTCGGCCAGGCCCTCCAGCACCCCGCGGCTGTCGTAGCTGCGCGAGCGGCTCGCGGGCAGCGCCTGTCGCAAACGCTCCAGCGGCGGCGGTGGCACCGGCGCCACGCGCCCCTGGAAGAAGGCCAGACAACGCCGCGCCGCCGCCACGGCCTGCGCCTCGTCGTCCACCAGCAGGTCGATCACGCCGCTGGCGTGCTGCACGTCGGCGGGTCCGATCGCCTCCGGCGGGAACCGGCCCAGGCCGCCGCCCTCCACCATGGCCGGCCCGCCCATGCCGATGTTGCTGCCGCGCGTGGCGATGATCAGGTCGCAGCAGCCCAACAGGGCCGCGTTGCCGGCGAAGCAGCGGCCGGCCGCGATGCCGATGCTCGGCACGCGCCCCGACAGGCGCGCCATGGCCGCGAAGGTGCCCACGTGCAGGCCCGCGACGATGGGCATGTCCGTGTCGCCGGGGCGCCCTCCTCCGCCTTCGGCGAACAGCACCACGGGCAGGCGCTGGTCCAGCGCGATGCCCAGCAGGCGATCGGTCTTCTGGTGGTTGCGCATGCCCTGCGTGCCGGCCAGCACCGTGGCGTCGTAGGCCAGCACCGCCGTGCGGGCGCGCTCGGCCCCGAACAGCGCGCCGTTGACCGAGCCGATGCCCGTGACCATGCCATCGGCCGGCGTCTGGGCGATCAATTCGGCTTCGCTGCGGCGCGTGGCCTGCGCGGCCACGGCGAGGGCACCGTACTCGATGAAACTGTCGGCGTCGCACAGGTCGGCCAGGTTCTCGCGCGCGGTGCGCAGGCCCAGCGCGTGGCGGCGCGCCACGGCCTCGGGGCGGGCGGCATCTTCAGTGAACGCCAGCCGCTCGCGCAGGCGGCGCAACTCGTCCCGTTCGGGGGGCGCTGCCTCGGGCGCCGAAGCCGGGATGTCGCGCCGCGGCGCCTGAATCGCCGCCGCGTCGATGCGCCAGAGCGGGTCGCCCGCATCCACCGAGTCGCCCGCCGCGACGAGGCACTCGGCCAGGCGCCCGTCGCGGTCGGCCCGCAGCTCGTGCTCCATCTTCATGGCCTCGACCACGAGCAGCGGCTGGCCCTGGCGAACCGCATCGCCCGGCTGCGCCAGCCACTGGACGACCTGGGCCTGCAGCGGCGAACGCAAGGCTTAAAGGGGGTGGGAGCGGGCCCCGGGGCCGCTCAGTAGATGTCGGAGTCGCACCACTGCGACGAGGGGCCGAAATCGTTCTGCTTGCTGGGCACGTTGAGGTTGAGCACGAACACCACCTCGCCGCCGAAGCGGCCCACGCCCAGGGTCTTCATGAGCTGCTGCTCCTGCTCCGGCCGCTCCATGCGCAGGAAGCAGATCGCCTGCTTGGTGCCTTCGTGCATGGCCGTGAGGATGTCCAGGCGCGAAATGCGGCCGAATTCGCTGCACAGCTGGTGCAGAGCCGATTTCAGGCTGGATACGTCGTTGTGTTGACGGAGTTCTGCGAGTGCGCTCACCTTGCGGGCTCCCCCATCCTGTCGGATGTCAGTGGTGGACATGGCTTGCATGGAGTGTGTCCGGGACTAGGGCTGCACCAAAGACAATGGGTCGGATCCTAGAGCAGAGGCTACAAAAAGTCACAAGTCAGTTACAAAAATCCGTCGCCACGCAGCGTGGCGTGCGGTAGTTCACGGCCGCTTGCCGGTGGCGCGGAACGCCGAAGTGGTTCGCGTCACGCCAGGCCCGCTATCCTAAGGCCATCATGCGCGCCGATCGATACCCAAATGTGCAGGTTTCCGACACCGCCCGGCTCCCTGAAGCGCGCGAGGCGTTCGACCGCATGGCCCACCTGGCCGCGCGCGAGGGCCGCGGCGCCGCCGCGCTCTTGCTGGAACGCTCGGATACAGGTGTTCGTGCGCTGGGCCGGGCCGGGCTGGACGCGCCCTTGGAGGCACTGGCCCTCGAGATCGCCAGAACCCTGGGGCCGCAGGAGGTCTGGGTGGGCGACACCAGCCGCGAAGCGCGCTGGGTGCCGCTCGACCTGGGGCGCGGCCGCCGCGCGATCCACCACCTGCACTGGCTGCCCCTGAACCGCGCGCCGGGCGCCTTCCTGCTGCTGCTCGATCACCAGGCGCGGGACGAACGCCGCAATGAGATCGGCATCGGCCTGGTGAGCGAGATGGCGGCCGATCTCGTGCTGGCCATGCGCCACCAGCGCGAACTGGTGATGGCGCAAGTGGCCCTGCAGCGCCGCCACCAGGGGCAGATCGAGCTGGTGGAACGCACGGCGGGCCTGGGCAGTTGGTCGGTGGAAACCGACGGCGAACGGGTGGACTGTTCAGCCGGCCTGCTGAGCCTGCTGGGCATCGTGCCCGAGGCGGCGCCGCGCACGCTGGAGGACCTGCTGGCGCACCATGCGCCCGAATGGCGCCAGGGCCTGCGCCAGCGCCTGGAGCGCTGCGCCGCCAGCGCCGAGCCCTTCGACGAGGAAGTGCAGGTGCTGATCGAGTCGAGCGGGCCCAAGTGGGTGCGCACCGTGGGCGCGGCCGTGACGGACGAGAACGGCCACCCCGTGCGCGTTCAGGTCACCGTGCACGACATCTCGGCCACCAAGCAGGCCCAGCAGGAAACGCTGCGCCTGGCGATGCGCCTGACGACGACGCTGGCCAGCATCACCGAGGCC
Source organism: Hydrogenophaga sp. (assembly GCF_035481345.1). GTDB lineage: Bacteria > Pseudomonadota > Gammaproteobacteria > Burkholderiales > Burkholderiaceae_C > Hydrogenophaga. The sequence goes on along the minus strand of NZ_DATIGV010000134.1, from coordinate 5,297 downwards.
TTCGTGACGCTGGACCGGCAGTGCTGCTTCACCTACCTGAACCAGGAAAGCGAGCGCCTGCTGCAGAAGACCACGGCCGACCTGCTGGGGGTGGAGGTCTGGCACGGCTTCGCACCCGCGCTGGCGCAGCGGCTCAAGGAGCACCTGGGCCGCGCCCTGCAGACCAACCGCCGCGTCGAGCTGGAGGACTGGTTCGCCTCGCTGGGCAAGTGGCTGGAGGTGCGGGCCTACCCCTTCGCCGAGGGCCTGGCCGTGTACTTCCGCGACGTGACCGAGCGACGCCGTTCGCAGGAGCAGCTCATGCTGCTGGAGACCAGCGTGGCGCGGCTCAACGACATCGTGCTGATCGCCGAGACGGGCGCGCAGGAATTGCGCAGCGAGCCCAAGATCGTGTTCGTCAACGACGCCTTCGAGCTGCACACGGGCTACTCGCGCGCCGAGGTGCTGGGCCAGTCGCCCGGCATGCTGCTCGACCTGGATCCGGCGGTGTCCAAGCTGCGCGAGATCTCGCGCGGTCTGCGCGACACGCAGAAGGCGCGCACCGAGCTGATGGTGCGGCGCAAGAACGGCGCACTGTTCTGGGTGGAGCTGGAGGTGGTGTCGGTGCAGCCCAGCGCCGACGAGGTGACGCACTGGGTGGCGGTGGGGCGCGACATCACGCAGCGCAAGACCGCCGAGGACATGATCCGCCACCTGGCCTTCTACGACCCGCTGACCGACCTGCCCAACCGCCAGTTGCTGCTCGACAAGCTGCAGCAGGCGCTGAGCGTGAGCGCGCGCAGCGGCCAGCACGGCGCGCTGCTGTTCATCGACCTGGACAACTTCAAGATCCTCAACGACACCCTGGGCCACCAGATGGGCGACCAGTTGCTCAAGAAGGTGGCGCAGCGCCTGGCCGCCAGCGTGCGCAAGACCGACCTGGTGGCGCGCCTGGGTGGCGACGAATTCGTGGTGATGGCCGACGACCTCAGCCCCAGCCCGGTGGCGGCGGCGCACAAGGCGCGCGTGCTGGCCAACAAGGTGCTGCAGACCCTGCGCGAGCCCTTCGCGCTCACCGGCCACCAGCACTTCGCCACGCCCAGCATCGGCGTCACCATCTTCCACGGCACGCAGGCCGACGTGGGCGAGCTGCTCAAGCAGGCCGACCTGGCGATGTACCAGGCCAAGTCCATGGGCCGCAACACGCTGTGCTTCTTCGACCCTTCGCTGCAGGCGGAGATGAGCGAGAACGCGCGCACCGCGTCCGACCTGCGCGACGGCCTGCGCCGGCGCGAGTTCGTGGTGCACTACCAGCCGCAGGTGGACAAGGCCGGCATGATCATCGGCGTGGAAGCCCTGCTGCGCTGGAACCACCCCGAGCGCGGGCTGCTGTCACCCATCGCCTTCATCCCCGTGGCCGAGGACACCGGACTGATTCTGCCGCTGGGCCTGTGGGCGCTGGAGACGGCTTGCGGGCAACTGGCGGCGTGGTCGAAGCGGCCCGAGACGGCCAACCTCAGCATCGCCGTCAACGTGAGCGTGCGCCAGTTCCGCCACCCCGATTTCGTGGACTCGGTGATGGCCTGCATCCGAGCCAGCGGCGTCAAGCCGCAGCGCCTGAAGCTGGAACTCACCGAGAGCCTGCTGGCCGACCGCATGGAGATCACCATCGAGAAGATGGGCATGCTCAAGTCGCTGGGCGTGACGCTCTCGCTGGACGACTTCGGCATGGGCTATTCCTCGCTGTCGCTGCTCAAGCGGCTGCCGCTGGACCAGTTGAAGATCGACCGGGCCTTCGTGGCCGACGTGCTGACCGACCCGAACGACGCGGCGATCTCGCGCGCCATCATCGCGCTGGCGCAGTCGCTGAGCCTGCAGGTGGTGGCCGAGGGCGTGGAGACGATCGAGCAGCGCGACTTCCTGGCGTACCAGGGGTGCGACCAGTTCCAGGGGCACCTGTTCGCCAAGCCGCTGCCGATCGAGGCCTTGGATGCGCTGTTGTCGAATCCTGTGTCTGGGATGGTGGTTGTCGGCTGAGCTTTCTCCGGCTGCACCTCGCTGGTTTCTCGCTCACACCTCGCGGGCTCGCGGCCACTGGGTGCCTTGCTCCGCGAATGTCCCCCGGAGAAAAAACGCTCAGACGTTGAGCAACAGAAACCTCCGCTCCCAAGGACTCACCACGTCGAAGTACTCCCGGTACTCCGTGTCCTTGATCGCCGCATACGTCTGGATGAAGTGTTCCCCGAACAGCTCCACCAGCGGCGTGCACTGCATGAGCTTCTCCACCGCGTCGTCCAGATGGCGCGGCAACTGGTGCGGCTGCTCGTAGGCGCTGCCCGACAACGGCTCGGTGGGCTTGAGGCCCTGCTTCATGCCCAGGTACCCACAGGCCAGGCTCACCGCCAGCGCCAGGTACGGGTTCACGTCCACCCCCGCCAGGCGGTTCTCCACCCGCCGCGCCTGCGGCACCGAATGCGGCACGCGCAGGCCACAGGTGCGGTTGTCGTAGCCCCAGCTCAGGTTGATCGGCGCCGAGGTGTAGCGCGACAGGCGCCGGTATGAGTTGACGTAGGGCGCGAAGAAGGCGATGGCCGCGGGCAGATAGGTCTGCAGGCCGCCGATGAAGTGGAAGAAACGATCCGAGGCCTCCCCGTCCGCACGGCTGAAGATGTTCTTTCCATCGGCCATGCCCACCACGCTCTGGTGGATGTGCATGGCGCTGCCCGGCTGACCCTGCATGGGCTTGGCCATGAAGGTGGCGTACATCTGGTGGCGGATGGCCACCTCGCGGATGGTGCGCTTGAAGAGAAAGACCTGGTCGGCCAATGGCAGTGGGTCGCCGTGGTCGAGGTTGATTTCCATCTGCGCCGTGCCCATCTCGTGGATCAGCGTGTCGAGCTGGATGCCTTCGGCCTCGCACCAGTCGTACATGACGTCGAAGATGTCGTCGTACTCGTTGATGGCGTCCATGGAGAAACTCTGCATGCCCGCCTCGGTGCGGCGCGTGCGGCCCACGGGTGCCTTCAGCGGGATGTCCTCGTCGGGTTCGACCTGCACCAGATAGAACTCCATCTCGGGCGCGACGATCGGCCGCCAGCCTTCGTCCGAGTAGAGCTGGAGGATGCGGCGCAGCACGTTGCGCGGCGACAGGTCCACGGACTTGCCGTCGAAGGAGAAGCAGTCGTGAATGATCTGCGCCGTGGGCTCCTTGGCCCAGGGCACGGGGCGCAGCGTGGACGCGTCGGGCAGCAGCTGCATGTCGGGGTCGGCCACCGAGGTGTAGTCCTTCTCGGGGTAGTCGCCGGTCACCGTCATCGTCAGCACGGCCTCGGGCAGGCGCAGGCCCACGGCCGGGTCGTACTTGTGGCGCGGCACGATCTTGCCGCGCGCCTGGCCCGCCATGTCGGGGATCAGGCACTCGACTTCGGTGATGCGGTGCTCGTCGAGCCACTGCTGGATGCGTTGCGGGTCGCTGCTCGTCGGTGTGTCGGCCATGGGGCGTCGCGGGTGGAAAGGGATGGCCGCGACTGTACGCCGCGCCCCGCCGCCGCGAACGGGCCGCTTCTCACGCGCTGAACAGCGCCACGTTGCCGCCGGCCGCCGTGGTGTTGATGGTGAGCGTCTGTTCGGCGCAGAAACGCGGCAGGTAGTGCGGCCCGCCGGCCTTGGGGCCGGTGCCCGACAGGCCCTCGCCACCGAAGGGTTGCACGCCCACCACGGCACCGATGGTGTTGCGGTTGACGTACACGTTGCCCGCGCGCGCCTGCGCGGCCAGCGCCAGGGCGCGGCTGTCGATGCGGGTCTGCAGGCCCAGGGTGAGGCCGTAGCCCAGGGCATTGACCTGGGCGATCACGTCCTTCGGGTCGCCGCGCCAGCGCAGCACCTGCAGCACGGGGCCGAAGATCTCTTGCGAGGCCTCGGCGACCTGGCGGATTTCAAAAATTTGCGGCGCGACGGTCTGCGTGGCCGCGTCCTCTCTCCCGGTCAGCAGCGCCGCCGCCGTGGTGCGCAGGCGCGCCAGGTGCCGCGCGACGCCATCGAAGGCCTCGGCATCGATCAAGGGGCCGACGTCGGTGGCCAGATCGGTCGGATCGCCTACCACCAGCGCCTGTGCGGCGCCGCGCACCATGTCGAGCACGCCGTCGGCGATGGACTCGTGCACGCACAGCAGTCGCAGCGCCGAGCAGCGCTGGCCCGCGCTGCGGAAGGCGCTTTGCACCACGGCATCGGCCACCTGCTCGGGCAGGGCGCTGCTGTCCACCAGCATGGCGTTCACGCCGCCGGTCTCGGCGATGAGGGGAACGATCGGGCCGTCCTTGGCCGCGAGCGCGCGCTGAATGGCCTTGGCCACGGGGGTGGAGCCGGTGAAGGCCACGCCGGCCACGGCCGGCTCGGCCACCAGCGCGGCGCCCACGGTCTCGCCCGGGCCATGCAACAGTTGCAGCGCCTCGGCCGGCACGCCGGCCGCGTGCAGCAGGCGAACGGCCTCCTGTGCGATGGCGGGGGTCTGCTCGGCCGGCTTGGCCAACACGGTGTTGCCCGTGACCAGCGCCGCCGCCACCTGCCCCGTGAAGATGGCCAGCGGGAAGTTCCAGGGGCTGATGCAGACCCAGGCGCCGCGTCCGTGCAGGCGCAGGGTGTTGCGCTCGCCCGTCGGGCCGGGCAGTTCCACAGGGGCCAGCAAGCGCTCGGCCTCGGCCGCGTAGTAGCGCAGGAAATCCACCGCCTCGCGCACCTCGGCGATCGCGTCGGGCCAGGTCTTGTGCGCCTCGGCCACGAGCAGGGCGCACAGCGGCGGCAGTTGCGCCTGCATGGCGTCGGCCGCGCGGCGCAGGATCGCGGCGCGCTCGGCGACGGGGCGGTGGTTCCAGGCAGCGAAGGCGTCCGCGGCGCGGCGCGCGGCGACGTCGACCTCGCCCGGCCGGGCCTCGGGCACCCGGGCCACGCTCACCTGGCGCCAGGCATTGAACAGCCGCTCGCGGTGCACGGCCACGCTGGGGTCCAGGCCCTCGCTGTTGGGTCGCTGCACGCCGTACAAGCGCGCGGGCAAGGCGAAAGCGGGTTCGCCGTCCTCGCGCGCGCAATGGTCGACCGGCGATTCGAGCAGCGCATCCAGGCCCACCGATTCGTCGGCCAGCTGGTGCACGAAGGAGGAGTTGGCGCCGTTCTCCAGCAGGCGGCGCACCAGGTAGGCCAGCAGGTCGCGGTGCGCGCCCACGGGGGCGTAGACGCGGCAGCCCACATCCGATTCGCGCAGCACCTCGCGGTACACGCCCTCGCCCATGCCATGCAGGCGCTGCAGCTCGAAGCGCGTGTGG
>NZ_DATIGV010000133.1:0-10037 GCF_035481345.1 Hydrogenophaga sp. | reverse complement strand
GCGCCAGTGGCTCGCCTCGGACTACCAGCTCGCCGCACTCAACATCGACCCGGCCAGCGTGCACAAGCGCCTGGGCGACGGCTTCCTCGAACAGCGCCTCATGCGCGAGCAGATCGCCCAGCTCACCGGCCAGCGCTTCCTCGGTGACCACACGGACGACGACGCCCAGTACCTGGCCCTCCTGCAGGCCGGCGCCACCTTCGCCCAGGCCCACCAACTCAGGCCGGGCATCACCCTCACGGCCGAGCAGGTGGCTGCGCTCACCAGCGACATCGTCTGGCTCGAAGCCCAGGAAGTGACCTTGCCCGATGGACGAACAGTGACCGCGCTTGTGCCCCGCGTCTACTTGATGCCCCGCGAAGGCGAGCTGAGCCCCCAGGGCTCCCTGATCGCCGGGCGCGAAGTCCACCTCAACCTCAGCGGCGAGTTCTTGAACAGCGGCAGCGTGGCCGGGCGAGACCTGGTGCTCATCGATGCCAACGGCATCCGCAGCAGCGGACACATCGGCAGCCAGGGCGCCACCGCACTGCGGGCGCAGCAAGACATCGAGGTCGATGGAGGGAACGTCAGCGCCAAAGACCTGCTCGTGCTGGACGCCGGGCGCGACATCAAGGTCGCCAGCACCAGCGCCCAGAGCACGGATGGCCAGGCCGTGGTGCTCGACCGGGTGGCCCGCCTGAGCGTGAGCGCGGACGCCGGCGTGCTGCTCGCCCGAGCCGGGCAGGACATCGAACTGCAGGCCGCGCTCGCCCAGGCCAGCGTGGTGGACATGCACGCCGGGCGCGACCTGCGCCTGAGCACCCTGAACACCCGCGAGGCCCTGGACACCACGCGCGACGAGAAGAACTACGGGCGCGTGCAGCGCAGCGCCGAGGTGGGCAGCGCCATCGGCGGCGACAACATCACGCTCTCGGCCGGGCGCGATGTGCAGATGAGAGCGGCGCAGGTGCAGGCCAACGGTGAACCCGATGCCGATGCTCCCTACTACGAGAGCCAGAACAACGGCCAATTGAACATCCACGCCGGGCGCCACCTGGACATCACCGCCGGTGAGGCCAACTACCAGGTCGAACACGGCGTCTATGCCAAGAGCAGCGGCGTGCTCGGCTCCAGCAGCACTGAAACCCGCAGCCTGGACAGCCACACCCGCGCCCAGGGCAGTGCGCTGGGCGGGCGCGAAGTGAACCTGAGCGCGGGAGGCGACATCACGTTCAAGGGCTCGCACGCCATCGCCGACGAAGACCTGGACGTGAGCGCGGGCGGCGATGTCCGGGTCCTGGCCGAGCGCACCGAGCACCGGCAAGAACGCTTCCACGAGAAGAAGAGCAGTGGCGTCTTTGCCAGCGGCGCCGGTGTCACCCTGGGCAGCCAGCAAAGAAGCAGCGAGCGCGAATTGAGCGGCACCGGCGCGCAAGGCAGCACCCTGGGCGCGCTCAAGGGCGACGTGACCATCCGCGCCGGTGGAAGCTACGAACAGGTCGGCTCCGACCTGCTTGCCCCCGAGGGCGACATCGATGTCCGGGCCAACGACATCCGTGTCACCGAAGCCAGAAGCACCGAAGAACGTTGGCAGGAAGACAAGATGCGCCAGGGCGGCCTCACCCTGGGCGTGGGCGGCGGGGTCGTGCAGATGATGCAAACGGCCACCGAGACGCTCGGGGCCCTGGACAAGACCGACGACGCGCGCATGAAGGCCCTGGGCGCGGCCACGGCGGGCATGCAGCTCAAGCAGGGCCTGGACACCGCGGGCAAGGCCGCTGCCAGCGGCCAGCTTGCCGACGCCGGCATCAGCGTGAACATCAGCATCGGCGCCTCCAGCAGCCGCAGCACCAGCGAGAGCAGCGCCGACAACGCGCAGGGCAGCCGCGTCAGCGCGGGCGGCGATGTGAGCTTCATCGCCGAAGGCGCTGGTGAAGACAGCGACATCCTCATCCAGGGCAGCGAGCTAGAGGCGGGCAAGACGGCGCGCCTCAAGGCAGAGGGCAACGTCGACCTGCGCGCGGCCCAGAACACCACGAAGGAGAAGACCGAGAGTCGCAACCGCTCGGGCAGCGTGGGCATCGGCTGGCAAGTCGGCGGCACTGGCGCGGGCTTCGGCATCACGGCCAGCGCCAGCGCGGGCAAGGGCAAGGCCGAGGGCGAGTCGCTCGGCCACACCAACACCCACGTCCGGGCGGGTGAGCGCGTGAGCATCGAGTCGGGTGACGACACCATCCTGGCCGGCGCCGTGGTCAGCGCCGATCGGGTGCAAGCCGACATCGGCGGCAACCTGCTCATCGAGAGCCTGCAGGACAAGGCGAGCTACCGGGAGAAGAGCAAACAGAGCAGCGCCAGCGCCACCTTCGGCGCCGGGGCGGGTGGCTCCTTCAGCGCGAGCCGAACCGACATTCAGAGCGAATACGCCAGCGTGGGCGAACAAAGCGGCATCCGCGCGGGCGACGCCGGCTTCGACGTCAAGGTCAAGGGCAAGACCGTGCTCAAGGGCGGCGCCATCACCAGCACGCAGGTGGCGGTGGACGAGCAGCGCAATGACTTCGAGAGCGAAGGCGGGGTGGGGCTGGAGGACGTGCACAACGAGGCGCGCTACAAGGCCAGTGGCTGGAGCGCCGGCGCGGGCGTGTACGTCTCGGACAAGAAGAACCAGGACGGCAGCACGGTGATGGGCTCCGACGGCCAGCCGGTGAAGGAAGTGAGCCGCACCCGGGGCGTGGGCTGGGGCGAGGACAAGGGCGGCGCCAGCAGCACCACCCGGGCCGGCATCTCCGGCATCGCGGGCAACAAGGACGCCCGCACGGGAGACGCCGAGACGGGGCTGGCGCCGATCTTCGATCGCGAGCGGGTGAACGACGAGGTCAACGCCCAGGTAGCCATCACACGCGGCGGCCTGCCTGTGCTGGCCAAGGGCTGGGGCGATCAAGCCGACGCGCAGCGCGACAAGCTGAGGAAGGAGGCCGCGCAGCTTGACGCGGACGACCCGGCGCGGGCCCAACTGCTGGCCGAGGCGGACCGCTGGGACGAGGGCGGCGTGTACCGCGCTGCGGGGCACGCGGTGATCGGGGGGCTGAGTGGTGGCGCGCAGGGCGCGTTGGGCGCGGGCGGCGCCAGCCTGGCGGCGCCGGGGCTCAATGACTTGCAGCACCAGGTGCAGACGGCGCTGCAAGACGCGGGCGTGAACGCACTGCTTGCCCAGGAAATGGCGGGATGGGGCACGGCCGGCGGGCTGGCGGTGCTGTCGGGCGTGGCTGGCGGTGGCGCTGCCGCGGGCGCGGCGTTCAACACCGATGTGAACAACCGGCAGTTGCATCCCACCGAGAAACAGCGCATCCGCGAGCTGGCCGATGGCAAGGCCAGGGCCAGCTGCCGCGGCGACAGCGCGTGCGAGCGAGACGCTCGCCTGTACTGGAGCGACATGCTTGAGCGCGTGGCGGAGAGCCGCGTGGACAAACGGGCCGCCGCTGACGAACAGGCCTACCGGCAAAGCGTGATCGACGCGGCCAATCGACCGGGCACCGAAGCGTCCATGGGTGGTGCCGAGCGCTACTTCGGCGACCTGGGCGAAGCGCAGCGCATGCTCGACGCCGACACGGGGCGGCCCATCCTGGACAGCCAGGGCCGCGTGGTGCTGGGCAGCGACGGCAAGCCCCAGACCTACTTCAGTGCCACGCAGGCGCAGCGCGACGACCCGTACGGCAACGTGTTTCCGGGTGGTTCGCCCAGCAACCAGGTCTCGGTGATCCCGGGCAAAGAGCGGCGTGACGCGCAGCGGCTGGAATGGATGAACACGCCCAATGGGCAGGCGGTGCGGGATACGACGTTGGAGGAGACGCTGTTGGGCGTTCGCCTGCCGGCCAAAGGAGTGAAGGCGGCAACGGGCGGTGTGATGGGCAATGCCGGCAGATCGTCCGCCAACGACTACATACCCGCAGCAGGCAAAGCGATATCGCCTGCGGTGGACGGACAGTTTGCGACGCAGGGGTTGACCCGTAACCCATTGGATTTTCCGGAGGGGGTTCAGATGGTGAACATGCTTGAGAACAGCGGGATGTCTCGCGAGGCAGCGGTGCGTGAAGCGCGCTCCTTCATTAACTCGGGCCAATCTCTGCCCGTGGCAACACCTCTTGATGCGACGGATAAGTTGGTCAAGGTAGTACCTACGGGCGGGACACCCAGCCCGTCGACGGGCTACTGGATGAAGGAAAGCGAACTGGCTCAGCTGCAAAGCGATCCGGCCTCGATGGTCGACAAGCTCGGTTTGCCGCCGGGCATGCAGGTCAACAGTTACGACGTCTACCAGATCAAGCCGAAGCAAGGTACCGTGGTCTTTGAAAGCAAAATTGCTCCGACGATGGTCAATGGAGTGCCCAACACCAGCGGCGGTGGCACGCAATCCCTGGTACTGGATCGCTCGGCGTTTACGCTGCCGATCAAAATCGGCAACATCGTCGTCAAGCGATGAAGGAAGCGAAAACTATGAGAAAGCTGGTGCAGCTTGATGAAGACGGGTACTGCATGGAAGTCGATGCGGTCAAGCTTGAACGTGTCGCCCGAGCGTTCAAGGCTTGGCTGATGACCGTCGATCCGAAAGATGACCCGTTTGGCTACTTGAAGCAGGATTTGCCTTTGGTTGAGGCGGCTCTGCAAGGATGGTTGCCTTTGCCCTTCAAAGGAACAGAGCCGCATCAAAGAGAGGTCGGCGAAGGCTCGCTTGATTCAGACTATCTCGAGATTTCTGCACCGTTCTACAACACCATTTTCGGAGCCAATCGAAGCATCGAAACTGTCCTCAAGGACGGAAAACGCTATGCATGGGCCGACTTCGAAGAGCCCCTATGAGGCGCGGTCAAGTCGGTCGGCGGCGCCACCGAGGCCTGTGCCACTCAAGGCGAACACCTGCGCACCGAGTTGGACGATTGGGCGAAGATGGTGCCCGACACCAGCCGGGACGCACAGTACATCGCCAAGACCGACAGCCAGGTGCTGCAGCAGAACAACTTCGACATGAGCCACGTGCTCGCGGGCGAAGTCAACGCCAAGGGCAAGGCCACGGGGTATCACGCAGAGTTCGCGGCCGATGGTCAGGCGCGAATCAAACCGGGGGCGGACATCACGTTCAACGCGAACGGGACGTATGAGGCGCCGGTGCAGATATGGGATGCGAAGAAGGGGGTGTGGGTGGATAAAGCACGGGAGTCGACCTTCTTTCCGCCCTCGTGGTCACAGGCGCGCATCGAGTATGAGGTGTCGGAGGCGTTCAAGAGCAAGCAAATGCTTGGAGCTACGAAATGGCAAGGAACCTCGCCGAGCGGAATGATGATTGAGGGATTCACCACTCCGGCGCGAACGACTTTTTACCCACTCAAATAGGACTTCGAATGCGCTTGATTTTGTGCGCCACCATGGTTGAGCACGTAGCCGATGCCGATCCATTCAAGAAGTGGATGGGAAGATGGCTTGAGGTTGTTGATGCGGATGCGCTGCCTTACGGTTCGCGCTGGGAGTTCTGTGTGCCTGAGTTCCGGTTGATGTGCAGCGCGATCATGTCTGACATCCAAACTGCTGAAGGCTCGGGAGCAACTGCGCTCAAAGAAATCCGCCGCATCGAATCCGGCGAAGTCTCCTACATCGAGTCCGATGGTAACGCCTGGGTCGCCTTCATCACGCCCGACAAGGTCTGGTTTGAAGGCCTGTACAGCCAAGGCGAAGGCGGCGAGGTCAGCTTCGCGCAGTACAAGCTCGCCGTGCAAACCTATGTGCGCTTCCTTGCCGATCCTGAGCAGAAACCCATTGAGGTTGACTTCCCGGCCTGACGTGAGGCGCCAACCTGCGTCAGAGCTTTTATGTAGCACCTCCAGTGCATCAAGCTGCAATCGCCCAGCGGGGCCGATTGCAGCCCATGTTCGCCAAGCCTCGCCTTATCCCTTGATTCCACAATGAGCCTGCCATTCACCTTCCGCTCTGCGTTGCTGCTTGCAACAGCGGCTGCAACGTGCCTTCCCGTCCAAGCCGCTGCCCCCAGACAATGCCAGCAGCAGACCGTGCAGAACATGAACTTCGAGATGTGTCTGCAACCCGGCGCGGCCTTTCGGCACGATCTCTACCTGCTTTCCATGAATGGTCAACTGCTCGCCGCCCTCGTCGACGACTTTGCGGAGTCGGTGGTGCTGGAGCACACCGTCCCTGAAGGCCCGTCCATTGAGTTCCCTCTGTCCAGGCAGGCCGGTGGCAAGGTTCAGATCACGGGCGGGTGCGTGCCCGTGTCGAAGGATGACACCGAAGTCGCGCGCGTTTGTAACTTTCATTGGGGAAAGGTGCACGTTATCAAAGACGTGCGCTTCGAGTTCAACTAAGTATGGATACCAAAACCTTTGGCCAGACGAGGCTGTTGAAAGCCTGCGCTGCGTGCAGCGTCGTCGCCGCGCTATTGGGGTGCGCTGCTCCTGCGGCTCAGTACTACCCCGATGAGGAACAAGCCATTGAAGATGAGGTGGGTGCCGCGCTACCACCCGGGAGTGCCATCGTCGAGTTCACGACGAACTCGGCGGCGGTGGCGGCGTTTCAACAACGTGTTGGCGACAAGCTGTGTGAGCCAGATGCCCAGCACATCGCGGCACGGGTCAGAAGACGCGAGATTCCATCTGAAGTCCAGCAGAACTTTCGAGGTCTGGCCAATTTCCTATCCCTGGGTGCGCTGGCCCAGATCGAGAAACTGCCGAAGACCAAGATTGCCCACTATCCCGCCAACCAGCCGATCGCCTTCGCCGCCACCGCGTACATCACCGACGGCACCTGCGGCCCGCTGTTTCTCCAGTTCACACCGCAAGCGGCCAAGCGCTATTCCTTGTCGATGGACTTCAATGGTCAGAGTTGTCGGCTTGGTATTCGCGAGATGGACGAGTCGACACAGACCCGTCCCGTGAAGCACTCCCGCTGGCGGTGCGCCGAAGGGTTCCTGGGCATCGGCAAGCCAACGCTTATCGGCCCTGATGAAATCAACTAACCTGGATTTGACGATCTCATACGCCAGCTGTGATGGCCTTGGCGCACGCTGAATCGACCCTCATAGCAGGGTCTTGCGACGGAACGGCTCACCGTGAACGTTGCACAGGCAACTCGTGCGGGCCGGGACAACGTGATCAAAGGGGTTGTCACTTCTGTTGGCAGCACAACTTCGGCCGATGGTGGCTCGGGCGTTACCCTCACCGCGACGCCCGATGGCCGCATGACTGGGGCCACCGCCAACACGAAATCGATCGGCAACGTGCACAACGCGCGACTTCAATTTGCAGGCGCAGACGCCGGCGAGCCAGTGGATGCTGAAGGCTATCCGACCGACTTCGAGGCCGCGAACTACTTCGTTCGCTGAGCGGTGCTGGTAAAGACGGGCTCCGGGTGGCGCTATTGATCGCCGCCCTTCCTCATTCCGTACTCATCCCCACCCGCCACAGCACCCCGCAAGGGTCGTTCAGCACAAAGTCCCGCATGCCCCAGGGTTGGTCCTCTACCGCCCCCAGGCGCACGCCATAACGTTCGGCCACGCCGCGCTCGACCAGGCGCTGGTGCCATGCATCCACGTCCTTCACCAGCAGGTGCAGCATCAGGTTCTCGGCGAAGGCCTGTTCGTAGAAGTTCTGCAGCAGGAAGCGCGCGCTGCCGTGGTGCAGGTAGGCCATGTGCTCGTTGTTCCAGTCCAGGGTGAAGCCCACGTCCTGGTAGAAGCGTTTGGAGAGGTCGAAGTCCTTCGCAGGCACGAAGGGTTTCATTTCGATGACGTCGAAGTCGGGCATGGGAGGGCCTTGGCAGGAACAGGAAAAGGGATCGCGACGAGAATCGCCGCCATCATGCAATCTTCTTCCTATTTCCGCATGGCCCTCATCCTGGGCCTGCTCTCGGCCATCGGCCCGTTCGCCATCGACATGTACCTGCCCGCGTTGCCAGCCATCGGCACCGCCCTGGGCGCCGAGGTGGGAGCGGTGCAGTTCAGCCTGACGGCGTTTTTCCTGTCGATCGGCGTGGGCCAGTTGCTGTATGGCCCGGTGTCCGACATGGTGGGCCGCAAGCCGCCGCTGTATGCCGGCCTGGGCCTGTTCATCGTGGCCAGTGTGGGCTGCGCGCTGGCCACGGACATCCAGACGCTGGTGGCCTTCCGGTTTCTGCAAGGCCTGGGCGCGGCGGCCGGCATGGCGATTCCGCGCGCGGTGGTGCGCGACCTGCACACCGGCACCGAGGCCGCGCGCCTGATGTCGCTGCTGATGCTGGTGTTCAGCGTGTCGCCGATCCTGGCGCCCTTGGCCGGCAGCGGGGTGATCGCGTTGAGCGGCTGGCGCGGCGTGTTCTGGGCGGTGGCGCTGGCGGCGATGGCCGGGCTGCTGCTGGTGCGCGCCACGCTGGGCGAGACGCGCTCGCCCGAGCAGCGGGTGGAAAGCAGCATCGGCGGCGCGCTGCGGGCCTACCGCCTGTTGCTGCGCGACTGGCATTACCTGGGGCTGGTGGGCATTGGCAGTTGTGCGCTGGCCGGCTTCTTCGTGTTCCTGGCGGGCTCGCCTTTCGTGTTCATCGACCACTACGGCTTCACGCCGACGCAGTACAGCCTGGCGTTCTCGTTCAACGCGGTGGCCTTCATCGGGGCCTCGCAGTTCACGGCCCCGGTGGGGCGGCGCGTGGGGCTGGTGCCCATGGTGAAGTTCGCGGCCACGGCCTCGGGGCTGACGATCGCCCTGTTGCTGGCCTACTACCTGTTCGGCGGCGACGACCTGTGGGTGCTGATTGCGCTGAACTTCATCGCCAGCGCCTTCATGGGCCTGGTCATCCCCACGGTGTCGGTGCTGGCGCTGGAAGAGCACGGTGCCATCGCGGGCACGGCCTCGGCACTGATGGGCACGCTGCAGATGCTGGTGGGCGCGGTGGCGATGGGGGTGGTGGGCCTGTTCGCCAACGGTCAACCACTGCCGATGGTGGCGGGCATGGCGCTGGGTTCGCTCAGCAGCGTGGCGCTCACCTGGCTCACGCTGGCGGGGCCGCCGCGCACGCGGCTCGCGACCTGAGCGCGCCATACTGTTGCCATTGGCAAGTAAAAACTTGACAATGGCAAGTATGCCGTCCGCCACCGAACCCTCGTCCGTCTCGCCCGCCGCCGTCAAGGCGGTGCGCCGTTTCAACCGCTTCTACACCCGCCGCGCGGGCGTGCTCTCGCCGTACCTCGGGGGCGATCTGTCGTTGACCGAGGTGCGCGTGCTCTATGAGCTGGCGCACCACCAGGGCCTGGTGGCCACCGAGCTCATCCGCGCGCTGGGCATGGACGGCGGCTACCTCAGCCGCATCCTCAAGCGCTTCGAGAACGCGGGCTGGCTCAGCCGCGCGCCCAGCCCGAAGGACGCGCGCCAGAGCCTGCTCACGCTCACCGAGGCCGGGTACGCGGCCTTTGCGCCCATGCAGCAGAAGTCGCGCGAGGAGGCCGCCGCGCTGCTGGCCGCGCTGGCGCCGGGCGAGCAGCAGGCGGTGGTGGAGGCGATGGCGCGCATCGAGCAATTGCTGGAGCCGCAGGCCGCGCCGCGCACGCGCGCGGCCGTGCTGCGCGACCCGCGCCCCGGCGACATGGGCTGGGTGGTGCAGCAGCACGGCGAGGTCTACGCGCGCGAGTACGGCTGGAACATGGACTTCGAGGCGCTGGTGGCCGACATCGTGGCCAAGTACGTGCGCCACTTCCAGCCCGAGTGGGAGCGTTGCTGGATGGCCGAGCTCGACGGCGAGCGCGTGGGCTCGGTGTTCGTGGTGCGCAAGTCGGCCACCACGGCGCAACTGCGCATGCTGCTGCTGACGCCGGCCGCGCGCGGCCTGGGGCTGGGCGCGCGCCTCACCGACGAGTGCCTGGCCTTCGCGCGGGCCAAGGGCTACCGCAAGATGGTGCTGTGGACCAATAGCTGCCTCGGCGCCGCGCGGGACATCTACGCGCGGCGCGGCTTCGAGCTCATCAAGTCGGAGCCGTACGAAGGCTTCGGGCAGTCGCTGGTGGGCGAGACCTGGTCGCTCAAGCTCTGAGC
>NZ_DATIGV010000132.1:0-5314 GCF_035481345.1 Hydrogenophaga sp. | reverse complement strand
CGGGCCTCGCCGGACAGGCGCACGTCCTCTTTCGCTTTCTGGTCTTTCGATGGCATGGGCAATCTCCTGCACGACCCCGCCGCCCGGCGGAGGCCGGGCGCATGGGTCCCATGCCCTGCAATCGGTGTTCCCGGGCGCCTCGGCTCCAACCGCCTCACACCGCGCCCAGGCACAGCGGCAGCAAGGCCGGCACCAGGGCCTGGCTTGCGCAGCCGAGGTGCCCCAGCACCAGCAGCACCGTCAGGCGTGCGAGCCGCAGCATGACGACCCTCCCTTGACCGCGGGCCGGTCCGCGTACCGGTCGTGGTGCCGCACCCAGCTCATGGTGTCGTCCAGCCCCTCCTCCTGGCGCCCGCGTGGCGTGAGGTCCAGCAGCCGGTAGGTGCCCATCATCACTTCCACGCCGCGTCCGTAGGTGGAGTAGGTGTGGAACACCTCACCCGCGTCATTCTTCGCGAACACGCTCACGCCGGGCATTTCGTCGTTGGCGTAGGGCTGCTGAGCAAAGTTGTAGCGCATGGACTGCGCGGCCACTTCGTCCGGCGTGAAGCTCACGCCGAAGTCGCGGTTGAAATCGCTGCCATGCGAAGAGACCCAGCGAAAGTTCCAGCCCATGCGGCGGCGGAACCGCTCGATCTCCGCCAGCGGCGCGCGCGAGACCGCCACGAAGGCCACGTCGCGCGCCGCCAGGTGCGGCAGCATGCCGTCGGTGTGGTCGGCCATGTACGAGCAGCTGCGGCAGCCCTGCTCCCAGCCCGGGCCCAGCATGAAGTGCTGCACCAGCAACTGGCTGCGGCCCTCGAACAGATCGCCGAGCGCGCGCGGGCCTTGCGGCGTGTCGAACACGTAGCGTTTGTCCATGCGCACCCAGGGCAGCGCGCGGCGCGCCTCGGCGAGTTCGTCGCTCAAGCGGCTGAGCGCCTTCTCGCGCTCGAGCAGCGCCAGGCGTTGGTGGAGCCATTGCTCGCGAACGCTTGCCGTGGTGGTGGTGGTAGTCGGGTTCATGTGAAGCTCCTGTCTCAGGATTGAAGGGACCCGGGCCGGCGCACGGCGCGCACCTTGCCGCTGCCGCCACCGCCGCAGTAGAAGAGGTCGGCGCCATCGGACTCCAGCCCGCTCACGCCCTCGCCCGCCGGCATGCGCAGGCGCTGCAACACCTCGCCGCTGGCGGGGTCGATGCGGCGCAGCTCGCTCTCGTCGGCCTCCCAGGTGCCGTGCCACAGCTCGCCGTCCACCCAGGTCACGCCGGTGACGAAGCGGTTCGATTCGATGGTGCGGCGGATCGCGCCCGTCTCGGGGTCGATCTGGTGGATCTTGCGGTCGCGGTACTGGCCCACCCACAGGCTGCCCTCGGCCCAGGTGAGGCCCGAGTCGTAGCCCTGGCCCGGTGCGGGGATGGATCCCAGCACCTGGCCCGTGGCCGGATCGATCTTGTCGATGCGCGACTCCGCGATCTGGTAGAGGTGCCGGCCATCGAAGGCGGTGCCGGCGTCGCCGGGCTGTTCGATGCGGCGCACGGTCTCGCCGCTGGCGGGGTCGAAGGCCACGATGCGCGGGCCGGTGGCGGCCCACACATGGCGGCCGTCGTAGCTCACGCCGTGCACGCTGGTGGCGCCGTCGAAGGGACCGTACTCGCGCACGACCTCGGCGGCCTGGACGGTGGACTTGTGTTTCATGAGGTGCTCCTGGTGGGCGCCACACGCGGCGCCTTGAGGTGCACTCTAGTCAAGCGGCAGCGCAGCGGGGAGTAACAAGATCGTCGTGAATCCCGCCAGCGGCGGCGCCAGCCAGCGGCGCGCGCGGGCCTGGCCGATGGCGCGCACGCGACCCTGCGCCTGCAAGTCGGCCAGGGCGCGCTGCACCGTGCGCTGGCTGGCGTCCAGCGCCAGGGCCAGGGCCGAGGTGGACCACGCCGCGCCGTCGGACAGCAGCGCCTGCAGCGCGGCCTGCTCGCCGTCGATGGGCGGCGCCAGCACGATCACGGGGCGCTCGTCGCGCGGCACGAGCTGGAAGCCGCGTGGCGTGGCCACGATGTCCGCCACATCGGCGGCCAGCGCGCGCAGGCGGCCGATCTCCACCCGCAGCCGCGCGCGGTGGGTCTCATCGGGGTGCATCGTGCGAAACGCGCGTGCGATCAGAGCCTGGCGCTCCACATCGCCGGGCCAGGCCTCGGCCAGTGCCAAGGCCAGCGTGAACAGCACGGGCCGGCTCGCCAGCGACTGCCACGCGGCGCCCGCGCTCAGGCCGCGCCGGCAGGCGTCCACCACCAGCGCGCGCGAGCCAAGCAGCGCCTCCACCTCATCCAGGCACAGCACCTGTTCGCCACCTGGGCCCACGCGGCGCGCGGCCGGGCGCTCCAGGGCCGCGCGCGCCTCGCCCACCTCGGCCTGCAGCGCGGGCACACCGGCCCGCTCGGCGGCCTGCCGGGCGCGCACCAATGCCTGGCGCGCGGGGCCAGTGCGCAGCGAACGCAGGGCCAGCTCGGCCGCCGTGAGGTGGGCCACGGCGGCCAGCAAGGGTGGCAAGGCCTGCCCGTTCAAGGACTCGAGTTGCGCGGCGGCCTCGTCGAGCCGGCCGACCAGCAAGCGCCAGCGCGCGGCGATCAGGTGCGCCTGCCAGGCGTTGGCCTGGTCACCGCGCGCGGCCAGGGTCTTCGCGGCGGCCAGCAGCGCGCGCGGCGAGCCGCCCAACTCGCGCAGGGCCAGCGCCACCTCCGCCTCGGCCACCACGCAGCGCGCGCGGGCCAGCGCCTCGTGCGGCCCGAAGCCCTTGGCCGCGCGGCGCAGCAGCTCGCGGGCGCGCGGGTACTCGCCCAGTTGCGCCATCGCGATACCGCGCAGGGCCAGTGCGGGCGGGTCCTCGCGCAAAGCCACGCGCTGCAGCGCGGCCAGCGGGTCGCCCGTGGCGAGCGCGCGGGCGGCGGCGGCGATGAGGGAGTCCATGGGCGAGGGAGCTTAGCGGCAAGCCGTCGCGATCAGACAAAGATGAGCCCTTTCCTCGGCGGTTCAGACTACAAAACGCCTCTGCACCAATCTGTACTCACCGGCGCAGCCCCGAATCGAGAGCGAACGCAGCACATGAACCACGCCCAACCATCCTCGGACTCGCACCCATCCCTGGCTCCAGTCGAACGCGCGCACACCGAAGCACATCGCCGTCGGCGATTCAGTCCAAGGCAGATCAGATGGGGCGTCGCTGTTGTAGCCATGGCTCTTATTGGCTACGGGGTGTGGAGCAGTCTCCAGTTCGCCTTCCTCCACATCCGGATCCAAGGCGTCTCCAGCATTAAGTCCATCGAGCTGTATCGGGACCAACTGAAAGGGGACCCCTACTACGCCGACCACGAAAGCCACTCGTCTTCTGGACCTGGAGTGTGGGTGGTATTTCCCAGCATTCCCTATCGAAGCGGCAACAACGTCCTGCGCGTGACTATCGAGAAGGGCCAAAGCATCGAACAGCGCACCTGCACCGTTGCATTCACTTATCCACGCTGCTTCGCGGAAATCTACATCTCCGAAGCAGCCATGCGTTGTAGCACTTGTGCTTACGACTAAGCGAGGACTACCCATGGACCATACGAGCAAACCCGTGAAGCCTGAGCTTCCACAGCATCTCTCTGCCAATTTGAAACGCGTGGAGATCATGCATTGGTTCCTTTTGGCAGGTATTGGCGCGGCGATTCTTGCGATCGTCAATCTATACAACGGCGCATACCTTCACATCAGAGTGCATGAAGTCGATCGGATCGAATCGATCGAATTGAATCAGATCAATGATGACGATGTCCCCTATTTCTCTGATCGCTCGCTCGTGACTTTCGACAACACCACAGGCAATGCGTACTTCGTGGTGGCACCTGCAAGAAAAGGCTCTCAGGAGCTGCGAGCCAGTGTCTTTGGAAAGGCAGGTGCCAGACAACTGACTTGCACCATCGATGTCCGCAGCTGGCGCTGCTTCAGCGAAGTTTTCATATCGCCTGATCGCATGGCTTGCACAGCATGCACGAGAGATTGAATAAGTTCAACCAGTTCTCCAAAGGCGCATACATGATGAATTCGAAAGACATCGTCACCGACCTCAACACCAATCTTCCGCTCCAAGCGACCAATGAGGGAGGTCATTCGAACTTGCCAGGCAAGGACGGCGGTCCGTACGACGCCTACAGGCACATCTTATGGACAGCAGAGATGACTCGCCGGTATGGGGAGAACACGGCGAGATCCATGGCCGCTGTCCATGAACTGGAAGGTGATCTTGATGGACAGGGATCCGAGCGCCGCGCCATGGACGAGCACAACAACGAGGTGGGGTTCTCGATTGGTCGTACGGCGAACTCCTGGGACGAGGTCGTCAAAGCATCCCGAGAGGCCATCGACGCCTCGCTGGAACGCAACGGCCCTGCCACCTGGTTGTCAGAAGATCAATGGCGCCACTCGGACGAAAACCCCAATCCAGCACCCACAGGCCCGGACAAGCAGCCTTTGCCGATCGATCAGTGGAATTGGCCTGTTCCTCAGTGGCCCGAAGGCCCCTATCCCTTGCATCCCTTGGTGCCTGCGCCACCCCCCGGCAACTCCTTGCGCGGCCTGAGCTTCTGGGCCCTCGAAGGCTGGGACTCCGTCGATCCCTACGGCATCGACCCGATGGTGAACACCGCCTTCAACGAAGCGCGCGCCGTCGTGCCGGTGCGCGATCCGCTCGCCATCGACCTCGACAAGGACGGGATCGAGACCATCGGCATCACCGCCACACCCGTCCTCTTCGACCACGACAGCGATGGCACGCCCACGCCCACGGGCTGGCTGCATGGCGACGACGCCTGGCTCGTGCTGGACCGCAATGGCAACGGCAGCATCGACACGGGTGCCGAGCTTTTCGGTACCGATACGCGCAAAGCCGACGGGCAGCTCGCACGCTCCGGCTTCGACGCCCTGCGCGACCTCGACAGCGATGGCAACGGCCTGCTGAACGCCGACGACGCCCTCTTCGCCCAACTACAGCTCTGGCAGGACCAAAACCAGGACGGCCTGAGCCAGGCCGATGAACTCGCCTCACTCGCCCACCATGGCATCACCGCCATCGACGGGTTCGGCCTGCCCACCGACGTCGACCTGGGCAACGGCAACCGCGTCGCCGCCACGGCCCTGGTCATGCGCCGCGACGGCACGACCACGCAGGCCGTTGACCTCATCCTTGCGAACGAACCGCCGTTGCCGACACTGGATGTCCTTGAGCCGATCGTTGCGCAAGCGCCCGAGGTGCCTGCGCTCCTTGATCCGCTACCGCACGACAGCACATACGCCGCCGATTGGAG
>NZ_DATIGV010000131.1:0-70580 GCF_035481345.1 Hydrogenophaga sp. | reverse complement strand
TTTCACGACCTCGCGCACCGGGCCGATCTCGACGATGCGGCCCGCATACATCACGGCGACGCGATCGCAGGTTTCGGCGATCACGCCCATGTCGTGCGTCACCAGCATCACGGCGGCCCCCTTTTCCTTGCACAAGCGCTTGAGCAGCGAAATGATCTGTGCCTGGATCGACACGTCGAGCGCCGTGGTGGGCTCGTCGGCGACGATCAGCTGCGGCTCGGCCGCCAACGCCAGGGCGATCACCACCCGCTGGCGCATGCCGCCGCTGAACTGGTGCGGGTAGTGGTCGACGCGTGCCTCGGCCGCCGGAATGCCGGTGTCCTTCAGCAACTGGATGGCACGCTGACGCGCTTCGCCATGGTTGAGCGGCAAATGCGTCTGGATGGTCTCGATCAGTTGCCGCCCGACGGTGTACAGCGGGTTCAGCGAGGTCAGCGGGTCCTGGAAGATGGCGCCGATCCTGCGGCCGCGCACGCGGCGCATCGCGTCGTAGGGCAGGTTGTCGATGCGCTGCTCGGCCGCCGGGATGCCGGTGTCCCGCAGCAACTGGATCGCGCGATCGCGCGCCTCGGCCGCGCTCACCGGCAGATGGGTGGTGATGGTCTCCGTGAGCTGGCGGCCCACGGAGTACAGCGGGTTCAGCGAGGTCAGCGGGTCCTGGAAGATCGCGCCGATCTTGCGCCCACGGACGCGGCGCATCTTCTCGTGTGGCAGGTTGTCGATGCGCTGGCCCTCGAGCAGCACCTGCCCGGAGGCGATGCGCCCCGGCGGCTCCAGCAGGCCGATGATGGAGGCGCCGGTGAGCGACTTGCCCGCGCCGGACTCGCCCACCACGCCCAGGATCTCGCCGGGCGCGATGTCGAAGGAGATGTCGTCGAGCGCGCGCAGGGTGCCGCGGCGCGTGGGGAATTCGACGACGAGGTTCTTGACTTGCAACAGGCTCATGGTCAACGCAGCCTAGGGTTGAGGGCGTCGCGCAGCCAGTCGCCCAGCAGGTTCACGCTGAGCGCGATGAGGATGAGCATGAGGCCGGGGAAGATGGTGATCCACCACTCGCCAGAGAAGAGGTAGTCGTTGCCCACGCGGATGAGCGTGCCCAGCGAGGGCGATGTGGGCGGTGCGCCCACGCCCAGGAAGGACAGCGTGGCCTCGGTGATGATGGCCGTGGCGACCTGGATGGTAGCCAGCACCAGCACCGGGCCCATGACGTTGGGCAGCACGTGGCGGCCCATGATGCGCATGGGCGCCACGCCGGTGACGCGCGCGGCCTGCACGTATTCCTTGCTGCGCTCCACCAGCGTGGAGCCACGC
The DNA here is from genome assembly GCF_035481345.1 of Hydrogenophaga sp. Classification (GTDB taxonomy): domain Bacteria; phylum Pseudomonadota; class Gammaproteobacteria; order Burkholderiales; family Burkholderiaceae_C; genus Hydrogenophaga. Next base: position 69,269 of record NZ_DATIGV010000131.1, on the reverse strand, counting down.
ACGGTGCGCGCGTACTGCACCCAGCCGGCCAGCGTGATGGAGATGATGAGCACGCCGAAAGCGAGCGTCTCGTGCGCGTTGGGAAACAGGGCGCGGCCCACGCCGGCGATCAGCAGCGCGATCAGGATGGGCGGGAAGGACAGCATCACGTCGCACAGGCGCATGAGGAAAGCGTCGATCCAGCCGCCGAGAAAGCCGGCCAGCAGGCCCAGCGTGACGCCGATGAGCACCGACAGCACCACCGATGCCAGGCCCACGGCGAGCGAGATGCGCGCGCCGTACATGAGCGCGGAGAGGATGTCGCGGCCCTGATCGTCCGTACCGAGCACGAACTGGGAGGTGCCGCCTTCCTGCCACATGGGCGGCAGGCGCGCGTTCATCAGGTCCAGCGTGGCCAGGTCGAAGGGGTTGTGCGGCGCGATCCAGTTGGCAAAAAGCGCGCAGACGATGCAGATGAGCGCGATCACCGCCGCCACGATGGCCGTGGGCGAGGTGCGGAAGCTGTACCCGACATCGCTGTCGAGCGCGCGGCGAATGGTGGCAATCAAGAAGACGTCCTGAAGAGTGAAGCGATGCGCAGGCCCAGTGCCAGCGCGGAACCGGCTCCGCCGGGCCGCTGCTGGCGCCCCCCTTGGGGGGTGACGCCGCAGGCGGCGCGGGGGGTGACCTTATTTCACCGACATGTAGCGGAACGGCATGAAGTTGTCCGCGAGCTGGGCCAGGGTGACGTTGTTGGCCACGCCCCAGGCCAGGGCCTGCTGGTGCAGCGGGAGGTGGCCGATGTCGTCCGCATGGATCTTGAAGGCTTCGCGGATCATGGCGTCTCGCTTGGCCTTGTCGGTCTCGGACTGGATCTGCTTGGTGAGCTCATCCACCTTGGGGTTGCAGTAGGCCCCCAGGTTGAACTGGCCCGAACCCGAGTCGTCCACGCAGCGCATGAGCGCGTTGAGCGCGTTGTGCGAGTCGTAGGTGCCCGGCGTCCACCCCAGCATGTAGAAGCTGGTGTCGCGGCGCAGGATCTTCGGGAAGTAGGTGCCCTTGGTCTCGGCCTGCAGGTTGATCTTGACGCCCACGCGCGCCAGGTTGGCGGCCACGGCCTGGCAGACGTTGCCGTCGTTGACGTAGCGGTCGTTCGGGCAGTTCATGGCCACTTCGAAGCCATTCGGGTAGCCGGCCTCGGCCAGCAGCTTCTTCGAGGCTTCGGGGTCGTAGGGCAGGCGGGTGTTCAGGCTGGCATCGAAGCCGTTGATCCCCGGGCCGACCATCAGCGCCGTGGGCGCCGAAGCACCGCGCATCACCGTGCGCTGGATGCCCTGGATGTCGATGGCCTGGTAGAAGGCCTGGCGCACGCGCTTGTCCTTGAAGGGGTTCTTGCCCTTCACGTTGGAGTACAGCAACTCGTCGCGCTTCTGGTCCATGCCCAGGAAGATGGTGCGCAGTTCGGGGCCCTGCATGACCTTGGATTTGCCGCTGGCGTTGATGCGCCCCACGTCCTGCAGCGGAACGGGTTCGATGACGTCGACCTGGCCCGACAGCAGCGCGGCCACGCGCGTGGAATCGTTGCCGATCGGCGTGTACTCCACCGTGCTCACGTTGCCTTCGATCTTGCCCCAGTAGTTGCCGTTGCGCTGGAAGGTCGTCCTCACGTTGGGCTGGCGCTCACGCAGGCGGAACGGGCCCGTGCCATTGGCGCGGAACGAGGCGGCGTTCTCGATGCCCTTGCGCCGGTCCACCGGGCGTGTGGCCTGGTTGTCCTCGCACCACTTCTTGCTCATGACGTAGAGCAGCGAGAGCACGTCGGGCAGGATGGGGAACGGCCCCTTGGTTTCGACGTCGACGGTGTGCGAATTGACCTTGCGCACGTCCTTGACGTCGTTCACGTAGCTCTTCATGTCCGAGCCCTCGCCGGCGGCGCGCGCGAAGGTGAACAGCACGTCGTCGGCGGTGAAGGGCGTGCCGTCGTGGAACTCCACGCCCTTGCGCAGTTCGAAACGCCAGACCGTGGGCGAGGTCTGCTTCCAGCTCGTGGCCAGGCCGGGCACCAGCTTGAGGTTGCGGTCGCGCGCCACCAGCGGCTCGTAGACGTTGCCCGTCACGGTGAGCTGCAGGGATTCGTTGAGCGAATGCGGGTCCATCGACAAAGCGTCGCCCTGGTTGCCGATGCGCACGGTCTGGGCGCTGGCGGCACCGGTTGCCAAGGCGGCGGCCACGAGCAGGGCGGCCGAGGATTGCTTGAGGTTCATGCTTCGCTCCTTGCGGGGGTGGGTAAAGGTGTGGAGGTGTTCTGGCGGGGCGCCGCGGGCGGGTCGGCCAGCGGCATGCCTTGCTCGATGAGACTGGCGTGCAGGGCTGCGCCCAGCGGCAGCACCTCGTCGTTGAAGTCGTAGCGGCTGTTGTGCAGGAAACAGGCGCCCTGCCCGTTGTCGGCGCCCTGGCCCAGGCGCAGGTACGCGCCCGGCTTGACCTGCAGCATGAAGGAGAAGTCCTCCGCGCCCATGCTCGGGTCCATGTTGCGGTCCACGTGCTCGTGGCCCACGAGCTTTTGCGCCACTTCCATGGCGAAGCGGGCCTCGTCGCGCGTGTTGATGGTGGCCGGGTAGATGCGCTCGTAGTTCAAGTGGGCCGAGGCCCCCAGGCCCAGCGCCACACCGGAGCACACCTCGTGCAGGCGCTTTTCCACCATGGCCTGCACCTCGGGGTTGAAGGTGCGCACCGTGCCGATGAGGCGCGCGGTACCGGGAATGACACTGAAGGCCCCCGGGTCGCCGGCCTGCATGGCGCACAGGCTGATCACGGCGCTGTCGATGGCGCGCACGTTGCGCGAGACGATGCTCTGCACGGCCGTGATGATGTGGGCCGCCACCAGCACCGGGTCGACCGCGGCGTAGGGGTGAGCGCCGTGGCCGCCCTTGCCGGTGATCTCGATCGTGATGCGGTCGGCCGAGGCCATCATCGGCCCCGGGTTCACGCCCACCATGCCTGGGCGCATCTGCGGCCAGTTGTGCATCGCGAAGACCGACTGCACCGGGAAGCGCTCGAACAGGCCGTCCTCGATCATGGCCTTGGCCCCGGCGAAGCCTTCTTCGCCCGGCTGGAAGATGAGCACGGCCGTGCCGTCGAAGTGGCGCGTTTCGGCCAGGTAGCGCGCGGCGCCCACCAGCATGGCGGTGTGCCCGTCGTGGCCGCAGCCGTGCATCATGCCGGGCTTGGCCGACTTCCAAGCGAAGTCGTTGTGCTCGGTCATGGGCAAGGCATCCATGTCGGCGCGCAGGCCGATCATGCGGCCGCTGCCGCTCTGGCGCCCACGGATGACCGCCACCACGCCCGTCTTGCCGATGCCGGTGTGGATCTCGTCCACGCCGCAGACCTTGAGCGACTCCACCACGCGCTTGCTGGTGTAGACCTCCTCGAAGCCCAGTTCGGGGTGGGCGTGCAGGTCTCGCCGCAGCGCGGTGAGTTCGGGGTGAAAGGCCGCGATGTGCGCGAACGCCGGGCCATGCACCTTGTAGCGGGACTTGTTCATGATCAATGTCCTCCAGGCTTTTCCACGCGCAGGCGCGGATCGACCGCAAAGTACAACAGATCGACGACGAGGTTGATCACCACGAAGATCAGGGCGATCAGGCACAGGTAGGCGGCCATCACGGGAATGTCGGCGAAGGTCACGGCCTGGATGAACAGCAGACCCATGCCCGGCCACTGGAACACCGTCTCGGTGATGATCGCGAAGGCGATCAGGCCGCCGAGCTGCAGACCCGTGATGGTCATCACCGGCACCAGCGTGTTCTTCAGCGCATGGCCGAAGTGAACGGCGCGGTTGGTGAGCCCCCGAGCCCGCGCGAACTTGATGTAGTCGGTGCGCAGCACCTCCAGCATCTCGGCGCGCACCAGCCGCATGATCAGCGTGAGCTGGAAGATGGCCAGCGTGACGGCCGGCAGGGTGATGTGGATCCAGCCCTTCGTGGTGAGCAGGCCCGTGCTCCACCAGCCCAGGTTGACCACGTCGCCGCGACCGAAGCTGGGGAACCAGCCGAGGTGCACGGCGAACATCAGGATCAGCAGGATGCCGATCAGGAAGGTGGGCAGCGACACGCCCAGCAACGAGATCGTCATGAAGACCTGGCTGAGGAAGGTGCCGCGCTTGAGCGCTGCGTACACGCCCATGGGAATGCCCACCAGCAGCGCGAGCACCGCGGCCACCATGGAGAGTTCCAGCGTCGCCGGGAAGCGTTCTGCGATCAGGCGTGAGACCTTGGCGCCCTGGCGCAGGCTCAGTCCGAACTCACCCTGCGCGGCGTTGACGAGGAAGTGCCAGAACTGCACGAAGAAGGGCTGGTCGAGCCCCAGATCGGCGCGCAGGGCCCGCACCTGTTCCGGCGTGGCGTCCTGACCGAGCAGGAACACCACCGGATCCCCGACGTACTGGAACAGCATGAATGCGATCAGCGCCACGCTGACCATGACGATCACCGCTTGCGCGAGACGTCTGAGAATGAAGGCGAACATCGATGAAAAAGCAAGAGAGGGTCGCGCCCGGATGGAGGCGACCCTCTTCGGTCAATACCCGGGTCAGTTTACCGTGATGAGCCGCCAATCGAGGCGGTTGTCGGCGCGGTGAACCACGTTGATGTTCTTCTTCATCGCCCAGGGGATGATCTGGTTGTGCAGCGGCAGGTGCGACACGTCGGCGTTCGACAGCTCAAGCGCCTCGGTCAGCAGACGGTTGCGGATCAGCAGGTCGGTCTCGACCTTCGCGCGATCGATGATCTGGTCCATCTTGGGGTTGCTGTAGCGGCCCACGTTGTAGTTGCCGTCACCGCCCTGGCCCACGCTGCGCACCAGCGACTGCAGGCTGTACATCGCGTCGAAGGTGGGCACGCCCCAGCCGAGCATGTAGATGCTCGCTTCGTAGCGCTGGATCATCGGGAAATAGGTGGACAGCGGCAGCGTGCGCAGCTTGGCCTTGACGCCGACGCGCGCCCACATGGCCGTCACGGCCTGGCAGATCGCCTCGTCGTTGATGTAGCGGTTGTTGGGGCAGGCGAAATCGACCTCGAAGCCGTCCTTGTAGCCGGCGTCGGCGAGCAGCTTCTGCGCAGCCGCCACGTCGAACGGGTAGCGCTGGTGCACGCCCTCCGTCCAGCCCGTCACCTGCGGCGCGATGATCGCGCCCGTGGGCTGACCCAGGCCGCGCAGCGTGACGCGCGCGATCGCGTTCATGTCGATCGCCTGGTACAAGGCCTTGCGAACGCGCACGTCCTTCAGCGGGTTCTTGCCCTTGACGTTGCTGCCCACCAGCTCCTCGCGGTGCTGGTCCATGCCGAAGAAGATGGTGCGGTTCTCCACACCGTCCATGACCTTGAGGTTGCCGTCCTGGCGCAGGCGCGGCAGGTCCTGCGGGCTCGGGTCGAGCACGAAATCGACCTCGCCCGAGAGCAGCGCGGCCATGCGCGTGGCCGTGGCCTTGACGGGCGTGTAGACGATCTCCGTGACGTTGGTCTCGGCACCCTTGCCCCACCAGTTGGGATTGCGCGCGAGCACCATCTTCTGGTCCTGCGACCATTCTTTCAGCACGAAGGGGCCGGTGCCCATCGCGTTGCGGTGCGCGAAGTTCTCGTCCTGCGTCTTGATGTCCTTGGGCGCGGTCGAGTTGTTCTTCTCGGCCCAGGCCTTGCTCATCATGCGCAGCTCGGTGAGCTGGTTGACCAGCACCGGATTGGGGCCCTTGGTGAAGATGTCGATGGTGTTGTTGTTGACCTTGACGATGCGCTCGATGCCCTGGATGTACGGCGTGAAGTTCGAGGTCGGCGCCATCGCGCGCTGCAGCGAGAACACCGCGTCGTCGGCCGTGAAGTCCGAGCCATCATGGAATTTCACGCCGGTGCGCAGCGTCAGGCGCAACTGGGTCGGCGACAGCTGATTCCAGCCCGTCGCCAGCAAAGGCTCGGGCTTGAAGGTGCGGCTGTTGTAGTACACCAGCGACTCATACACCGAAGCATGGATGCCGTTGGCCAAGGCGTTGTTCTGGGAATGGATGTCCCAGGTCGGGATGTCACTGGCACTCGTCCACTTGAAGGTCTTGGCTTGAAGGCCACCGGTCGTGACAGCCAAGGCTGCTCCCAGCACGACCGCCTGCATGGGCACGGAGAACGGTTTCATCGTTGACACCTGAAATAAATGAAGGTGCCGCGACTATGCAACAAGCGTTCCTGCGCGAGCGACGGGACTTACCCGTACCAGGTATTCGGCGCGCGGAGCGCCCTAGCAACCATGACGCAATGCTGACGTCAGCACGCCGTTTTCGGACGCTATGCCAATCATCATTTGTCCGTCATTTCAAATAATTCTTTATAGCTATATTTGTGGCACCTATCGCAATCGTTGATAGGTCTTTCAACCTCAACCCAGGAAGGCTCATCGCCATGAAGAAAATTCTCGTCGCCGCCCTTTTCTCCCTGCTTGCCGCCACAGGCTTCGCTGCCGTCGACGTCAACAAGGCCTCGGAGGCCGATCTCGACAGCATCAAAGGCATCGGCCCGAGCACCACGAGCAAGATCCTTGAGCAGCGCAAGGCCGCACCATTCAAGAGCTGGAGTGACCTCATCGAACGTGTGCCGGGCATCGGCGACAAGCGCGCTGCGAAGCTGTCGCAGGAAGGCCTGACGGTGAACGGCGATGCATTCAAGCCGACCGCCGCGCCGGCCGACGCCAAGCCCAAGCAGTGAACTCAGGCTCGCGGCACCACGCACCATGAAAAAAGCCGCCCGGCGTGCCGGGCGGCTTTTTGTTTGAGCAGCGCTCTTCTGAAAATCAGAAGTTGTGCTGGATGCCCAGGCCGAACAGGGTGCTCTTGTCTTCGCCGCCGAGCAGCAGGTCTTCGGTCTTCACGCGCTGGTAGGCACCGTACAGGAAGGTGCGCTTGGACAGCGTGTACTTGGCGCCCAGGCTGAGGCCGGTGGCTTCTTCGAAGTCGACGCCGCCGGTTTCGCGGGTCGAGCGGGCGATGCCCACGCCGATGTCGAAGCCAGCGCCCACGGGAACGTCGACGCCGAGGTTCCATTCGTTGGCCTTGATGTCGCCCAGACCGTCCGGAGAAATCTTCACCTGGTTCACGCCGCCGACCAGCTTCAGGAAGCCGAAGTCATACGAACCGTTCAACAGGTTGTAGGTGGTCTTGCCGGTGAGGCCCGCATCGCTCAGGAAGTTGGGGGCGTCCAGGTAGACGGGCACGGCGCTCTCGACCTTCTCGGCTTGGTGCGCAAAGCCCACCACGATCGGGCCATTGGCGTAGTTCAGGCTGAACGACACCAGGCTGCTGGAGCTGTCGGTCGCGGAGATGGCGCGGTCTTCACCCAGCGAGTACGCAACGGCACCCGAGAAGCCACCGAAGTTCGGCGAGTTGTAGCGGATGGTGTTGCGCGGGTTGTCTTCGTAACCCAGCCAGGTGCCCCACGACGCCGCGAAGTTGGCGTTGAAGGTGTCGTTGGCCATGGCGCGCGTGTCGTCGTACGGCGTCCAGGGCTTGCCCAGTTGGACCTCACCGAAGCCACCCGACAGGCCGACCCACGACTGGCGATCGAAGCGGAAACCGCCAGCGGTGCCGTTGTCGACGGACAGCGCGCCTTCGAGGTTGAAGTTGGCTTTCAGACCACCACCCAGATCCTCGGAGCCTTTGAAGCCCAGGCGACTGGTGTTGAAGCCGCCGCTTTGCAGCACGGAGGTGCTGGTATCGACGCCACCGATTTCGGTTTTCTGCTTGCCGACCCAGACGTCAGCCATGCCATACAGCGTGACGCTGGACTGAGCCATCGCGGCGCCGCAAGCACCCAGGACGGCGAGAGCGATCAGACTTTTCTTCATGGGGGAGTTTCCTTTTCCTTTGGAACGGTTTGGAAGCGTTTCACGCGACTGAAACTGAAGCGATGGTAGCCAGCGTCCGATCCGTTTACGGGTTACTCCTTAGGGTTTTACACGGAGAGGCCCAAAAACGTGGCAATCATGCAACATCGCGGTCGCACCAAGCTTCAGCAAGCTTCGCACCAATTGCTTCAGATACAGACAAGAAAAAAGCCACCGCCGAGGCGGTGGCTTTTGGCCTTTGATACCAGCGGGCAAGCCCGCAGACGATCAGAAGGTGTGGCGGATACCGATTTCGTAGCCGGTCTGCTCGCCAATGCCGGTTTCGGCGGTGAAGGCAGCGTTGGTGCTGATGCGCGCGATGTTCGCGTTGAACGAGGTGCGCTTGCTGAGCGGGTAGGTGTAGCCCAGCGCGATCTGCTTGCCGCTCTCGTCAAAGAAGCCGACATCTTCCACGTTGGTGCGAACGTACGAGAAGCGCAGCAGGCCAGGACCCACAGGAGCGGTCAGGCCGACCAGCACGTTGTTCGCCTTGATTTCGCCGCCAGCGAATTCAAGCTTGGCGGTGGTGTACTGGAACATCGGCTTGATGAAGCCGAAGTCATAGGCCACGCCGAAGTTGACACGGCTGGGGTTGTGCAAGCCAACGGTGGCGGCACTGCCAACTTCCTGAGCAGCCGCAACGTCCACGCTCAGGGGACCAGCGTTGTAGCCCGCACGGATGCCGTGGTAGTCGTTGTTGTTCGTGGCGCTCTCACGCGGAGCGTACATGTACGCCACGTCGAAGCTGCCGAACTTGGCCAGGTAGCCAATGCCGTTGTCCGAGCGCACGCCAGAGGTCGACACCGCGCCGAACACGCCAGCGCTGTTGAACATGTTGATCGAGCTGCCCAGGCCGTTGGTGCCGAACGGATCGTACTTGGTGTGCACCGTGAAGGTCGGGGTGTAGTCACGACCCAGGCGCAGTTCGCCGAAGCCACCGATCAGGCTCACGGTGCTGCGACGACGGAATTGCAGGCCACCCGGGGTGCCGGTGTCGGGATCCAGGTCGCCTTCCAGGTGGAAAGCGGCGCTCATGCCGCCGCCCAGGTCTTCCACGCCGCGGAAGCCGATAGCGCTCGACGAGATCAGGTTCTTCGACATCGAGGTGATGGAGGGACCGGTTTCGGGGTTGACGTGGCGAATGCCCATGTCAATGTTGCCGAACAGGGTCACCGACGACTGGGCCATCGCGGCGCCGGAGGCGGCGACGGCAGCCAGAGCGATCAGGGTCTTTTTCATCGAGGAATTCTCCAAGGTTTGGGTTAAGAGGCCGGGAGTCTGTGCCCCCGAGCCGACCTCCATTGAGGAAGCTGGGGGCATTGCATCAGAAACGACTTGCAACCGCCACGTTTGTCGGCCGCAAGTTGCCCCAGCGTGGTGCTGTTGTTGCAGCATTGCCACGGTTCCCAGGGGTTACCCCTAGACTCGTGGCGTGGCACGATAGGCCGACGCTTCGATTGAGAGAACGACATGAAACCGCTGAGTGATGCCCTCGTGGGCGCGGCCGATTCGGCCCTTCGCACCCTGTTTGCCGCGCCACGGGCCAGCCAGGCCTGCCCCACCGTGCCCGAACATCACGACGATGGTGCACTGAGCACCGAGGAGCGGCATCTTTCTGGTGCATTGATGCGCGTGAACCATGTCGGCGAGGTGTGCGCCCAAGCCTTGTACACGGCCCAGGCGCTGGCGGCCCGCTGGCCCGGGCCGCGCGGCAAGGCACCGAACGAGGCCCTGGCTCGCCAGTTGGAAGACGCCGGCCGGGAGGAAACCGATCACCTGGCCTGGACCAAGACGCGCCTCGACGAACTGGGCAGCCGGCCTTCGCTGCTCAACCCCCTCTGGTACGCGGGCGCTTTCGGGCTGGGCTTGCTCGCCGGGCGGCTGGGCAAGGGCCCCAGCCTGGGCTTCGTGGTGGAAACCGAGAGGCAGGTGGAGGCCCACCTGGCCAGCCACCTGGACCGGCTGCCGATCGAGGACCATGCCTCACGGGCCATCGTGGCGCAGATGAAGCTCGACGAGGCCCGTCACGCCCGCCTGGCCCAGCAGGCCGGCGCGGTCGAATTGCCGGTGCCCGTGAAGGGGCTGATGCGGATGGCAGCCAAGGTCATGACGACCGTGGCGCACAGGATCTGAACCGGACCTGCGCGAGGCCTCAGCCCTCCAGCAGATCGAAGCTGGTCGTGATCTCGGCCGTCTTGGCCAGCATGATGCTGGCCGAGCAGTACTTCTCGTGGCTCATGGCGATCGCCCGCTCGACCGCGCTGGCCGGAACGCCCCTGCCCGTGACGGTGAAGTGCATGTGGATCTTCGTGAACACCTTCGGGTCCACGGGCGCGCGTTCGCTCGTGAGCTTGACCGAGCAGCCACGCACGTCGTGGCGGCCACGCTTCAGGATGAGTACCACGTCATAGGCCGTGCAACCGCCCGTGCCGGCCAGCACCGTCTCCATGGGGCGCGGGGCCAGGTTGGCGCCACCGTTCTCCGGCTTGTTCGCATCGGGCGCGCCGTCCATGGCGAGCACGTGCCCGCTGCCGGTTTCGGCCACAAAACCCATCGACGAGCGGGTGCCACTGGCGCCGGTCCAGGTGACGGTGCATTCCATCAGGTACTTCTCCGTGACAAAGCCCGCGATTTCTGAGGGCTTTGCTCTAAAAATGAGGGCAAGAGACGTCGGGTTGTTGCAACGCAGCAAACCGGCGATATACTTACGTCATTGTATTGAACCGGTTGTCTCCTCTACCCTCCACGGGTGGATTCAAACCCGGACCAGCATCGTTGGTCCGGGTTTTTTTTCGCCCGTCGATAATGTCCCGTGATGAAAGCCGCTGCCCCACTGACGCCCGCCGACTACCTCAAGAAGATCCTGACAGCCCGGGTGTACGACGTGGCGGTGGAGTCGAGCCTCGAGCCCGCCCGAGCCCTATCCCGGCGCGTGCACAACACGGTGCTGCTCAAGCGGGAAGACCAGCAGCCCGTCTTCAGCTTCAAGCTGCGTGGTGCCTACAACAAGATCGCGCACCTGAGCCCCGAGCAACTGGCCAAGGGCGTCATCTGCGCCTCGGCGGGCAACCATGCCCAGGGCGTGGCCCTCAGCGCGCGCAAGTTGGGCATCCGCGCGGTGATCGTGATGCCGGTGACCACGCCGCAACTCAAGATTGACGCGGTGCGGGGTTTCGGGGGCGAGGTGGTGCTGCACGGCGACAGCTACACCGACGCCTACAACCACGCGGTCGGCTTGCAGAAAAAGCAGGGGCTCACTTTCGTTCATCCCTTCGACGATCCGGACGTGATCGCCGGCCAGGGCACCATCGCGATGGAAATCCTGCGTCAGTTGCAAAGCCTGGGCTCGAACCAGCTCGACGCGGTGTTCGTCGCCATCGGCGGCGGCGGTCTGGTCAGCGGCGTGGCCAACTACATCAAGGCCGTGCGGCCCGAGATCAAGGTCATCGGCGTGCAGATGACCGACTCCGACGCCATGATGCGTTCGGTCAACGGGAAGGAACGCGTGACGCTGCCCGACGTCGGCCTGTTCGCCGACGGCACGGCGGTCAAACTGGTCGGCGAAGAAACCTTCCGCATCGCGCGCGAACTGGTCGACGAGTTCATCGCAGTCGACACCGACGCCGTCTGCGCCGCCATCAAGGACGTGTTCGTCGACACGCGCAGCATCGTCGAACCCTCCGGCGCCATGGCGGTCGCGGCGATCAAGCAGTACGTGGCCACGCACAAGACCAAGGGCCAGACCTACGCGGCCATCCTGTGCGGCGCGAACATGAACTTCGACCGCCTGCGTTTCGTGGCCGAGCGCGCCGAGGTGGGCGAGGAGCGCGAGGCGCTGTTCGCCGTGACCATGCCTGAGGAGCGCGGCAGCTTCCGTCGCTTCTGCGAGGTCATCGGCTCGCTGCCCGGCACGGCGCGCAACGTGACCGAGTTCAACTACCGCATGCACGACAGCGCCCAGGCGCACGTGTTCGTGGGCCTCACCACGGCGGGCAAGGGCGAGTCGGCCAAGATCGCCCAGCAACTCGTGCGCCACGGCTTTGAAACGCTCGACCTCACGCACGATGAACTCGCCAAGGAGCACCTGCGCCACCTCGTGGGCGGGCACTCCGTCCACGCCAGCGACGAGCGCCTGATGCGCTTCATCTTCCCCGAACGACCGGGCGCCCTGCTCAAGTTCCTGAGCCTCATGCGCCCCAGCTGGAACATCAGCCTGTTCCACTACCGCAACCAGGGCGCCGACTACGGGCGCATCCTGGTGGGCCTGCAGGTGCCCGCCAAGGATGACAAGGTCTTCGCCAAGTTTCTCGACACGCTCGGCTATCCCTACGTCGAAGAAACACAGAACCCGGCCTACCGGCTGTTCCTGCGCAGCTGAACACGCCATGGCGCGCGATCCCGCTCTCACGCCGATCAACGCACAGCGCCCGTTCGCGCCCGTCGAGGGCCTGAAACTGCCCGCCATCGCCAGCACGGCCGACGCCATGCTGGAGCACGCCCTGCACCGCCGCCTGCAGCCCGAGGGCCAGCCGGCCAACGCGCTGGGCCAGTTGCAGTGGCTGGCGGGTCAGCTCGCGCGCATCCAGCACAGCAGCGCGCTGCCATTCGACCTGCTGGTGTTCGACGCGCCGCAACTGGTGGTGTTCGCCGCCGACCACGGCCTGGCCGTGGAGGGCATGAGCGACCTGCCACAGTCCACCACCGCCGAGCTGGTCACCCAGTTGCTCACGGGCCGCGCGCCGGTGAACACCCTGGCCCGCCAGCACGGCTTCGAGGTCACGGTGGTGGACGCCGGCATGGCCACGCCGATCACCCCGCCACCGCCCCACCGCGGCCGTGCGCCGGCCACGCTGCAGCCGCGCAAGATCGCCTATGGCACGCGCAACTGCCTGCTGGGCCCGGCCATGTCGCTCAAGCAAACGGTGGCGGCTCTGCACGCGGGCATGGACGTGGTGCGCCACCTGCCGGGTACCGTGCTGGCCCTGGGCGAGGTGGGCGTGGCCAACCCCGCCAGCGCCGCGCTGCTGCTCTCGCGCCTGTGCGGCGTGCCCATGGTGGACGCCCTGCCGCGCGACGACGGCCCCGGCTCGGCCTTCGACGACACCGTGCACTTCCAGCGCTTGGACAAGCTCACCGCCGCCGCCCAGCGGCACGCGCAGGCGGTCTCACCCATTCACGCGCTGGCGGCCTTCGGTGGGTTCGAGATCGCGATGATGGCCGGGGCCATGCTGCAGGCGGCCAGCGAGCGGCGGGTGGTGCTCGTCGATGGCTTCGTGGCCGGCGCCGCGGCGTTGGTGGCGCGCGGCCTGAGCCCGGCCGTGGCAGACTATCTCGTCTACGCCCAGCGCTCGCCGGCCACCGCGCACCGGCTCATGCTGATCCACCTGCAGGCCATGCCCCTGCTCGACCTGGACCTGCACATCAACCAGGGCACCGGCGCGTTGCTGGCGTGGCCGCTGCTGCTGGCGACGCAGAGTCTGCTGGAAACCTGAGCGGCGCGCCGGCCTAGTGTGCGGCCAGCCAGCGGCGACTCGCCGCCAGCCGCCGCACCTGGCGCCAGCTCCGGCACTCCTTGGCCACCGCGGGCCACACGCTCTGCAACAACTCGCACTCGGCCAGGGTGTCGGCCGCTGCCTGGTGGCGCTTGGGACAGGTGATGCCGAAGTGCGCCATCCATTCGTCCAGCGATCGCGCGCGCACCCGCGGGTGCGTGGCGGCGCACAGGTGCTCGATGTCCGCCCAGGGGTTGACCAGCCGGTGCCCGAGGAGCTGGCGCACGTGGCGCCCGATCAGCGCTTCGTCGAAGGCACTGTGGAAGGCCAGCAGCGGCGCCTCGCCGACGAAGGCCTCGAACGCCCGCAGCGCCTCGACCGGATCCAGGCCTTCGCGCTGGCTCTGCACACCAATGCCGTGCAGCAGGATGTTGTCGCGGCTGGAGGCCTGCACCTGGCGCAGCACCACCTCGAAGCTGTCGCCCAGGCACACGTCCAGTCGCCGGCGCGCCCAGTCCACGCGCAGCCCCACGGCGGCGATCGCCAGCAGGCGGTCGCGCGCCACGTCCAGGCCGCTGGTCTCCACGTCGAGCACCACCCAGCGCTCGGTGGCCGCCGGGAGCGAGCCAGGCGCGCGGCCGAACCAGCCCGACCACCAGGCGAGCTGAACAAGCCTCCGTGCGGCGCCCTGCGGGGCCAAGCGCCTTGGGAACGGCCCGGCGGCGCTCATCGGTCGTAGTCCAGCTTGAGCCGCTGCTGCAGCGCGCGCAGCACGCGCAGCGTTTCCTTCAGGATGCGGCGGTCGATGTCGTTGAGCGTGTCCACGGCGATGCGGTTCGGGTTGTCGCCCACGGTGGTGCCGTCGAGCTGGGCGTGCAGCCGCAGCAACTGCAGGTAGTCGAAGCCGCCGATCCAGGCCTCGGACTCGTGCGCGGGCACGCCCAGCAGCGGCCCCACGGCCTGCAGGCGCTCGCGCGTGTTGGTGGCCGGCACGCCGTGCGCGAGCGCGTACAGCCGGGCCACGTCCACGAAGATCGCGGTGCCCTGCAGCTTGATGTCCAGCGTGTCGTGTCCGCCCACCGTGACCGTGTCGATGTTGCCCAGCCAGTTCAGCGGCGCTTCATGTTCCAGGCCGTTGAGCGCGAGCTGTTTCAGGAAGCGCGGCGTGGTGCGCGCGTGCTCCGTCACCTCCTCTCGCAGCGCCTGCGCCAGGCCTTCGTCGCCCGCCAGCGGGCGAAAGTCGAAAAAGATGCTGGCGTTGAGCAGGTCCTTCGGCGAACCGTGCTCGATCCAGTGCGCGAAACGCTCGCGCCACTGCGACAGCGTCAGGCACAGCTCGGGTTTGCCGGCCATCACGCCACCCTTGCACAAGGGGTAGCCGCAGTCGTCCAGCGCCTGGTTCACCTCGCGCGCGAAGGCCAGGTAGCGCGCCGGATCGCTGCCCTCAGGGCGGATCAGGGCGTTGTCCTGGTCGGTGGCGATGGTCTGCTCGCTGCGCCCCTCGGAGCCCAGCGCCAGCCAGCACGCGTCCGCGAGCGACAACTGGTGCCGATCGGCGGCCAGCTCGATCAGCCGCGTGGTGAGCGCGTCGTTGAGGTGGCTGATCAGCGCCGTGAGCTGGCGCGCCTGCACCCCCTGGCCCAGCAGGGTGCGCGCGAAGCGCCGGATGTCGTGCGCCACCACGCGCAGCGTGTCCACGCTGGTGGCGTTGCGGATGCTGGAACTCACCTGCTTGAGGCTGAGCCGCTGCAGCGCGAACAGGTCGCGCTCGGACACGATGCCCACCAGGCGCCCGCCGCGGGTGACGGGCACGTGGCGGATGCCATGCGTGGACATGGCCAGCGCCGCGTCCTGCGCGGTGGCGTCGTGCGGCAGGCTGTGCACGGGCTGCACCATCACGGACGACACGGGCGCGTCCAGCGGCGCCTGTGGCAAGGCCACACGGCCCAAGACGTCGGAGCGCGTAAGGATGCCCGTGGGTGCCCCCGCGCCATCCACCACCAGCATCGAGCCGATGCGCCGCTCATGCATCTGCCCGAGCACCTCGCGCAACGGCGTGTGCGGCGCGCAGCTCACCGGCGCCTTGTGGCCCACCAGCTCGGCCAGCGGCGTCTCCAGCGACTGCTCCGCCAGCGCCTGCGAGGAGTACGCCACCTGCAGCGCCGCGCGCGAGAGTTCCAGGAACTTCAGGATGCGCCGGTTGAGGAAATCGCCGAACGGCGGGCTGCGCTGGGCCAGGGCGCGCATGTCCTCGGCGCCGATCACCAGCACGAAGGTGTCTTCGGTGGCGTGGTACTGCGTGGTCGGCGCGCGCTGAGCGAGCACGGCGCTGATGGGGAACAGGTCCCCCGCCTCATATTGAAAGGCGCCGCCCGAGACCTCGGACAGCCCGCGCTTGCCGGTGACCGCGCCGCGGCGGATGAAGAACAGCTCGCGCACGGGGCCGTCCTCGGGGGCCACCACCGGTTCGCCGGGGGCGTAATAGGCTTGGCGTGAGGCCGCCACGAAGGCGCTCACGTGCGCGGGGTCCATCTCGTCGAAGGGCGGATGGCGCCGCAGCTCGTCGCTCAGGTTGGCCAACAGGCTGCCCGAGGGCCGCAAGGCGTCCGGTGCTATCGGCTCGGTCGTCGTGGCACCGCGCTGGGCCATGGCCGGGTCGCCAGCGGCCTCAGGACGATTCGCCCGGGACCTCGGGCAGCGTGAGCTCGAAGCCCGACGCGCCAGCGCCCGAGGGCGCCAGCCGCACCGAGCGGCGCTGCACCGACTCGAGCACCACACCGCCGTCGAGCTCCATGCCCACGCGGTAGGGCTTGGGCGGCTGGCCGTCGATGGCGATCAGGGCGGCGCCATCGGCCCCGCCGGCCGCCACCACGCCCAGCAACTGGAAGCGCGAGGCCAGTGGGGGCGGCGCGCCGGCCGGGGCGTCCACGGCAGGCACCTGCACGGCACCCAGCACCCTGGCCACCGATGCCGCGTCGGGCACGGGCGGCGCCACGGCGGGCGCGGCCACCGGCGTGAGCGGCGAGCGCCCCAGCGTCTGCAACACCCAGTAACCCACGCTGAGCCCGGCGGCCAGCCACAGCAGCACCGCCAGCAAGCCCGGGGCGCGCCGGGGCGCGCCGCCGGACGCCGCCGCGCCCTCGCCGAGGAAGACCGAGTGCCCGAAAGTGGATGGCCGACTCATGCGCGCATTATGATCGACCGACCCCTTCGCGGGGCCCTGACGACACGGTGCCGGAGACCCCTTTGACACGCCCCCTCCTCCCCTCCTTCACGCCCGCCCGGCGCGCGCTGCGCCGCGGCTTCACGCTCATCGAGCTGATGGTGGTGCTGGTCATCATCGGCGTGCTGGCCGCGCTCATCGTCCCCAACGTGCTCGACCGCACCGACGACGCGCGCGTGACCGCCGCGCGCACCGACGTGAACAACCTGATGCAGGCGCTCAAGCTCTACCGCCTGGACAACCAGCGCTACCCCAGCGCCGAGCAGGGCCTGGGCTCGCTGGTCAACAAGCCCACCGTGGGTGCCATCCCGCCCAACTGGCGCCGCTACCTCGACAAGCTGCCCAACGACCCCTGGGGCCGGCCGTACCAGTACCTCAACCCCGGCGTGCATGGCGAGATCGACGTGCTCTCGCTGGGCGCCGACGGCCAGGCCGGCGGCGAAGGCGCCAACGCCGACGTCGGCAGCTGGCAGTGAACCGGCCGGCCCGCTGACGGCCAGCCACCACCCCATGCATCGCGGCCACCTCCGGGGCTTCACGCTGCTCGAGCTGATGGTGGTCGTGGCCATCATCGCCATGGCCACCGCGGCCGTCACCTTCTCGCTGCGCGACGACAGCGGCACCCGGCTCGAGCGCGAGGCGCTGCGTCTGTCGGCCATGCTCGAATCGGCGCGCGCGCAATCGCTCACCAGCGGCCTGCCCGTGGTCTGGCGCGTGCGGCCCAAAGGCTTCGAATTCATCGGTCTGCCGCGCGCACGGGCTGGCGATGGCCCCACGCCGTCTGAAGGCGTGCATCAGTGGCTCAACGCCGACACCGCCGCGCTGGTGCTGCAGCCGCCCGGCGCCACCGCCCTGGTGCTGGGGCCCGAGCCGCTCATTCCCGCCCAGCGCATCGCCCTCGGCCTGGGCGAGCGCCGCCTCGTGCTGGCCACCGACGGCCTGGGCCCCTTCCGCGTGGCCACCGACACCCCATGAAAACCGCGCGCGGCTTCACCCTGATCGAGGTGCTGGTGGCCCTGGGCGTGGTGGCGCTCACGCTCACCACCGGCCTGCAGGCCAGCAGCGCGCTCACGCGCACCGCCGAGCGGCAGACCGAGCAGTGGCTGGCGACCCTGTGCGCCGAGAACGCGCTCACCGCCTTGCGCCTGCAACGCCAGTTGCCCGGCACCGGCGACACCGACGCCGTCTGCGAACAGGCCGGCCACGCCCTGCGCGTGCGCGTGTCGGTGCTGCCCACGCCCAACCCCAACTTCCGCCGGGTCGACGCCACGGTCATTCGCGGCACCGATGGCTCCGGCACCCGTCTGCTGACCTTGTCGACGGTCCAAGGCCGCTACTGATCCATGAAGCCCATGCAACGCACGCGCGGCTTCACCCTCATCGAGCTGCTCGTGGCGCTGGCCATCCTGTCCACGATCGCCATCCTGGCCTGGCGCGCCATCGACGGCATGAGCCGCACGCAGACCATCACCCAGACCCGCGCCGACGACCTGCGGCGCCTGCAGGCCGCGCTGGGGCAGTGGACGGCCGACCTCGACGCCATGATCGACACGCGCGAGATCGCGCCGATCGACTTCAACGGCCAGGTGCTGCGCCTCACGCGGCGCGACCCGATGGAGACCGGGCTGGACAGCCGCGGCATCCGCGTCGTCGCCTGGGCCCTGCTCGGCAGCCCCGAAGGCCCGCGCTGGTCGCGCTGGCAGTCGGGCCCGCTGCGCCAGCGCGACGAACTCGCCCGCGCCTGGCAACGCGCGGCCGACTGGGCCAGCGGCCGCATGGCCGTGCCCGGCGACAGCGGCAACCCGGGCAATCCGCTCACCGCGCCCACGGCCGACAGCGCCATCGCCCTGGTGCCGGCACTCGGCTGGCAGCTCTACTACCACCGCGGCGAGGCCTGGACCAACCCGCAGTCGGCCGCCGACAACCAGCCCCCGGCCGGCGGCGACGCCTATGCGCCCAACCTGAACCTGCCCAACGGCGTGCGCGTGCTGCTGGAGCTGCCCGCCGCCGGCAGTGCGCTGCAAGGCGTGCTGCAACGCGACTGGGTGCGGCCCACGCTCGAGGCCGCGCCATGAAGCTGCGCCCCCAGGCTTCACCACTGCGCGGCCCGGCGGGGAATCGCCAACGCGGCGCCGCCCTGCTGCTGGCCATGCTCACCGTCACCCTGGTGGCCGCCCTGGCCGCCAGCGCGCTGTGGCAGCAGTGGCGCGCCCTGGAAATCGAGCGCGCCGAGCGCCAGCGCGCCCAGGCCGCCTGGATCCTGGCCGGGGCGCTCGACTGGGCGCGCCTGATCCTGCGCGAGGACGCGCGCGGCAACCAGACCAATGGCAACCCCGACCACCTGGGCGAGCCCTGGGCGCTGCCCCTGGAGGAAGCCCGGCTGTCCAGCTTCCTCGCCGCCGACCGCGACAACAACGCCGACAGCGCGCTCGAGGCCTTCCTCTCGGGCGAGATGACCGATCTGCAGTCGCGCCTGAACTTCAACAACGCGGTGCGCCAGACCACCGGGCAAGGGTCAGGCCCGGGACAGGGCCCGGGCACGCGCCAGGTGGAGATCTCCGAGCCCGACCTGGACATCCTGCGCCGCCTCTACGAACTGCTGGGCCTGCCCGTCAGCGAACTCGACGCCGCCGTGAACGAACTGCTGGCCAGCACCCGGCTCGCGCTCAGCGACCCCCTGCCCTCGCGCACCGCGCTGCTGCCGGCCAAGCTCTCGCAACTGGCCTGGCTCGGCCTCTCCCCCGAAAGCCTGGCGCGGCTGGAGCCGCACCTCACCGTTCTGCCGCAGCGCACCACGCTCAACCTCAACACCGCCAGCCCCGAAGCCATCGCCGCCTCGCTGCCGGGCCTGGACCTGGCCCAGGCGCGTGGGCTCGTCTCGGCGCGCGAGCGCCAGCCGTTTCGCGCCATCGCCGAGGCCCAGCGCCTGCTGCCCGAAGGACCCGTGACCCTGAGCGACCAGTACCACGGCGTGCGCAGCGCCTACTTCGAGGTGCGCGGCCGCCTGCGGCTGGACGACACCATCATCGAAGAGCGCTCCCTGGTGGTGCGCCAGGCCCTGGACGTGCGCATCGTCTGGCGCGAGCGCTTCACGCGCCGCTGAGACCGCTGCGGGCGCCGCCAAGCACAGCCGATGCCTCCATTGAAGCCACAGCACAACGCCCTAGAGTATTTGAAGCGTGGTTTTGCCATGCACCCTCTCTAGAATGGCCGGTCCCATCTGCTGAAATCCCGCCCGTGCTCATCGTCACGCCCATCGACCACCAGGCCGCGCCCTCGGCCGCGGCCACGCTCATGCGATGGGTGCGCAGCACCGATGGCCAGTACCCGGCCGAAGACGGCGAGTCCGCCATCTCGCTGCTGCCGCGCGACGACGAGCTGGTGCTGGCGCTGCCGCCGCGCGCCCTTTCCTGGCACCGCCTGAGCCTGCCGCGCGTGAGCGGCCCGCGCCTGCGCGCGGCGCTCGACGGCATGCTGGAAGACCAGGTGCTCAGCGAGGTCGGTGCCCTGCACCACGCCCTGGAACCCGGCGGCCGGCCCGGCCAGACCGTGTGGATCGCCAGCACCGACAAGAACCGCCTGCGCGACTGGCTGCGCGCGCTCGAATCCGCCGGCCGCCCGGTCGCGCGCATCGCCCCGCTCATGTGGCCCCTGGTGGCGGCCCGGGTGCCCGGCGCCGCCGGGGCCACGCGCAGCTTCGCCATGGACTCGCCCGGCCAGTTGCACTGGGCCCACATCGACGGTGACCAGGTCTGGCTGGCCAGCGCCAGCGTGCTCGGCGTGAGCAGCGTGCCCCTGCGCGACGACCAGCCCCTGCCGCTGGACGCCCTGCTGCCCAGCGCGAACAACGGCAACGACTGGCGCGCCACCGACGCCCTGGACGTCTGGCTGGCCGACCCGCTGGTGAGCGAACTCGCCGAACGCGTCCTGCAGCGACCCTTCGACCCCGTGCCGCCGGCCCAGTGGCTGCTGCGCGCGGGCCAGACCGACTGGAACCTCGCCCAGTTCGACCTGAGCCTCTCCTCGGGCGCGCGGCGCGGCCAGCGCTGGCGGCGCGCCTGGCGCCAGTTCCGCAGCGCCCCGCAATGGCGCGCGGCGCGCTGGGGCCTGGTGGCCCTGCTCGTGGCCCAACTCGTGGGCCTGAACCTGGTGGCCTGGCAGGAGCGCCAGAGCCTGCAAGCCAAGCAGGACGCCGTGCGCACCACGCTCACCACCACCTTCCCGCAGATCCAGCTGGTGCTCGACGCGCCCGCGCAGATGCAGCGCGAGGTGGCGCGGCTGCAGCAAGCCAGCGGCCAGCTCGCCGCCGGCGACCTGGAAACCCTGCTCGCCGCGGTGGACCGGGCGGCCGGCAGCGAGCCGCTCTCCCCCACCCGCATCGGTTACGACAACGGCGCGCTGCGCCTGTCCGGCTGGCGCGCGGGCGAAGAACAGGTGCGCGCCCTGCAGCAAGCCCTGCAGGGCGGTGGCTGGCGCGCGCAATACGACGGCAACGAACTGGTGCTGCAGGCACCGCAACCCTGAACATGGCCGCCGCCGACCGCTCCCCCTCCCCCCTGCAGCGCGCCCGCTCCGGCGTGGCCGCCTGGTACGGCGCCCTGGCCGAGCGCGAACGCCGCCTGGTGCTGGTCGCTGCATTGATCGTGGGCCTGGCCCTGCTGTGGTGGCTGGCCATCGCCCCCGCCTGGCAAACGCTGCGCGCCGCCCCCGCCCGCCACGCCGCGCTGGACGCGCAACTGGCGCGCATGCAGCAACTCGCGCAGACCACCGAGGGCCTGCGCGCCGGGTCCACCGGCCAGCCGCCGGGCCGCGACGAGGCCCTGCGCGCGCTGGAGGCCGCCACAAGCGCGCTCGGCGGCACCGGCCAGATCGCCGTGCTGGCCGACCGCGCCACCCTCACGCTGCGCCAGACCGAGGCCCAGGCCCTGGCCGGCTGGCTGCAGCAGGTGCGTGTGAATGCGCGGCTGCTGCCCCTCGAATCGCAACTCAACCGCGACGGCCCGGGCACCACCTGGAGCGGCACGCTGGTCTTGAGCGGGCCACCGCTCGCGGGGAACTGAGATGAACGCCGCCCGGCCGCCCGAAGGCGTTCGCACCGCAGCGCGCTGCGCGAAGGTTTCATGATGTCCATCACCACCGTGCGCCGCCTGGCCTTCGTCGCCGCCGTGCTGGGCCTGCTGCTGGCCTTGCTGCTGTTTGCGCCGGCGCGCTGGCTGGCCGCCGCGCTCGGCCAGGCCAGCGGCGGGCAGGTGCAACTCGTCAACGCGCGCGGCAGCGTCTGGACCGGCCAGGCCGACCTGCTGCTCACCGGCGGCGAGGGCAGCCGCACCCGCAGTGCCTTGCCCGAGGGCCTGCGCTGGCGCCTGCGCCCGGCCTGGCACGACGGCGGCCCCGCCCTGGCCCTGGCCCTGCAAGCCCCGTGCTGCACCCCACAGCCGCTGAACCTGCACCTGCGCCCCGGCCTGAGCGAAACCGCGCTCGACATCGCCGCCTTCGACAGCCGCTGGCCGGCCGAACTGCTCGCCGGACTGGGCACGCCCTGGAACACCCTGCGCCTGCAGGGCACGCTCGCGCTGCGCAGCGATGGCTTCCGGGTGGCGCTGGCCAGTGGCCGCGCACGCCTGCAGGGAGGGCTGAACATCGACGCGCTCGACGTCGCCTCGCGCCTGTCCAGCATCCGCCCCCTGGGCAGTTACCGCGCCACGCTGCAGGCCGAGGCCGACGGCAACACCGCCCGCCTGGACGTGCAAACCCTCAGCGGCGCCCTGCTGCTGCAGGGCAACGGCCAATGGGTGGGCGGGCGCCTGCGCTTCGCGGGCGACGCCCAGGCCGCGCCCGGCAACGAAGAAGCGCTTGCCAACCTGCTCAACATCGTGGGCCGCCGCCAAGGCGCCCGTTCGGTCATCACCATCGGGTGAGCCAGGGCGTGTTCACACTACTTTTTCAAGATGCGTTGCGGATCAAAAATGCCATGCGCAAGGCGCGAAACGCAGACGGGCCAGTGGCCCGGCGAGGCTTCGCAACGCGGCGCATGGCATTTTTGGCCGCAACCCGGAGGGAACGGGGTGAGAACAGCGCCACTCGTCGTTGCACTCCTAGGCCAGGCACCCAGCCTGGCCGTCGTCATGCGCCTAGATTGGCGCTGTTCTCACCCCGTTCGCACTTGAAAAAGTAGTGTGAGCACGCCCTGGACGTAGGATCGCCATCATGTTTGCCCTCACCCCCCTGGCCGGCCGCCGCAGCGCACTCGCGCTGGCCTGCACGCTGGCGCTGAGCCTGACCGGCGCGCCCACGGCCTCCGCGCAGAACCGGCCGTCCGAGCCCGTCACGCTCAACTTCGTGGGCGCCGAGATCGAGGCGGTGGCGCGCACCATGGCCACCATCACCGGCCGCAGCGTCGTGGTCGACCCGCGCGTGCGCGGCACCATCAACCTCTCCACCGACCGGCCCGTGGCGCCGGCCGCCGCGCTCAACCAGTTCGCCGCCGCGTTGCGGCTGCAGGGCTTCGCGCTGGTGGACACCGGCGGCCTCTACAAGATCGTGCCCGAGGCCGACGCCAAGCTGCAGGGCAATGTGGTGAGCGCGGGCGCCGTCTCCGCGCTGCCGGCGTCCAACACCGTGGTCACCCAGATCTTCCGCCTCAACCACGAGAACGCGAACAACCTGGTGCCCGTGCTGCGCCCGCTGATCCCGCCCAACAACACCATCAACGTCAACCCGGGCAACAACTCCCTGGTCATCACCGACTACGCCGAGAACCTGCAGCGCATCGGCCGCATCGTCGCGGCGCTCGACGTGCCCGGCGCGAGCGACATCGAGATCATCCCGCTGCAGCACGCCGTGGCGGCCGACATCGTGCCGCTGATCCAGCGCCTGATCGACCCCACCGCCGCGGGCGGCGCGGCCGGCGGCGCCGGTGCCGGCGACGCGTCCTTTCGCACCACCATCGTGGCCGAGCCGCGCAGCAACGCCCTGGTGCTGCGCGCGGCCAACCCGGCGCGCCTGGCCCTGGTCAAGTCGCTCGTGGTGCGGCTCGACCAGCCCTCGGCCGTGGCAGCCAGCGGCAACATCCACGTGGTCTACCTGAAGAACGCCGACGCGGTGTCGCTGGCGACCACGCTGCGCGCGGCCATCGCGGCCGGCGACGGCGGTGGAGGCGGCGGCGGCAGCCTGGGCGGCGGGGGCGGCACGGCCAACGGCGGCAACCTCTCGCGCGCCAGCACCACGGCCATCAACCTCACCGGCGGCAACACAGGGGGCGGCATGGGCAGCGCCGCCAGCACGCCCGTGGCGGCCAGCGCCCAGCCCTCCACCGGGGGCATGATCCAGGCCGACCCGGCCACCAACTCGCTCATCATCAGCGCGCCCGAGCCGCTGTACCGCCAGTTGCGCGCCGTCATCGACCAGCTCGACTCGCGCCGCGCCCAGGTCTACGTGGAAAGCCTCATCGCCGAGGTCAACGACGACAAGGCCGCCGAGTTCGGCATCCAGTGGCAAGGCGCCTCGGGCAGCTCCGGCGACCGCGTCATCGGCCTGCTCGGCACCAACTTCGGCGAAGGCGGGCGCAACATCTTCAGCCTCGCGCAAGGCGAGACGGCGCCGGCCACCGGTCTCAACATCGGCCTCGCGCGCCGCACCAACGGCGTCTACGTGCTGGGGTTCCTCGCGCGCTTCCTGCAGGAAAACGGCGCCGGCAACATCCTGTCCACGCCCAACCTGCTCACGCTGGACAACGAAGAGGCCAAGATCGTCATCGGCCAGAACGTGCCCTTCGTCACCGGCCAGTTCACCAACACCGGCGGCGGCAACAACGGCTCGGTCAACCCCTTCCAGACCATCGAGCGCAAGGACGTGGGCATCACCCTGCGCGTGAAGCCGCAGATCAGCGAGAACGGCACCATCAAGCTGACCATCTACCAGGAGGTGAGCAGCGTGGCGCCGGCCTCGGTCAATTCCAGCACCGGCCTCATCACCAACCTGCGCAGCATCGAAAGCACCGTGCTCGTCAACGACGGCGCCATCGTGGTGCTCGGCGGCCTGCTGCAGGACGAGTACGCGCAGAACCAGGACAAGGTGCCCGGCCTGGGCGACGTGCCCGTGCTCGGCGGACTGTTCCGCAGCGAGACGCGCAGCCGCCGCAAGACCAACCTGATGGTCTTCCTGCGCCCGGTGGTGCTGCGCGACGAACGCGACACCGCCAACCTCGCGCTCGACCGCTACGAGCAGATGCGCGCCATCCAGCGCGAACTGCAGCCCACGCCCAGCAGCGTGCTCAAGATCAACGAGACCCCGGTGCTGGGCCCTCAGGCCCTGCCCTACGTGCGCCAGGCGCCGCGCCCCACGCCGCTCGGTGCGCCCGAGGGCTCGCCCAACACCGTGCCCGCGGCCACACCGCCGGCCACGCCACCGGCCGCCGCGCCGGCACCGGCGCCCGCGCCCACGCAGTGAGGCCGCGCCCATGAAGTACCCGCTGCCCTACGCCTTCGCGCGCGAGCACCACTGGCTGCTGGAGGAAGACGCGGGCCGGCTCACCCTGGTGGGCAGCCGCACGCCCGCGCCCGACGCCCAGGCCCAGGCCAAGCGCCTGTCCGCGCTGTCCGAGATCCTGCGCACGCACCCCCTGCTCGACCTGCAATGGGAAGACGGCGAGTTGCTGCGCCAGCGCATCAGTTCCGCCTACTCGCAGGGCGAAGGCAGCGCCGCCGCCGTGGTGAGCGAAGTGCAGAGCGACGCCGACCTCAGCCGCATGATGCAGGAGCTGCCGGCCATCGAGGACCTGCTGGAGACGGCCGACGACGCGCCCATCATCCGCATGCTCAACGCCCTGCTCACGCAGGCCGCGCGCGACGGCGCCAGCGACATCCACATCGAGCCCTTCGAGCGCCACTCCAGCGTGCGCTTCCGCGTGGACGGCACGCTGCGCGAGGTGGTGCAGCCCAACCGCGCCCTGCACGCGGCGCTGATCTCGCGCCTGAAGATCATGGCCGAGCTCGACATCTCCGAGAAACGCCTGCCGCAGGACGGCCGCATCAGCCTGCGCATCGGCACGCGCGCGGTGGACGTGCGCGTCTCCACCCTGCCCAGCGCGCACGGCGAACGCGCCGTGCTGCGCCTGCTCGACAAGAGCGAGAGCAAGCTCGACCTGGAGTCCGTGGGGATGCAGGGCGACGTGCTCGCGCGCTTCCTGCGGCTCATCACACAGCCGCACGGCATCATCCTCGTCACCGGCCCCACCGGCTCGGGCAAGACGACCACGCTCTACGCCTGCCTGCAGCGCCTGGACGCCGGGCGCCAGAACATCATGACGGTCGAGGACCCGATCGAATACGAGTTGCCCGGCATCGGCCAGACGCAGGTCAACCCCAAGATCGAGCTGACCTTCGCCAAGGCCCTGCGCGCCATCCTGCGGCAGGACCCGGACGTCATCATGATCGGCGAGATCCGCGACCACGAGACCGCGCAGATCGCCATCCAGGCCTCGCTCACCGGCCACCTGGTGCTGGCCACGCTGCACACCAACGACGCGCCCAGCGCCGTCACCCGCCTCACCGACATGGGCGTGGAGCCCTTCCTGCTCAGCAGTTCGCTGCTGGGCGTGCTGGCACAGCGCCTGGTGCGCAAGCTCTGCGTGCACTGCCGTCGCCAGGACGCGCAAGGCCGCTGGCACCCCGTGGGCTGCGAGCATTGCAGCCACAGCGGCTACAAGGGCCGCACCGGCATCTACGAACTCATGGTGGCCGACGACCAGATCCGAGCCCTGGTGCACCAGCGCGCCGCCGAAAGCCGCCTGTTCGCCGCCGCTGAGAAGGCCGGCATGCGCACCATGCGCGAGGACGGCCAGCGCCTGATCGAAACGGGCGTGACTTCGGTGGAAGAGGTGATGTCAGTGACGCGCGAATAGCGGTTTTCGCATGCCCGCCTACACCTTCGAAGCCGTCGACGCCAACGGCGACACGCACAAGGGCGTGATCGACGCCGACACCGCGCGCGCCGCGCGCGGCATGCTGCGCGCGCGTTCGCTGGTGCCGCTGGCGGTGGAGCCCGCGGCGCAGGCCGGGCAAGGTGGTGGCGGCGGCAAAGGCCTCAACGTCACGCTCTGGGGCGGCCGCGTGTTCAACGCCACGGCACTGGGCGTGTGGACGCGCCAGCTCGCCGGCCTGGTGGCCGCCGGCATGCCGCTGGAGCGCGCCCTCAGCGCCCTGGCCGACGAGGCCGAGAACGACAAGCTGCGCAACCTGGTCGCCACGCTGCGCAGCGAGGTCAACGCGGGCTCGGCCTTCGCGCGCGCGCTGGCGCAGTTCCCGCGCGAGTTCTCCGCCAGCTACAGCGCCGTGGTGGCCGCCGGTGAACAAAGCGGCCAGCTCGGCACCGTGCTGGAGCGCCTGGCCGACGACCTGGAAGGCCGCGAGGCGCTGCGCAACAAGCTCATCGCCGCGGCCCTGTACCCGGCCATCGTCACGCTCGTGGCCATCGTCATCGTGGTGTTCCTGGTGAGCTACGTGGTGCCGCAGGTGGCGGGCGTGTTCGAGGGCAGCGAACGCGCCTTGCCCACGCTCACGGTGATCATGATGGGCATCAGCGCCTTCGTGCGCGAATGGGGCTGGTATGTGCTGGCCGTGCTCGCGCTGGCCATCATCGGCCTGGTGTTCGCGCGCCGGCAGGAGTCGGTGCGCCTGCGCATGGACGCCGCCGTGCTGCGCCTGCCCGTGCTCGGCCGCCTGGCGCGCGGCTTCAACGCCACGCGCTTCGCCGGCACCCTGGCCATGCTCGCCGGCTCGGGCGTGCCCATCCTGCGCGCGCTGCAGACGGCCGCCGAAACCCTCAACAACCGCGCCCTGCGCGAAGACGCGCTCGACGCCCTGGTGCGCGTGCGCGAAGGCGCGCCGCTGGCCTCGGCCCTGGCGGCCAAGAAGCGCTTTCCGCCGCTGCTGAGCATGTTCGCCCGCCTGGGCGAGCAGACCGGCCAGTTGCCGCAGATGCTGCAGCGCGCGGCCGACCAGCTCGGCGCCGAGGTGCAGCGCCGCGCCATGTCCCTGGCCACGGTGCTGGAACCCCTGCTCATCGTGGGCATGGGCCTGATCGTCATGCTCATCGTGCTGGCGGTGCTGCTGCCGATCATCCAGCTCAACCAACTCGTCACCTGAACATGCCCGTCACCCTGGACGGCAAGCTCGTCGTTGCCATCTCCTCCCGCGCCCTGTTCGACTTCGAAGAAGAGAACCGCATCTTCGAACAGGGCGACGACAAGGCCTACATGCGCCTGCAGCTGGAACGCCTGGACACGCCCGCCGCACCCGGCGTGGCCTTCTCTCTCGTGCACAAGCTGCTCGCCTTCAACGACGCCCACGCCCAGCGCGTGGAAGTGGTGATCCTCTCGCGCAACGACCCGGTCTCGGGCATGCGCGTGTTCCGCTCGGCCCAGCACTACGGCCTGCCCATCCAGCGCGGCAGCTTCACGCGCGGGCAGCCGCCCTGGCGCTACCTGCGCCCGCTGCGCGCCAACCTGTTCCTCTCGGCCCACCTGGCCGACGTGCGCGCCGCGCTCGACGCCGGCGTGCCCGCCGCGCAGGTCTACCCCACCTCGGTGCGCGCCAGCGACGCCCACCCGCACGAGGTGCGCATCGCCTTTGACGGCGACGCCGTGCTCTTCTCCGACGAGGCCGAGCGCGTCTATCAGGCGCAGGGCCTCTCGGCCTTCCAGACGCACGAATCGAGCAAGGCCACCACCCCGCTCGAAGGCGGTCCGTTCAAACCCCTGCTTGAAGCCCTGCACCGCCTGCAGAGCGAGGGCACGCCGCTCATGCGCGTGCGCACCGCGCTGGTCACCGCCCGCAGCGCGCCCGCGCACGAACGCGCCATCCGCACCCTGATGAACTGGAACATCGATGTGGATGAGGCCATGTTCCTCGGCGGTCTGCCCAAGGGCGAATTCCTGCGCGAGTTCGAGCCCGACTTCTTCTTCGACGACCAGACCGGCCACATCGAATCCGCCGCGCAGCACGTGCCGGCGGGGCACGTGGCCTCGGGCATTTCAAACCCCTGAGCGCACCCACCGTGCAGCGCCCCGACCGCCCCGCCCCCGCCACCGTGTGCCCCGTGGCCGGCCCGGGCGGCCTGCCGGTCCTGGAGGTGAACAACCCGCTGGCCCGCGCGCAGGTGTCGCTGCAGGGCGCGCAGCTGCTGTCCTTCCAGCCGCACGGCCAGCCCGACTGGCTGTTCCTGAGCCCGCGCGCGCGCTTCGAGCCCGGCCAACCCATCCGCGGCGGCGTGCCCGTGTGCTGGCCCTGGTTCGGCCCCGACCCCGAGGCCCAGGGCCGTCCGGCGCACGGCTTCGCGCGGCAACGGCCCTGGGCGCTGCGCCAGCACACCGACGACAGCGACGGCACCACGCGGCTCACCCTGGCCCTCAACGACGATCCGTCCACGCGTGCCCTGTGGCCGCACGCCTTCGAGCTGCGGCTGGACATTCGCGTGGGCCGCACGCTGCGGCTGAGCCTGAGCACGCGCAACACCGGCGACACCGCCTTCACCATCACCCAGGCCCTGCACAGCTACTTCGCGGTGGACCACATCGACACCGTGCGGGTACTGGGCCTGGAGGGCAGCGGCTTCATAGACCAACTGCCCGGCGCCGCCGCGCGTGGCGAGGCCAGCGGTGAACCCCTGCGCTTCCACGGCCGGCTCGACCGCATCTACCAACCGGTCCCCGCGCGGCTTCAATTGCTCGGCGCGGCCGGTGGCCGAACCCTGGACCTGCGCAGCGAAGGCAGCCGCACCGCCGTGCTGTGGAACCCGGGCGCGGAACTCGCCGCCACCATGAGCGACCTGGGCCCCGACACGCACCAGCGCTTCGTCTGCGTCGAGACCGCCAACGCGGGCGACGACACCCTCAGGCTGCCACCCGGTGGCCAGCACCGCCTCACCGTCGAGATCGCGGCCCTCGCCGCCGGAGTCCTCCCATGACCGAACCCAGGATCAGCAAGTGGCGCGCCTTCCGCGAATTCGCCGGCAAGGCCTGGCGCCTGTCGGCGCCCTACTTCCATTCCGAAGACAAGTGGAAGGCGCGCGGCCTGCTGCTGGCCATCGTGCTGCTCAACCTCGGCGCGGTCTACATGCTGGTGCTCATCAACGAGTGGAACCGCGTGTTCTACGACGCGCTGCAGAACAAGGACGCCGCCGTCTTCTGGCGCGAACTCGGCCGCTTCACCTACCTCGCCTTCGGTTTCATCGTCATCGCGGTGTACCGCTTCTACCTCACGCAATTGCTGGAGATGCGCTGGCGCGAGTGGATGACGCACCACTACCTGGACCGCTGGCTTCAGCGCCACCGCTTCTACCAGATGGAGCTCGCGCGCTACGCGCGCGGCGAGGCCGCGCCGCCCGACAACCCGGACCAGCGCATCGCCGAGGACATCAACCTCTTCACCAGCTACACCGTGGGCCTGTCCATGGGCCTGCTCAACGCGGTGGTCACGCTGCTCAGCTTCATCGGCATCCTCTGGACGCTGTCGGGCAGCTTCGGCTTCACGTTCCAGGGGCAGTCCTACGACATCCCGGGCTTCATGGTCTGGATGGCGGTGATCTACTGCGTGGCAGGCAGCGTCATCACGCACTACATCGGCCGCCCGCAGATCGCGCTCAACTTCCAGCAGCAGCGTTTTGAAGCCGACTTCCGCCACCACCTGGTGCGTGTGCGCGAGTACAGCGAATCGATCGCGCTGGACAAAGGCGAGACCGTGGAGCGCCGCCAGCTCGGCCTGCGCTTCGGCGACGTGCTGCGCAACTACCTGCAGCTCATCCGCGCGCAGAAACGCCTGATCTGGTTCAGCACAGGCTTCGGCCAGGCCGCCGTGGTGTTCCCCTTCATCGTGGCCGCGCCGCGCTTTTTCAGTGGCGCCATCCAGCTCGGCGAGCTGATGCAGATCGCCTCGGCCTTCGACCGCGTGCAGACCGCGCTGTCCTGGTTCGTCGAAAACTACCAGCAGCTCGCCACCTGGCGCGCCACCACCGACCGCCTCACCAGCTTCGAGGAGAGCTTCGCCGCCCTGCAGGCCGACGACCAGGCCACCGCCAGCGAGACCAACGCCGAGGACGCCATTGCGCTCGACGGACTGGACCTCGCCCTGCCCGGCGGCGCCGCGCTGCTCGCGGTGCACGGCGCGCGCATCGCGGCCGGGGATTCGGTGCTGGTGCAAGGCCCCTCGGGCAGCGGCAAGTCCACGCTGTTCCGTGGCCTGGCGGGCATCTGGCCCTGGGCGAAGCGCCGCCTGCGCCTGCCGGCCGACTTCAGCGCGCGCGCCATGTTCCTGCCGCAGCGGCCCTACTTCCCCAACGGCCGCCTGCGCGACGCCCTGGCCTACCCCGAACCCGCCGAGCGCTACCGCGACGAGGAGCTGCAGGCCGCGTTGCGCGACGCCTTGCTGCCCGACCTGGTGGCCCGGCTCGACGAGCACGACGCCTGGGGCCAGAAGCTCTCGGGTGGCGAGCAGCAGCGCCTGGCCATCGCGCGCGCCCTGCTCAAGCAGCCGCGCTGGCTGTTCGTCGACGAGGCCACCAGCGCGCTCGACGAAGCGGCCGAGGCCACGCTCTACGAGCGCCTGCAGGCCCTGGTGAAGGCGCAGGACGGCGCCATCGTGTCCATCGCGCACCGGCCCGGGGTGGCGGCATACCACGCGCGGCGCTGGGTGCTCGAGCCTGGTGGCGGAGACGGCCCGCGCTACCGCGTGGCCACGGGCTGAGGCGCGGCTTCACCACTCACCAGGCCGCGAGCAGCCGGCCCACGCCGGCCAGCGTGCGCTCGCGGACCTCCGCGCCCGCCGGGCTGTCCGCCAGATAGGCGCTCACCAGGATGGGTGCCGCCCCCGGCGGCCAGACGATGCCCGCGTCGTTCGCGCTCGGGCCGGCGGTGCCCGTCTTTTCCCCGATGCCCCAGCTCGGCGGCACACCCGCGCGCAGGCGCTTGCCGCCCGTGGTGTTGGCCTTGAGCCAAGCCGCGAGTTGCGCGCGCGAGGCCGGCGACAGCGCCTCGCCCAGCAGCAGCGTGCGCAGGGTGCGCGCCATGGCGCGCGGCGTGGTGGTGTCCAGGTCCTCGCCGGGCGAGGGCTCGTTGAGTTCGGGCTCCAGGCGGTCCAGGCGCGTGACCGGATC
Source organism: Hydrogenophaga sp. (assembly GCF_035481345.1). Classification (GTDB taxonomy): domain Bacteria; phylum Pseudomonadota; class Gammaproteobacteria; order Burkholderiales; family Burkholderiaceae_C; genus Hydrogenophaga. The sequence goes on along the minus strand of NZ_DATIGV010000131.1, from coordinate 37,508 downwards.
GCCCACGCGGCGCAGGAAGGCCGTCAGCGCGGCGGGGCCACCCACCTCGCGCAGGATCAGGTTGGCCGCGGTGTTGTCGCTGGTGGTGATGGTGGCCTCGCAGAGCTGCGCCAGGCTCAGGCCCTGGCCGCCCACGTGCTTCTCGGTCACCGGCGACCATTGCACGAGATCGCGCTGGCGGTAGCGCACGCGCTTGCTCAAGGGCGCCTTGCCCTCGTCGGCGCGCTGGAGCACCAGCGCCGAGGCCAGTGTCTTGAAGGTGCTGAGCATGAGGAAGCGCTCGTCGCTGCGGTAACCCCATTCGCGGCCATCGGCGGTGTCGAGGAAATGCACGCCCAGTCGCCCTTGGGACGTGGCTTCCAGGCCGCGCACAGCCGCGTCGAGCTCGGGCATCTCGGTTCGACCCCAGACAAACTTCGGGCTCAGAAAGCTCGTGAGCGTGACCAGGCCGCCGGTGGCGTTGAGGAACTTTCGTCTTTGCATGGTTTGATCTCCTGGGTAATGAGCGAAAGGTGGGCGGATGCTAAAGAGCTCCTTCGCCTCGCTCAAACGGAAATAATCTCCACCAGACCCAACAAAAACTTCTATCAGACATGGACCTGCCCCTCAACGCCCTGCGCGCCTTCGAAGTCTCGGCCCGCCACCTCAGCTTCACCCGCGCGGCCGAGGAATTGCACCTCACCCAGACCGCCGTCAGCCAGCACGTGCGCAAGCTCGAAGACCGCCTGGGCCGCCGGCTGTTCCGCCGCCTGCCGCGTGGCCTGGCGCTGACGGACGAAGGCCAGGCCCTGCTGCCCGTGCTGAGCGATGCCTTCGAGCGCATGGGCGCCACGCTGGCCAGCCTGCAGACGCGTCAGCGCCGCGAGGTGCTGTCGATCGGTGTGGTGGGCACCTTCGCGGTGGGTTGGCTGCTGCCCCGCCTGCGCGATTTCCAGGCCCGCCACCCCTTGATCGAGTTGCGCCTGTTCACCCACAACAACCGCGTGGATCTGGCGGCCGAGGGCCTGGACGCCGCCATCCGCTTCGGCGACGGCAACTGGCCCGGCTGCGAGGCCGTGCCACTGATGGACACCCCCCTGGCGCCGGTGTGCGCCCCGGCGCTCGCGCACCGCATCCGCACCCCGGCCGACCTGGGCCGCGAGACCCTGCTGCGCTCCTACCGCGGCGACGAGTGGCCCGCCTGGTTCGAGGCCGCGGGCGTGCGCGCGCCGCTGCTCACCGGGCCGCAGTTCGACTCGTCTCTGCTGCTGGCCGACGCCGCCGCGCAAGGTGCGGGCGTGGCCCTGCTGCCGCTGCGCCTGTTCAGCCGCGACCTGCAGGCCGGCCGGCTGGTGCGCCTGTTCGACGTGGAGGTGGCGGTGGGCCGCTACTGGTTCACCCGCCTGAGCCGGCGGCGGGCAACGCCAGCGCTGCAGGCGCTGCGGCGCTGGTTGGAGGAGCGGCTGGGCGAGGCCTGAGCGCCGCCTGCCGCCTGACCACCCTGTGCACGGTGGTCACAGATCCAGCCGCATGAACGCGCTGTGCGGGTCTTCCCGGTAGTCGGCGAACGGCCCACAAGGCACGAAGCCGAAGGCCGCGTACAGCGTGCGCGCGGCGATGAAGTGCTCGGTGGATCCGGTTTCCAGCCACAGCCGCTGAACGCCATCGGCGCGCGCGTGCGCCAGGATGTGCTCAAGCATGGCGCGCGCCACGCCGCGCCGCTGGTGGCGCGTAGCGGTGCGCACGGACTTGATCTCGCCGTCGTGCTCACCCAGGCGCTTGAGCGCACCGCAGCCGAGCAGATCGGTGCCATCCCACACGGTCCAGAAGGCGATCTCGGGGCGGCGCAGGCGGTCCAGATCGAGCGCGTGCACGCTGTCGGGCGGCGAGATGGCGCGCATGTGCGCCAAGTGCTCCTCCAGCAGCGCGCGGATCTCGGGACCGCGCAGGTCGTCGCGGCGGATGGTCATCGCGCTCATGTTGACACTCCTTCGCGGTAGGCGGCCCAGCCGCGCGCGCGCAGCTCGCAGGCCGGGCATTGCCCGCAACCCCAGCCCCAGTCGTGGCGGTGCTCGCGGTCCCCCAGGTAGCAGGTGTGGGTGTGCTCGACGATGAGACCGACCAGCGCCTCGCCGCCCAGTTCGCGCGCCAGCCGCCAGGTGTCGGCCTTGTCGATCCACATCAGCGGCGTGTCGATCAGGAAGCGCTGGTCCATGCCCAGCGACAGCGCGAGCTGCATGGCCTTCATGGTGTCGTCGCGGCAGTCGGGGTAGCCGGAGAAGTCGGTCTCGCACACGCCGGTGACCAGCACCGACAGCCCGCGCCGATAGGCCAGCGCCGCGGCCAGCGTCAGGAAGAGCAGGTTGCGCCCCGGCACGAAGGTGTTGGGCAGGCCGTTGGCCTCCATGCGAAAGGCCATGTCGCGCGTGAGCGAGGTCTCGGACACGGCGCCCAGCACCGCGAGGTCGAGCACGTGGTCGTCGCCGAGCTTCGCGGCCCAGTCGGGAAAGGCCGAGCGCAGTTCACGCAGCACGACCAGGCGCGCGTCGAGCTCCACGCGGTGGCGCTGGCCGTAGTCGAAACCGATGGTCTCGACGTGGTCGAAGCGCGCCAGCGCGTGCGCGAGGCAGGTGGTGGAGTCCTGGCCGCCGGAGAACAGGACCAGGGCGCGGGTGTGGCGGGTGGGTTCGGGCATGGGCTCGATGGTAGGGCTCAGCGGGGTCCGTCGCGCAGCAGCGCCATGGCGTGGCTATCGAAGGTCTCGCCATCCACCTGGAAGGTGCCGTACTGGCGGCCTTCGTGTTGGAAACCCAGGCGCTCGTACAGCTCGCGGGCGTTGTGGTTGTCGGCGCGCACCGTCAGCTCGATGCGCGCGAGGCCCTTGACCCAGGCCCCCGCGATGGCGGCCTCCAGCAGGGCGCGGCCCAGACCCCGGTGGCGCGCGCGCCGCACCAGGCCGATGCCCAGGGTACCCACGTGGCGCCGCGCCTCGCCGAACACGGGCAGCACGTCGCACCAGCCCACCACCTGCCCATCCAGCAAGGCCACGACATGCGGGTTGCGGTTGCTCAGGCTCTCGCGCAGGAAGGCGAAGGTCTGCTCACGCGGCGGCGCCTGCAGCATCGCCAGGTAGCGCTTCTCGCGTGCGACCTCGTCGAGCACCGCGTGCAGTTGGTGGAAGTGGGCTTCGGCCAGGGGAACGACAAGGGAAGTCGAGGGCATTCCCGATGATGTCATGCCCAACTGAAGGGGGCCGCTCAGCCAGGCTGCCGCAACCTCGCATTGCCCGCGGGACAGCGGCCTCCTGCTGCGCAGGATCAGCGCGAAGGAGCGCCTGGCCAGAGCGCCATTCGGCTGGCGGTCATCTGGCCACGAACCCACGGCGCACGCACGCTACCTACACCGGATCTCGCAGTCCCTGGGGCTCACAGTTCCCCTCACTCGTGCGTCCAGGGCGATCAAAAAAACCACACACCTCGAGCATTTCCCATGAGAGTCCGCAGCAATTCATACCGGCCAGCGATCCACGTGAACAAAGAACACCTGTTGAAAGAACGCAGCTTGCAGGAGACCCAACGCAAGGAAGCCATCGCCAGGATCGAACAGGAAGGGCCGACAGGCGACCACATGATGTGGGCCCAAAAGGCTTGTCTTCACGTGAAGGCCCAACTCGCCCATGGATCCAACGCCGCGCACGACGCCAAGGCCGAGCCGCAACAAGTTCACGATATGTTCGTCAGGAATCGCATAGAGACGAACGACCTCCTCGCCGAAGCCCTAAAGGATGGGACGGTTCCTTTCGTTCAAACGACGGACGAGTCCGGGAACAGCGCGATCCAGGTGCCGACGGCAACGATGGCGAAGTTCCGAAGCGCAACGCTGCTCAAGAACAAATTCGGCACCTGCTCCGAGCAGGCCGCGTGCGCCTACTGCTATCTGCTTGAACATTTGCCCCCTCACACAAGGGTGCACTTGTGCGATCTGATCGGCGGTGACCACGCCTTGGTGGTCATCGGCATCGCGGACGGGGCCGACTTGAAAGACATGAGCACCTGGGGCCCCCATGCCGTGGTGTGCGACCCCTGGGTGCCACCGCCCCATCAGGTGTATCCGATTCGGGAGTTCGAACGGATGCGCCAGCCGGACCGCGACGTAAAACGCGTACTGGGATCAAATGAACACCACTACCTCAAGGGCAAGCTGCAGGCCCTGGGCGAATACGACGTCCTGACCCTCACCTAGGCTCGCTGCTTCGGTGAGGCGGACAACGGTGGACGTCATGGGCGGTGTCGGGCGGTCACGGCGTGTCACGCAAGCGCCGCAGGATAGCGTGCGCCTCGCGCGGGTGGCGCGCCTCGTGCCACTGCAGGTGGGCGAACGCACCGGCGTCGCGCAAGGCCTCGAACTCGCGCTGGCGCCGGTGAAAGGTGGTGAGGATCCACCAGAGGATGGAGTCGCGCGACAGGAACGACCGGCGAAAGGACTCCCGGTTGCCGTGGAACAGCTCCTCGCCCGACACCACGCGCGCCACGGTGCGCCGCAGGCCGCGCCAGAACACCCGCGGCAAGCCGAAGTTGAGCCACACGATGGTGGTGGCGCGGCCCCAGAGCGCGTCGCGCGCCAGGCCGTAGTTGCCCGCCGCCACCCAGCGATCGCCGGATGTGGCCTCGCTGACGAGGCGCAGAAATTCGGCCGTCGGCTTGGGCCTCCAGTCTGGCGACCAAAAGAGCTCGTCCAGTTCGATCGCCGGGCAGCCGCGCGATACGGCAAGCGCTCGGGCAAAGGTGGACTTGCCGGCGCAGCTGGAGCCGACGATCACAACGCGTGGTGAAGGAAGTGCAACACGGTTCATGGACGAGCCGTGCACTGTATCAACGCCCAGGCCACCGGCGGGGCCGCCGCGCCTCAGTGCGTCAAGCGCTCCGATCGCTTGTTCGCATGGTCGCGGCTCGTCGCCAGCATGCGCAGCAGCGCGCGGTTCACCTGTTCCAGCGTCAGCTCGTGCCGGCGGCACAGGGTCTCCATGCGGTCCAGGCGCTCGGGGTCGCCCATCGCACGCGAGAGGTCGATGAGCGAGAAGTACGGCCCGTCGTGGCGCAGCACGGCGTCGGTCACGCGGCCGGCCAGGGGCAGGCGGTGCAGCAGGTCGGACAGGGGCTGGTGCAGCAACTGGTCGAGCTGCGAGAGCAGCGCGGTCATGTAGACCTCGGCGCGCAGCAGGTCGTCGGAGCCGGTGGCCAGCAGGTGGTGGGCCAGGCGCGCGCGCATCACCATGGCGTAGCGCACGGGCTGCAGGTCGACGTCGGGCTCGGCCTCGGGCAGTTGCTCCATGAGCCAGCGGCCCAGCTCACGAAAGCCCAGCATCATGATGGCGTGGCGCAGCGAGCCGATTTCGCGCCGCAGGCCGTAGGCCGCGGAGTTGACGAGCATGAGGATGCGGTAGACCAGCACCGGGTCCTGGCGCACCAGCCGCTCCAGGTATTCCACCGAACATTCCTCGTCGTCGATGGCCAGCAGCACCTGCTGCACCACGCGCGGGTCGTAGCTCAATGGCTGGCGCTTGTGCGCGCGCAGCACGTCGGCCGCGGGCCAGCCGAGCACGGCGGCGGCCTGAGCCTGGTCCAGCACCAAACGCAGGCGCTCCTGCGTGTCCACGCCCTCCACCATCTGGCCGGGCATGGGAGCAAGGCGGTCGTCCGGGGTGATGGTGAAGAGGTTGCGGTGATCGACGCCGGGCGTGGGCCACCCGTGCAGCGCGCTCCACTCGCCGTGGCGCACCAGCAGGTGGCCGTTGCGCCGCGCCAGCGACAGGCGGGCCAGCGTTTCCTGCGCGCCAAAGAGTGAAGCCGGCACTTCCAGGAAGGTGTTGCGCACCGGCGGGCAGGACAGGGCCTGCTGCAGCAGGCGCGGCGACTGCAGCGACAGCAGCAGCGGCGGCGCGCCGTCGGGCCAGTCCTCGCCGATGGCTTCCAGCAGGTGCCTGGCGTCCACGCCCTCGGGGTGGATGGCGCGCACGCACAGGCGCACGCCCGCCAGCTCGCGCGCGCGGTTCCACAGCGGCACGTAGGCCATGGCCACGCTGTCGAGGACGGTGTGTGCTGGCATCAGCATGTCGGGGTGTCAGCGCGTTATTTGATGTAGTCGAACAGGGACATCCGCTGCACGGAGGCGTAGGCCTGCAGGCCGGCGTTGAGCGCGAGTTCCTTGTTCTTGAAGTCGGAGATGCCCTTGACCATGTCCAGGTCGACCAGGCGCGACTCTTCCAGCTCCAGGTCGGTGCTGCGGTTGTTCATCAGCAGGTCCATCGAATCGGCCCGGTTGAGCCATTCGCCCGCGCGGCCACGCGCCAGCAGCACGCGGTCGTGGCCCGCGTCCACCTCGGTGAGGGCGCGCCCCAGGGCCTGCGTGCGCTGGGCCGATTCGCCGTCGCCCTGATAGCGCAAGGCATCGATCGCGCCCTGCACCACGGAGAAGAGGTCGGTCGTGCCCGTGGTGGGCGCGAGATCGATGCGGTCGCCCGCGTCGGGCCGGCCGCTCATCTCGAAGGACAGGCCGTCGAAGGCCACGGTCTTGCCGGCCTCGTAAGGCACGCCCGCGTGGCCCGCCACCGGCGTGCCGGTGGTGGTGTTGGTGATGGTGTACTGGATGACGCCACCGACGTCGGCGAAGTCCACACGGTAGTTGTCGCCCGTGAGCGCGGTCGCGTCGGTCACCTGGCCCAGGCTGGTGCTCACGCCGCCGGTGTTGGTGGTGGGCAAGCCCAGCGTGAACGTGCCGTTGCCCTGCGGGATGCGCATCCAGATGGCGTCGCCGTCGAGCGACTGCGGCAGGGTCGCGTTGCCCGCGGCGGGTTGGCCGCGCTGGCCTTCGAACTGCACGCCGTTGCCGCTGGGCCCGTAGATGTCCACGAAGGGGGTGGGCGCGCCACCCAGGCCGCCGAAGAGCGTGCGGCCATTGCTGTCGGTGCGGTTGGCCACGGCCAGCAGTTGTTCGCGCAGGCCCTCGAGCTGGCGCGCCACGTCCTCGCGCTCGGCGTCGGAGAAGCTGGCGTTGCCGGCGGTCACGAGCAGGTCGCGCACGCGCTGGATGAGTTCGCCCGATTCGGCCAGGCCCGACTCGGCCTGCTGCAGGCTGGTCTTGGAGGCCTCCAGCGCGCGCAGGTCGGCCTGCACGCGCGTCATGCGGTTGTGCGCCGACTCGGCCAGCGTGGCGGCCACGGGGTCGTCGCTGGCCTTCATCACGCGCTTGCCGGCGGTGATGCGCTCCTGCTGCTTCGCCAGGTCGTACTGGCGCTGGGCGAGCTGGTCGATGGTGCGGTCGAACTGGTTGGCGGTGGCGATGCGGTAGCTCATGGTGTTCAGCGTCCCACGGTTTGCAGCAGGCTGTCGAAGGTGCTTTGCGCGATCTGCAGGAACTTGGCCGAGGCCTGATAGGCCTGCTGGAACTGCAGCAGCCGCGCGGCTTCCTCGTCGAGGTTGACGCCGGCCACGTTGGCACGGGCCTGTTCGGCCGCGGTGGCCACGCCGGCCGAGAAGTCGGCCGCGAACTGCGCACCCTGCACGCGCGTGCCCAGGTCGGAGAACAGGCTGACGTATCCGTCGGACAGCGGCACGCCATCGAAGGTGGCGAGGTCGCGCAGGGCGAGCATGCCGTTGGCGTTGCCCGCGCTCTGCGCAATGGCGTTGGACGGCGAAGCGCCGATGGAGAAGCTGTCGCCCGCGGTGGGATTGCCGCGCAGCGTCATGCTCCAGCCGTTGAGCACGATGGGCTCACCGGGTTTGAAGTTGTAGCTCGGGGGCGGGCCGGGGTTGTCGGGCGGCGGGTTGCCGGGGCCCAGGCCGGTGGCGCTGAAGCTGCCGTCGGCGTTGAAGGTGATGGTGACGGGATCGGTGAGGTTGGCCGAGTTCTCGACGGCGTAGAGCTTCTCCACGCTCAGGCTGCCCGAGTTGGTGGTGGCCGGCGTCACCATGACGGGGCTGGCCACGGCCAGTTGCTCGGGCGCGTCGATGGCCACCTGCAGGTTGCGTGCAGCGGCCTGGAAGGGCCGGATGCGGAAGCGGTCGCCCGGCAGCGCGCCGGCCGCGTCCACCTGGAAGCTGAGGCCGTCCACCTCGGTGGGCAGCGCGGCCACGCTGGTGGTGTTGCCGTCGCTCAGGCGCACGATGCTGAAGCCACCGGCTTCCACACGCACCTCGTAGTCGGAGGCGATGAGCGCTTGCGGGTCGCTCACCACGGCGCTCATCTGGCCCGTGCCGCCGTTGGCCGGCGACGCGATGCCCTGGGCGGCCGCGGGCGGCACGAAGAAGTTCTGGCCCGGGTTGCCCTGCAGGTCCACGCCCAGGGCGTGCTGCTCGTTCATCATCGTCGCCGTGGCCAGCGCGATACGACCAAGCTGGTTGCTCGCGGCGGCGAGGTCGTCGTTGAGAAAACGCACCACACCGGCCAGTTGTCCGCCGGCCAGCGCCGCATCGGCCAGCGGCGAGGACACGCCGCCCTGCACGAAGTTGATGCTGATGCGGGAGTTGTCCATGGGATCGGTCTGCGCGGCCAGCTTGGCGGCCTGCGATCCCAGCACCAGCGGCTGGCTGCCGCCCACGAAGACGTTGACCGCACCGGCCTCGCCGGGCACGGTGCTGATCTGCACGCGCTGGCTCAGCTCGGCGAGCAACTGGTCGCGCTGGTCGAACAGGTCGTTGGGTGTGTGCGCGGTGCCCGCCGTCTCGACGATGCGCTGGTTGACCTTGGCCAGGTCCTGCGCGAGGCGGTTGATGTCGTCGGTGATCGATTTCACCTGCTGCTGCGTCGAGTTGCGCAGCAGGTCGAGCTGGCCGGCGCTGTCGCGCAAGCGGCTGGCGAACTCGTCGGCGCGCGCGATGACCACCAGGCGCGCGGTCGAATTGCCCGGCGCCGAGGTGAGATCGGTCCAGGAATTGAGCATGTCGTTGAGCGCGACGCCCAGGCCCTTTTCACCGGTGGGGAACACCGTCTCGAGTTGCTCCAGCCGGGCCAGCCGCGCCGCGTCCGACGCCGCCACCGAGCCGGTCTGGCGCGCCTCGCGCGTCAGGTACTCGTTGTGGGCCCGCTCCACCGTGCTCATCTCCACGCCCTTGCCGAAGTAGCCGCCGCCGGTGAACTGGTAACCCGCACTGGAGAGCACCACGTTCTGGCGCGAATAGCCCGGCGTGTTGACGTTGGCGATGTTGTGGCCGATGACCTGCAGCGCAGCGAGGTTCGTGTTGAGCGCGCGGGTGGCGATGTTCAACGAAGACATGTCGTGGGCTCCCTCAGCCTTGTGCGCGCTGCAGACTCAGCGTCGTGTTGATCGCCCGGCCGAGCTTCTCGGCGTAGGACGGGTCGGTGGCGTAACCGGCGCGCTGCAGGCCCTTGGCGAAGCCCTGCACCGAGTGCAGTTGCTCCATCACGCCCTCGTAGCGCGGGCTGTTGCCGATCAGGCGCGCGTAGTCGCGAAACGAGTCCTCGTAGGAGTCGTAGGCGCGGAACTTCGCCGTCACCTTGCGCGGCTCGCCGTCGATGTATTCGGTGGTGGTGATCTCGGCGACCTTGCCGGTCCAGCCGCCCGTGGCCTTGATGCCGAACAGGTTGTGCGCGGGCGAGCCGTCGGCGTGGCGGATCTCGCCGCGGCCCCAGCCGCTCTCGTGCCCGGCCTGGCCCAGCATGAAGGCGGCGGGAATGCCCGACTCGCGCGCCACGGCCTGCGCGGCGGCGCCGTGCTTCGACACGAAGGCCGTCTGGCGTTCGCCCGCACTGGCGCGGCCCACGGTGCTGGGCGTGGCGCTGCCGGGCAGGGGCTCGGCGCCGGCACCACCATTGGCGATGCGGCCGGCGAGCTGGCGCTCGATGGCCTCGGACAGCCCGCCTGGCAGGCCGGTGAGCTGCTGCGCGAACTGCTGGTCCAGCAGGTCGGTGCCCAGGTTCTCGCCCTCGCTGTCCAGCATGCCGCTCTTGGCGGTCGCCTCGCGCATGCTTTTGAGGAGCTCGCGCATGAACAGGGCTTCGAACTGCTTGGCGGCTTCCTTGAGCGCGGCCTTGCTGTCCGTCGAGCCCTTGAGCGCGTTGAGCGCGTTCGGGTCGGCGGCCAGGCCGGTGGGCGGGGTGAAGCTGCTGCTGCCGATCATGGCCGTCAGATGATTTCGAGCTCGGCGTTGAGCGCGCCGGACGCCTTGATGGCCTGCAGGATGGCGATCAGGTCCTGCGGCGTGGCGCCCAGGGTGTTGAGCGCCTTGACCACTTCGCTGAGCTGCGCGGCCGGGCCCATGTGGATGAGCGAGCCCTTGTCCTGGCTGATCTGTATGTTGGCCTGCTCGCGCACCACCGTCTCGCCACCGGAGAAGGGCGCGGGCTGGCTGATGACGGGCGTGCTGCTCACGCTGACCGAGAGGTTGCCGTGCGCCACGGCCACGGGGCCGAGCGTGACGGCCTGGTTCATGACGATGGAGCCGGTGCGTGCGTTGATCACCACCTTCGCGCTGGGCACGCTGGATTCGATGCGCACCTCTTCGACGCGCGCCAGGAAGGCCACGCGCTGCGAGGGATCGGCGGGCGCGTTCAGGCGCACCACGCGGCCGTCGATGGCGCTGGCGGTGCCGGCGCCCAGGGCCTTGTTGATGGCGTCGGTGACGCGGCTGGCGGTCTGGAAGTCGTTGCTGTTGAGGCCCAGGTCCAGCGTGCCGCCCGCGTGCAGCGGCGTGGGCACCGCGCGCTCGACCTGGCCGCCGCCGGGAATGCGGCCCGCGCTCAGGTGGTTGATCTGCACCTTGCTGCCGCCGGCCGCGGCGCCCGCGCCACCGACCATGAGGTTGCCCTGCGCGAGCGCGTAGATCTCGCCGTCGGCGCCGCGCAGCGGCGTGACGATGAGCGTGCCGCCGCGCAGCGACTTGGCATTGCCCATGGAAGAGACCGTGACGTCGATGGCCTGGCCCGGCTGCGCGAAGGGCGGCAGCTCGGCCGTGACCATGACGGCGGCCACGTTCTTCAACTGCGGGTTCGCGCCGGGCGGCAGCGTCAGCCCGTACTGCTGAAGGAAGTTGGCCAGGCTCTGCCCGGTGTAAGGCATCTGCGTGGTCTGGTCGCCGGAGCCGTCCAGGCCCACCACCAGGCCGTAGCCGGTGAGCATGTTGCTGCGCACCCCCTGCACCGCGGCGATCTCCTTCACACGCACGCTTTGCGCGGCGGCGGAAAAGCTCGCCAACGCGCAGCAGATCAGCATCAAGTTGCGCAGGCAGTGGACGATAGTCATGTCAAAGGCACCAGGAACGAACAAGGGAAGCGGTTCGCCCCATTGTGGGTAGGGGTCAGAACGGCAGAACGCTCAAAAAGAAGCGCGCCAACCAGCCAATTGACATGGCTTCACCCTGCGCGCCACGGTTGCGCGACTCGATGCGCGCGTCGGCGACCTGGGTGGAGGCCACCACATTGCCCGGTCGGATGTGGCGCGGATCGACCGTGCCGGAGAAGCGCATCACGTCCACGTTGGCGTTCACGCCGATCTGCTTCTCGCCCACCACGCGCAGGTGGCCGTTGGGCAGCACCTCCTGCACCGTGGCGGTGATGGAGCCGGTGAAGGTGTTGTTGCTCGTGGTGCGGCCATCGCCCGAGAAGTTGTTCTCGCTCTGCGCGCCAAGGTTGGCCTTGTTCCAGGGCGCGGAGCCCCCGAACAGCGGGATCGCGTCGATGCTGGCCGAGGCGTCCGCGCTGCGCTCGATCGAGGCCGAGGAGCTCTGGCTCGCGCTCACCCGTTCGGTGATCTGGATGGTGAGCGTGTCGCCTGGCAGCCGCGCGCGCGGGTCTTCGAATGCAGGGCGGTAGGTGACGGGGCGAAACAGGCTGCCGGTGGGCGCCGGCGCCACCGCGGGCGCCTGCTGCACGTACTGGATGGGCTGCGCCGGCACCAGCTCGACCTGCGGTTCGTTGCGCAGGGTCTGGCAGCCGCTGACCAGCAGAGCCAGGCCAAGCGTGAGGGCTGAGGAGACAAGACGATGGAACATCGCACTTCCTTTCGAATGCCGACCCGCGACTCAGAGGTGCCGCGGGACCGGCTTTGCCGGGCCGCAGGCGCCGCCCCCTTGAGGGGAAGCCGCGCTGCGGCGCGGGGGTGTTGACGTATTCACAGCTGCGACAGCTTCTGCAGCATCTGGTCCGAGGTCTGGATGGCCTTCGAGTTCACTTCGTAGGCGCGCTGCGTCTTGATCATGTCCACCAGTTCCTGCACCACGTTCACGTTGGAGGCTTCGGTGTAGCCCTGCATGAGGTGGCCCATGCCGGTGGCGCCAGGCGCCGAGGCGATGGGCGCGCCCGAGGCCACGCTCTCGCGGTAGAGGTTCTGTCCCAGCGGCTCCAGGCCCGGGGGATTGATGAAGTTGGCGAGCTCGATCTGGCCCACCTGCTGCGGCTGGGTCTGGCCCGCGAGCTTGGCGCTGACGATGCCATCGGCCGAGATGGTGACGCTCTCGGTCTCGGCCGGCAGGGTGATGCCCGCGGTGAGCGGCAAGCCGCTGTTGGTGACCAGGCGGCCCTGGGCGTCGATCTGGAAGCTGCCGTCGCGCGTGTAGCCGGTGGTGCCGTCGGGCATTTCGATCTGGAAGAAGCCGCCACCGTTGATGGCCACGTCCAGCGCGCGGCCCGACTGCTGCGGCGTGCCCTGCGTGAAGTTGCGGCTGGTGGCCACGGTGCGCACGCCCAGGCCGATCTGCAGACCGGTGGGCAGCTCGGCCTGTTCGGCCGCGTTGGCCCCGACCTGGCGCAGGTTCTGGTACATGAGGTCTTCAAACACCGCGGTCGAGCGCTTGAAGCCATTGGTGCTCACGTTGGCCAGGTTGTGCGAGATGACGTCGAGCTGGGTCTGCTGCGCGGTCATGCCGGTGGCGGCGGTCATCAGGGAATTGATCATGGTCTTGTCCTCTGCGGTCTGGCGGATCAGCCGTTGGCGCTGAGCAGTTGCGAGGCGCTGCGGTCGTTGCCCTCGCCGTTCTGCAGCATGCGCATCTGGTACTCGAACTGGCGCGAGGCCGCGATCATTCCGACCATGGCCTCGACCGGATTGACGTTGGAGCCTTCGAGCGCGCCGTCGTGCAGGCGCGCCACTTCGCTGTTGGGCAGCGGGTTGCCCTCGGGGCCGCGGAACAGGCCGTCCTCGCCGCGCTTGAGCGGGGTGTCGGCGTCGGGCACCACCATCTTCAGGCGGCCCGCCACCTGGCCAGGCTCATTGCCCACGCGCGTGCTGACGGTGCCGTCGGCAGCGATGTCCACGCGCGCGTTCTCGGGAATCACGATGGGGCCGCCATCGCCCAACATGGGCAGGCCGCTGGCGCTGACCAGCGTGCCTTCGGCGTTCACCTGCAGCGCGCCGGCGCGCGTGTAGGCCTCGGTGCCGTCCAGGCCCTGCACGGCGAACCAGGCGTCGCCCTGCGCGGCAATGTCCAGGCTGCGGCCGGTCTGCTGGATGGAGCCCGGCAGGCTGGAATGGCCGGCCGTGGCTTCGAGCGCGAAGACGCGCGTGCTGGCGCCGTCACCCCGGATGGGCACGGCGCGGAAGGTGGAGAGCTCCGCGCGAAAGCCGGTGGTGGAGACGTTCGCCAGGTTGTTCGACAGCACCTGCTGGCGGTGCGCCGCCGCGCTGGCGCCCGTCATGGCGGTGTAGATGAAGCGGTCCAACCCAAATCCTTTCGCTCGCCGCTCGCGCCAGCAGCGCTGGCCATGAGGACTTGGAAAGGATTGTGAAAATTCTTGAGGGGGGGCAATGCCCGGAACAGCGTGGGTCGCGCCGTTCAATTCCTCGCTTCAGCGCCCCAGCGGTGGGGGCCGGCGGGCGGCGCGTGGGCCGCCCGGGGGGCGTCGTCACACCGGCGTGCGGCGCTGCCAGCGCAGGGCGGGCAGGTCGATGCGGGTGTTGGCACTGCCGTTCCATTCGGTCTTGAGGCCGTGCTGCTGCAACGTCTCGCAGATCAAGTGCGCGACGCGCAGTGTCTGGGCCTCATCGTTGGCCTCGACGCCGCTGAAGGCGATCCGCAGGCCCTCGCCCTGGAGCGCGCGATCCATGTCCTGGCTGTGGAAGAAGCAAACGCCCCAGTAGTGGTCTTCGGCCACACCGGCCGCGCAAGCTTCGTCGATCGCGTCCCAGACGGCCTGCTCGCCCTCTGCCATGGTGTTGCCGGCCCAATGCACGGCGCAAATGCCTTGCTCGTGCAGCCTTTCGAAGGCTTGATGGAGGCGATCGACGTCGGTGACCTGGGGCCAAAGCGCCTCGGCGGCGCGCTTGCGGGCCAGCGCGCGCACGGCGAAGGCCTTGATCCACGGGAGGTCGAAGCCATCGCCCGCGGCGTGGTTCTCATCGATCCAGCGATTGATGCTCTCGAAGCTGCAGTAGCCGTACCACAGCCATTCGCTGACCAGGCCGCGCTGCGTGTCCGTGGCGTCGTCGACGTATTCGTCCATGTCCTCGCCCTCGTACACGGGGTTGGCCGGGCGATCGGGATAGTCCACCTTGTCACCCGTTCCGATGGCGCCGACCCCGGTGATCGCCTGCTTCTCCTCGAAGTGCTTCTTGCCATAGCGGCGCACCCCGATCTGGCGCAGATCCGCGTCGAAGCACAGGAAGCGGTCCTTGCCCCAGGGCAGCAGCTCCTTGCGCCCATGCACGTCGATGTCATCGCCCGACGCCAGGTAGGCGCCCCCGCTGATCATGAAGCGGCCATCGTGGGCGGCCGCGAGCGCGAGGCACTCGCGCAGCACGCGGTCGATGGTGGCGGCATCGGGCGCCTGGCGGATGAAGTACACGTTGACCGTGTATGACTTCTCGTGCGGCAGGAAGTGGAAGTACTGGACCTTGGCGCCCAGGCGCTGCGCGGGGGGGAACGGCAGGTCGACGTCGGTGAGAAACGAGGAGGGCGTGGTGTCGGTCATGGGGCGATGGACGCAGTGGCGGGGCCGGCCATGCTAGCCACGCCGCGCGCGGCGCGCACTCGTCCTGTTGCCGGAGACCAACCGCTACTGCGGATGCGGCATTGCCTCGCTCACGGCGAAGGTGGTACCGCTTTCGCCTCTCCTCTGCAGGGCTTCAACGCATGTTCAGCAGCGTGCTCAGCACCTGGTCCTGCGTCTTGATGGTCTGCGCGTTGGCCTGGTAGGCGCGCTGCGCGGTCATCATGTTCACCAGCTCGGCGGTGATGTCGACGTTGGAGTCCTCGGTGGCGCCCGCGCGCAGCGCGCCGAAGTTGCCGGTGCCCGGTTCGCCGCGCAGCGGGTCGCCCGAGGCGTAGGTGGCCGTCCAGTTGCCGCCACCGGTGGGCTGCAGGCCTTGCGCGTTGCGGAAGTTCACCAGCGCGATCTGGCCGGCCGCGCGCGTCTCGCCGTTGGAGTACTGGCCGGTGATGACACCGTTCTCGCCGATCTTCAGGCCCAGGAACTGGCCGGGACGGTAGCCATCGGGGTCGAGCTCGGTCACGCCGAACGCGGTGCCGGTCTGGGTGACGTTGACGAAGTCGAGGGTGACCGGGAAGGTCAGCGTCGGGTCATTCGGCGAGGCGACCGTCAGCGGCGGGATCACCGTGGCCGGGTCGAGCGCGCCGTTGTCATCGAAGGTCAGCGTGAACGGCGTTGACAGGGCGGGGTCGGCACCGTTGACGCCGGTGTAGACCTCCCAGGTGTTGTTGCCCACCTTGCGGAAGGCCATGGACACGGGGATCTCCAGGCCTTGGTCGTCGAAGGCCACGAAGGACGTGCCATAAGCGGACAGCGGCGTGGGTGGCGTCACGCTGTTCCACACCGGGGCGCGCGCGTCCAGGTTGAACTCGGCCGTGACGTTGGTGGTGCGCTGCGCGGGAATGGGCGCGCTGGTGGGCAGCGTGAGCGGCACCGTGTCGAAGCTCAGGCGGTTGCCCTCGGGGTCCGTGGGGTAGCCCATGAGCTGCGCGCCCTGATGGTTGACGATCTGCCCCTGGTCGTTGAGCTTGAACATGCCAGCGCGGCTGTAGGCCGTGCTGCCGTTGGGCATGGTGAGCTCGAAGAAGCCGGCGCCGTTGATGGCCACGTCCAGGTCGTTGCCGGTGATGGTGATGTTGCCCTGGGTGAAGCTCTGCGTGACGGCCGCGACCGACACGCCGATGCCCATGTTGACGCCGCCCGCCGCGTTGACCGAGCTCGCGTAGACCTCGGCGAACTCGGCGCGCGAGGACTTCATGCCCACCGTGTTGCCGTTGGCGATGTTGTGGCCGATCACGTCGAGGTTCTTGCTCGCGCTGTTCAGGCCGGAGAGTCCTTGCTGGAATGCCATGGTGTGTCCTTGCGTTTCGAAGTCGCGGGTTACATGAACGTGGTGATCTTGTCGTAGCCGACCGTGCTGCCGTTCTGCAGCTGCAGTTGCATCTGGCCGTCCTTCATGCCGACGGAGGTCACCGTGAGGCGGCTGTACATGAACGAGCCCACGGGCGCGTTGCCGTTGGAGGCGCGCACGCGGTAGCTGGCCACGTCGTTGGGGTTGAAATCACTGCCGTCCCAGTTGAAGGAGTGCTGACCCGCGGTGAGCGCGCCGAAGTCCAGGGTGTCGATCACCTGGCCGGCCTTGTCGAGCACGTCGACCTGCACGCTGTCGGCGGGCGAATCGATGCGGAACGCGGCCTTGCCGACCGTGCCGTCGAAGCCGAAGGTCTTGCCCTCCACCAGGGCCTCGCGGCCGATCAGCGACAGGCCCTGCAGGTTCTGCATGGCCGTGAACTGCGTGGCCATGCCCTTGAGCGTGGTGTTGAGCGACTCGATGCCCGCGACGGTGTTGATCTGCGTCATCTGCGTCGTCATCTGCGCGTTGTCCATGGGGTTCATCGGGTCCTGGTTGTTCAGCTGCGCGACAAGCAGCTTGAGGAACCGGTCCTGCGTGGCCTCTGCACCGGTGGCGGTGGTGCCGGACTTGGTGGACGCGCCCGGCGTGTTGCCCAGGGCGGAGAGATCGAACGGGTTGGAAAACATCATGGCAAGGTGCCCCTGTGTGGAATCACTGGCCCATCTGCAGCGTCTTCAGCAGCAGGCTCTTGGCGGTGTTCATCACCTCGACGTTGTTCTGGTACGAACGCGAGGCCGAAATCATGTTGACCATCTCCTCCACCGGGTTGACGTTGGAGTGCGTCACGTAGCCCTCGGCGTCGGCGCTGGGGTGCAAAGGGTCGTGCACGCGGCGGCCGGGCGCCTCGCTCTCGGTGATGGTCTGCACCTTCACCCCGGCGCTGCCGGCGTCGCCCATGGCCACGGTCTGGAAGTGGATGTGGCGCGACTTGTAGGCCTGGCCATCGGGCCCGGCCACGGCGTCGGCGTTGGCCAGGTTGCTGGCCACCACGTTCAGGCGCTGCTGCTGCGCGCTGATGGCGCTGCCCGAGACGTTGAAGATATTGAACATCGACATCGTGGACTTCCTTATTGCCCGGTGATCGCGGACAGCATGGTTTTGACGTGCCCGTTGATGAAGCGCAGCGTGGACTCGTAGCGGATGGTGTTGTCCACGAAGTTGGCGCGCTCGCGGTCGAGGTCGACCGAGTTGCCGTCCTGCGACGGCTGGGTCTGCACGGTGTAGGCGAGCTTGGGATCGCCCGCGTGCGCGCCGACGCTGCGGAAATGGCGCGCGTCGGTGGTGACGGCCTGGCCCGTGCCGCCGCCGCTGGCGCTCTTGAGCGCGGCGGCGAAATCGAAGTCGCGCGCGACGTAGCCCGGTGTGTCGGCGTTGGCGATGTTGCTGGCCAGCACCTGCTGCCGTTGCGATCGCAGCGTGAGCGCCTGGGCGTGGAAGTCCAGCCGGCCGGTCATCTGTTCGAGCATGCGCACCCCCTGGCGTGCGGTTGTCGTGGCCGGCCCGGGAACATGCCCGGACCGGGGCGTGGACGAATTGTCAAAAGACTTGAGGAAGGGATAAGCGCGGAACAGCGGCAGCCAGGGCCGGCATTTCACGGCTTAGCCCGTGCGTGGGGCGGCCTACAGTGGTCGCCGTGAACCTGTCACCGGAGCCCGCCATGAACCGCCCCGCCCTTCGCCTGCTGCTCACCGTTGCCTTCGGCCTGGCGCTGCTGGGCGCGGTCGCGAGCGCGCGCGCCAACGACAACAGCGGCCTTGAGCAGCTGGCGCGCGATTTCCTGCAGCCCGCCGTGGACCAGGCCCTGACCGAGCAAGCGGGCATGCCGCTTCGCGCCGAGGTGGTGATGGGTTCGCTGGACAACCGACTGCGCCTGGCGCCGTGCAGGGCCATCGAGCCGTTCCTGCCGCCCAACGGCCGCCTCTGGGGCCGCAGCCGCGTGGGCCTGCGCTGCGTGGACGGCCCGACCCGCTGGGCCGTCTACTTCCCCGTCACGGTGCAGGCTTTCGGGCCGGCCTGGGTGCTCAAGACACCGGTGCAATCCGGCGAGACCCTCACTCAAGAACACGCCGAGCGCGCCGAAGTGGACTGGGCGGCCCACCCATCGATGGTGCTGGCCCTGCCCGAGCGCTGGGTCGGCCAGCAGGCGGCCTACGCGCTCACGCCGGGCCAGGTCATCCGCGAGAACATGGTGCGCGCGCCCCAGGCCTTCGAGGCCGGCACGCCGGTGAAGGTGAGCGCGGGCGGCCCCGGTTTCGCCATCACGGTGATCGGCCAGGCGCTGAACGCCGGCCTGGTGGGCCAGAGCGCGCGCGTGCGCCTGCCCAGCGGCAAGGTGGTCAGCGGTCAGGTGCGGGCCGATCAGGTGGTGGAGGTGCCCCTCTGAGCGTGTGCTCACCGGGCGTCTCGACCGATGAACGGCAAAATAACCGCCTCAAAACACTAAAGTTCCAGGGATCGAGGTCGATACAACGTGCACAGGACCCTGCCATCAGGGTTTGGAGCGTGACATGAAAGTCGATTCGTCAACGGATTCCTACATCGGCTCGGTGGCCGGTGGCCCCGCCAAGGCGCCCGTCGCCCAGGGCGAAGCCGTGGCCAAGCCCGCCGCCGGCGCGCCGCAACCCGGCGTGACCGTGACCCTGTCCTCGGCCGCCGCCGTGGGCGGTGCCTCGGACAGCGCGGTGTTCAACGCCGAGAAGGTGGCCGCCGTGAAGCAGGCCATCGCCGACGGCACCTTCCAGGTCAACCCGGAAGCCATCGCCGACAAGCTCCTGGCCAACGCGGCCGAGATGCTCAACGCCGGCCGAGGCTGAAGCCATGACCGAGGCCCGCGCCCAGCACCCCTGGATCGCGCTGCTGCACGAGCGGCTTGATGCCCTGGAGCGCGCGCTGCTGCAGGGCGACGCCCCGGGCGCGGAACTGGCCAGCGGCGCGGTGCAGGCCGCGCTGCAGCAGGCCCCGCGCACCCTTGAACTGAAAGACGGCCACACGCAGGACCTGCACGCGGCCGCCCAGCGTTTCACCCAACTGCGCGCCGCCACCCTGCGCGCCGCCGCGCTCAACGAGCGCGCCCTGGGCAGCCTCTTGCCCGACCACCTGCAAAAGCCCACCTACCAAGGCCTGGGCAAGCCGGGCGCGCGCCGCTACGCGGGCGCCTGAACCTTCTTCCCGTCAGTTTCTCGGTCAGAGCGTCGAGGCCACCGCCTCGCGCGGCCTGGCCGTCTCGCGCGCGAGAGAGAACGGCCGCTCCACCGCAAGGAACAGCGCCGCCGAGGGCAGCAGCGTGAGGCCGAACATTACGGGCATCAGGGCCCAGAAGAACCAAGAGTCGAACACCGCGCGCGGCATCAGCACCGACATCGCCAGGAACGCCGCCTTCAGCGCGAGCCCGTGGATCAGGTAGTACGAGTAGCTCATGTTGCCGAGCCAGCGCATCGGTGACCAGGAGAACAGGCGCGCCAACGGGGCCAGCGGCGTGCGAAAGCAGGCCAGGCACACCAGAAAGAAGCTCAGGCACAGCATCAGGGTGCTGAGCGAGCCTCCCATGGGGCCCTCCCAGGGCAACAGGGTGCCCAGCAGGCCCGCCACCAGGGCAAGCCCGCCCGCCGCCGCCGAGGGCGTGGGCACGCGCGGCGCGTTCATGGCCTCGTGCAGCAGGATGCCCGCGATGAACAGCGCCAGGCGCACGTGGCCGCCGGCCAGGGCGCACCACACCAGCAGGGCCGCGCCGGCCGCGGCGAAGAACACGGCGCGCCAGGCCGCGCTGCGCTCGCGCAGGCCCAGGGCGCCGATCACCAGCGGGATCACCAGGTAATAGAAGAGCTCGTAGCTGAGCGACCAGGCCACGGTGATCATGGGCTCGATGGGAAACAGGCCGGGCAGCAGCAGGAAGTTCTGCAGCAGGTAGACCAGGGCCTCACCGGTGTCCGCCGGGATCTTGCTCTCGGCCGGGAACAGGAAGGACAGCGCCACGTACAGCACGAACACCACCGTGAAGGCCGGGTACAGGCGCTCGATGCGCCGCGCCATGAAGCGCGCGAAGGGCTGGCGCCGCGCGATCAACGAGCCGTAGATGAGGTAGCCGCTGAGCACGAAGAACAGGTCGACCCCGGTGTTGCCCACGGTGTGCAGGGCCTCGGCCAGCTGCCGCACCGAGGCGTCGGTGTCCAGCCAGTGCTCGACCAGGGTGGCGTAGTGCACCAGGAACACGAGGAAGACCGCGAAGCCTCGCAGGCCTTCCATGGGCCGCACGTTGTGGGCGCTGCCGCGCGACAGCTCGAAGCACTGGCTCATCCAAGGCATGGGATCCCGATCGCGTCCGTCAGAACGATGGGCGCGATTGCATCAGCATTCGCCCGGCGGCAGCAGGCGCACTTCCCCCAGGGGAGGGGACACGCCCGCGACGAACGTGAAATACCTCACGCGCGCGGCGGCCCCTTGAGTTCGACCACGTTGCCCTCCGGATCGTCCAGGTAGATCGACGGCCCCTCGCCCTCGGCACCGTAGCGCTGCTCCACCGGCCCGGCCTCCACGCCGTGGCGGGCCAGTTGCGCGCGGATCAACACCTCGTCAAAGGGCTCCACGCGCAGGCAGAAGTGGTCGAGGTTGCGCCCCTCGCGCCCGGGCGGTGCACCGCCGGCGCGGCCCAGCGGGCCATCGACCGGCACCAGGTCGATCAGCGCATGGCCCGCGCGCAGTTGCAGCAGCCCGATGTCGGTTTGCCGCCGCTCGACGGTGCAGCCCAGCGCCTCGCAATAGAAGCGTTGCATGCGGTCGAGGTCAACGACGCGCAGGACCAGGTGATCGAGGGTGAGGGGGCGGAACATGCGGCCTCCTGGGCGTTGGGGGGGCGTGGCCATTGTGTTGCCGGCGGCTCTTATCACCAAATGCGCGTGAGCGAAGAGAAAGGGTGCAGGCGCAACATTCATGGCGGAGGGACTACTCAGCGGCCGGCGCAAACGCCAGCCTCAGGTTCCCCCATCGAATCCACGCTCATGATTTCAACCAGTCCCCGCCCCATCAAAAAAATCGAACAACTCGGCACATTCCTGGAAGCGCCCACGCTCCCGAGCTTTCTCGAACCGTCGCCCGGCCGGTCTTGTGAAATGCACCGCGTCGGTGCCGAGCGCCAGGCCGACGGCAGCTACAAGCTCTTCACGCGGTCGCCCTCCGAGCAGCACAAGCACATACAAAAAAACCACTTGCCGGAGTTCCTGGACGAGATGTTCGGCGAACTGAAAGGCGGCAACGGCCATGCGGTGCACAACATGCGCCGCCTGATGCGCCAATGGAAACCAGACGGTTACATGCCACGGGTTGCGGAACTGCGCGAGGCCAACGCGGCCTTGCACGCGGAATTCAACGCGGTCAGGCCTCCCGTTTCGGAGTTCCAGTTGCGCACCCGTGCACGGTACACGTCCGAGCGGTTCGCGGCGGCGCTTAGGGAGGAGCTGGACGCGTTGTCCACCAACGATCCGCGACGCAATGATCTTGCGTCAGCGGGCGACCAGTTGGCGCAGATGCTGTTTCAGCCGCATGCCACGCTTTCGCTGAAAGGCATTTCGCCCGACACGCTGGATCTGCTGATCACCAATGGACTGATGGACCGCTTCGCCGTCCTGCGCGATGGGATCGATCCGGCACCGGAGCAACTGATCCTGCCGGCTGACGCGATCCATTTGCACGATCGACTGCCGGAGTATCTCGCTGCCTGCCCCCTGGTGCTTGGCTGACCGCCGCTCAATGCTCGCGCAGCTTCGAGCGCAGCCGCGCGATCGACTGGCTGTGCAGCTGGCACACGCGCGATTCGGTCACGCCGAGCACGGCGGCGATTTCCTTGAGGTTCATGTCGTGCTCGTAGTACATGCTCATGATGTGCTGCTCGCGCTCGGGCAGGGTCTTGATGGCCTCCACCAGCGCCATGCGCATGCGGTGGTCCATGAGCATGGCCGACGGGTCGGCCTCGTGGTCACCCATGTGGCGGTCCAGGAAGCCGTCCTCGTCGTCGCCCGCGCCACCGCCGATGTCCTCCAGGTACACGAGCTGGGTGCCGCGCACCTTGGCCAGCAGGGTCTGGTAGTCGGCCAGCGTCAGGCCCATCTCGGCGGCGATCTCGCTCTCGCGCGGCGGGCGGTGCAGCTTTTGCTGCAGGCGGTGCACGGCCTGTTCGATGTCCTTCTGGCTCTTGCGCGAGCCGCGGCTCATCCAGTCGCCGTCGCGCAGCTCGTCGATCATCGCGCCGCGGATGCGCTGGCTGGCGAAGGTTTCGAACTGCACGCCCTGCGACGGCTCGTAGCGCGCGATCGCCTCCGTCAAGCCGATCATGCCGACCTGGATCAGGTCATCGAGCTCCACGCTCGGGGGCAGCTTGGCGATCATGTGATGCGCCAGGCGACGGACCAGGGGGCTGTACTTGCGCAGCTGGTCCTCGCGGTTGAGCGTGCCTTTGGCGGTGTACATCGTCAGCTCCAGAAGGGAATGTCGGCCCCGGCGTGCGCGCCGCGGGCGGGTGAGCGGTAGGGAACGAAGGCCGGCGCGTCGGCGCAGACCAGGGCGGCGTCGGGCACGCGCTGGCCCCAGGCGGCGCGCGACCACACGGGCGCTTTCAGGTCGAGGTGGCGCTGCGCGCAGTCGAGCACGTTGGACAGCACCTGCGTGTGCGCCTCCAGCGGCGCCAGCACCGGGTGCAGGCCCGCGCCATGCAGCCACTTGAGCGCGCCGTAGGCGTCGATGCTGGCCTGCGGCTGCGGCACCACGGGCACCAGCACCCGCGCCTTCACGCCGGCCAGCAGGCGGGCCAGCAGTTGGGCCGGCGCGTACAGCAGCAGCAGCGCACCGGACGCGAAGGGGGCGAACAGGCGCGTGAGCGCGGTGTCGGCGCCCGCGGCATCGGCCGTGGCCACCAGGCTCTGCAGGCCTTGCGCGGCGGGCATCACCAGCCAGTCGGTGCCGTCGGCGGGCCGGGCATCGGCACCCAGGTTCGCCACGCCGGTGTCGGCCAGCGCGTGGCTCAGGCCGCCGCTGTCGCCGCGCTCGGTGGCACAGGCGTCGATGACGACCACGCGCTGACCGGTCTCGGCGAGGTCCATGGCCAGGCGGCACAGCCACTCGAAGCCGCGCGAAGGCATCGCGGGGCTGGCCAGCGGCATCAGCGCGGGCCCGCCGTGGCGGGCCTTGGCCTCCAGCCGCAGCCCGGCCGCCTGATCGACGCCGAAATCAAACATGCAGACCCCCGAGCGGCATGCCGCGGCCACCGGACTGCGCGAAGTAGAAGCCCATGTCGGCGCTGGCGGGGTCGAAGGCGGACTTGCCGGCCGAGCCCATGCTGAGCTTGACCAGCGTGCCGGCGTCGGCGTTCTGCCAGTCTTCGGGCACGCGCTGGCCATTGGCCACGCCGCGCACCGTCACCTGGTGGCGGATCGCCGCGTCCAGCGCGGGGCCCAGCTTCACGGCTTCGTCGACCTTGGACAGCACCACGCCGTGCAGCTTGTCGGACTTGAAAGCGGCCAGGGTCTCGTCGATGGCGTCGCCCTGCGCGCCGGCGTTGAGCACCAGCACCTTCTTGAGCGAAGGCACTTCCAGCACGTCGAGCATGTCCTGCACGCGCTGGTCGCGCTGGCCCAGGCCGGCGGTGTCGATGATGACCAGGCGCTTGCCCGAGAGCAGGCCCAGCAGGTCCTTGAGCGCGGCGCGGTCGTGCGCCAGGTGCGCCACCACGCCGAGCATGCGGCCATAGGCGCGCAGTTGTTCGTAGCCCGAGACGCGGTAGCTGTCCAGGGTGATGAGGCCCACGCTGCCCGAGCCGAACTGCTTGACGCACTGCGCGGCCAGCTTGGCGGCGGTGGTGGTCTTGCCCACACCGGTGGCGCCCACCAGGGCGACCACGCCGCCCTCTTCGGCCAGGCTGGCGCCGGTGGCGGCCACGCGCAGGTTGCGCTGGATCGCGTCCATCACCCAGCGCAGCGACTCGCCGGCACCGGCTTCGGCGGGCAGGCGCTCCAGCAGGGCGCGCGCGAGTTGCGGCGAATAGCCGGCGCGGATGAGCTTGTGCATCAGGCTCGACTGGATCGGGTTCTGCTTGCTCGAGCCCAGCCAGGCCAGGGTGTTGAAGCGCTCCTCGATCATGTCCTTGAGCGCGTTGAGCTCGACGGCCATGCGGTTGTCTTCCTGCGTGGCGAAGCGCGTGGGCGGCACCGAATCCTCGAAGGCGGTCTCGCGCGTGCGGATCGGCGCCTGCGGCCGGCGCGCCGGCTGGGCCATCTCGGCCGGCTCGTTGTAGCGCTGCACCGGCACCATGATCGGGTCCGCCGGTTCGGCGAGGAAAGGCTTGGCGGGTGCCGCGGGGGCGGCCTTTGCGGCGGGCGCGGCCACGGCGGGCGCGGCGGCCTCGCCCATCTGCTCGCGGCGCTTGCGCAGCATGCGCTCGCGCACGTATTCCTGGAACGACAGGGTGCTCATCGCCATGGCTTCGGTGTCACTGCCCACCGAGCTGATGTGCCCCATCTTCTGCGCCGTCGCGAGTTGATCGGCCTTGGCCACCGCCGCGGCCACAGCGGGTGCGGGCGCCAGGGACTGCCCGGCCTGCGCGATGCCCGCCAGGCTTTCCTCGGCGGCGGCCATCACCTCGAAGCCGTCCGCCGTCTGGCGGGTGGAGAGGATCACGGCGCTGTCGCCGAACTGGCGGCGTGCCTTGGACATGGCCTCGCGCGAGGTGGGGGCGATGAAGCGTTGGATGTTCATTCGATAAGTCCCAGAGAACGTTCAGGAGGCTAGGGATGCAAACCGGGGGGCACCACGGAACCGGCTTTGCCGGGCCGCAGGTGCCGCCCCCTTGAGGGGGTCACGCGAAGCGTGGCGGGGGTGCTTCTTGTTCATGCGGCAAGCTGGCCCAGGATGGGGCCGATGCGGATCAGGTGGGTCTCGGGAATCTCGCTGTGCGCCAGCACCTGCAGGCGCGGCGCGGCGCGGCGCAGCAGGCGCGCCATGGCGCTGCGGATGGCGTCGGGCACCAGCAGGCAGGCGGGCACGCCCTTCTCCTCCTGCTTGTTGGCGATGTCGGTCGCGGACTGGCTCAGCATCTCGGCCACGCCAGGGTCCAGCGCGCCGGCGTTCTGGCCGGACAGGGCCTGCATCAGCAGCCGCTCCAGGCCGGGTTCGATGGCGATGACCTCGAGCTCCTTCACCGGGCCGTAGATCTGCTGCACGATGGCCGGCGACAGCGCCATGCGCACGCGGCGGGCCAGTTCGTGGGGCTCGGTCACGTGCACGGCGTGCTCGGCGATCGATTCGATGATGGTGCGGATGTCGCGCACGTGCACACCTTCTTCCAGCAGCAGCTGGAGCACTTTCTGGAAGGTGGCAACCGAAACCATCTTGGGCACGACTTCTTCGATCAGCTTGGGGGCCAGGCGGGTCACGTGTTCGACCAGTTCCTGGGTCTCCGTCCGGCTCAGCAACTTGGCCGCCTGGACTTGCATCAAGTGTGAAAGATGGGTCGCCAGCACGGTCTCGGAATCAACGACGGTGAAACCGGCCATTTGCGCCGTTTCCTTCTGGCGCTCGTCGATCCAGTGCGCGGGCAGGCCGAAGGCCGGGTCGGTGGTGGGCGTGCCGATGAGGGGCGTGTTGATGCCACCGGGGTCGATGGCCAGCCACATGCCGGGGAAGACCTCGCCATCGCCCACCACCACGCCGCGCAGCGTGATGCGGTAGGCGCTGGGGTGCAGCTCCAGGTTGTCGCGCACGTGCACGGGCGGGGGCAGGAAGCCCACGTCCTGCGCGAACTTCTTGCGCACGCCCTTGATGCGCGTGAGCAGATCGCCCTGGCGGTTCTTGTCCACCAGCGCGATGAGTCGGTAGCCCAGTTCCAGGCCCAGCAGGTCCACGGGTTGCAGGTCGTCCCAGGTGGCCTCGCCGTCGTTGGCGGGCGAGCCCGCGGCGGCGGCGCCGGGTTCGGGCTTGGGCGCCAGTTCCTGCTGGCGGCGCCAGTACGCCAGGCCACCCAGCAGAGCCGCGAACAGCAGGAAGAACAGGTGCGGCATGCCCGGAATCACGCCCAGCAGGAACAGCACCGACGCGGCGATGCCCAGCACGCGCGAGGACAGGAACATCTGCTGCGCCACCAGTTGGCCCAGGTCCTCGTCCTTGCCCACGCGCGAGACCACCATGGCCGCGGCCACCGAGATCAGCAGGCCGGGAATCTGCGCGACCAGCGCGTCGCCCACCGCCAGCAGGATGTAGTTGTCCGCCGCCTGACCTGCGGAAAGGCCATGCTGCACCATGCCGATGGCAAAACCGCCGATGACGTTGATGATCAGGATCAGGATGCCGGCGATGGCGTCGCCGCGCACGAACTTGGAGGCGCCGTCCATGGAGCCGAAGAACTCGGCCTCCTCGCCCACCTCGGCGCGGCGGCGCTTGGCCTCCTTCTCGTCGATCAGGCCGGCGCCCAGGTCGGCGTCGATCGCCATCTGCTTGCCGGGCATGGCGTCCAGGGTGAAGCGCGCCGACACCTCCGCGATGCGCTCCGAACCCTTGGTGATCACGATGAAGTTGATCACCACCAGGATCACGAAGACGATCAGGCCGACGGCGAAGTTGCCGCCGATGAGGAAGTGGCCGAAGGCCTCGATCACCTCGCCGGCCGCGCCGGGGCCGGTGTGGCCTTCGAGCAGCACCACGCGCGTGGAGGCCACGTTGAGCGACAGGCGCAGCAGCGTGGTGAGCAGCAGCACCGTGGGAAAGACCGAGAAGTCCAGCGGGCGGCGCATGTAGGCCGCCACCATCATCACCACCAGCGAGAGCGCGATGTTGAGCGTGAAGAAGGTGTCCAGCATCCACGGTGGCAGCGGCAGCACCATCATGGACAGGATGGTCATCACCAGCATGGGCGCGGCCAGTCCACCGGCCAGCGCGCCATTGCGCTTGAACCACTGCTGCAGGGCGTTCATTGCTCAGCCTCCTGGGGCTTTTTCTTGAAATGCGGGTCGAGTTCGGGCGGCACCGTCGGCTGCGGGTCGGCCGGCATGCGGCCCTGGCCGTTCATGGCCGCCTTGAACTGGTACACCCAGGCCAGCACCTGGGCCACGGCGGTGTAGAGCGCGCCCGGGATTTCCTGGTCGATCTCGGCGTGGGCGTACAGCGCGCGCGCCAGCATGGGCGACTGCAGCACGGGCACGGCGTTGGCCTTGGCGACGTCGCGGATCTTCATCGCCAGCAGGTCCGTGCCCTTGGCGATCACGCGCGGCGCGGTCATGGTGGCCTCGTCGTAGCGCAGGGCCACGGCGTAGTGGGTCGGGTTCATCACCACCAGGTCGGCCTTGGGCACGGCGCGGATGCTCTGGCGCTGCGCGAGCTGGCGCTGGCGCGCGCGGCGCTGGCCCTTCACGTGCGGGTCGCCCTCGGCTTCCTTGTGCTCGCGCTTGATCTCGTCGTGCGACATGCGCAGGCGGTGCTTGTGCAGGAAGCGCTGGGTGGGCACGTCGATGGCGGCGACCACGCCGATCACCAGCAGCAGCAGGCCCACGCCCACGGCCAGCCATTGCGCGAGCTGGCCGATGCCGGCCTCCAGCGGGCGCATGAGCAGGGTGGCGAAGGCCTCGGCGTGGTTGACGATGAACTGGCCGGCCACCAGCAGCACCACGGCGGTGATGCCCACCAGCTTGAAGGTCTCGATGACTTGCTGGCGCGAGAACAGGCGCTTGAAGCCCGACAGCGGGCTGATGTTGCTGAGCTTGGGCTCGATGGGCTTGGTGCTGAAGGCGAAGCTGCCCGCCGCGACCAGGGCCGCGATGGCCAGTGCGACGACCAGCAGGCCCAGCGGCAGGTAGACCATGAGCGCCTGCGCGGTGCTGCCCGACAGGCGCTGCAGCATCAGCTCGGGCGTGCGCACGCTGGCGTTGTCGAAGCGCAGCTGGCTGGCCAGCGCGTCGCGCAACTGGGCGAAACCGGCGGGCGCGAGCGCGAACAGCACCAGCATGCCGCCGCCCAGCACGGTGACGTTGGACAGGTCCTTGGAGCGGGCGACCTGGCCGTCGTCGCGCGCCTTCTTCAGGCGCTGCGGTGTCGCGGGCAGGTTCTTGTCTTGGCTCGAGGAATCCATCGGTCAGGCTCGGGGAAGTGAGCCTGATTGTGGAAACGGGAGCGAAAAACTAAAGGGCGATAAGGCGCGGCGAAACCGCGCTTTTCCCCGGGATCAGAAACCCAGGCTGGCCAGCAGGTCGTCCACCTGCTGCTGGTTGGTCACCACGTCCGTACGGCCTTCGGCGTTCACCACCGGTCCCGCCAGTTCGTGCGCCTTGTCCTGGCCCGGCTGCCCGGTCGGCACCGACTCGAGCAGCAGGCCCAGCAACTGCTCTTCGATCGTCCCCGCCAGGCCCACCACGCGCGCGATCACCTGGCCGGTGAGGTCGTGGAAGTCCTGCGCCATCATGATCTCGGTCAGGCGCGCGTCGGTCTTCTCGGCCAGCGCCACCACGTCGGTGGACCACTCCAGCAGCTCGGGCATGGCCTTGGCCAGCGCCGGCACGCGCCGGATGGTGTCGGCCAGTTCGCGGCCCCGCTGCGCGAGCTGCTCCTGCTCCTTCTTGCCCTCTTCCACCTGGCTCAGCACCTTCTCGGCGGCCTCGCCGGTGAGCTTGGCGATGTAGGTCAGGCGGCTCTGCGCATCGGGCAGCTGTTCCACCGTGCCTTGCAGCTTGTCGGCGTAACCCAGCTCCTTCATCGCGTCGTGCAGCTGGCGCGTGATCGCGCCCAGCTTGCGGAACATGTCGGGGTTGGTGCCGGGGGTATCGGGGGTGTCGTTCATGACCTTGTTCTCCCGATGCCCTTACAGGCCCAGCTTCTTGAAGATGTTCGCGAGCTTCTCTTCCAGCGTGGCCTTGGTGAAAGGCTTGACGATGTAGCCGGCCGCGCCGTTCTGCGCCGCCAGCACGATGTCTTCCTTGCGCGCCTCGGCCGTCACCATCAGCACCGGCAACTGCTTGAGCTTCTCGTCGGCCTTGATCGCGGCCAGCAGCTCGAAGCCGTTCATGTTCGGCATGTTGATGTCGGTGACGACGAAGTTGAAGTTGCCGGCCTTGAGCTTGCCCAGCGCGATCGCGCCGTCCTCGGCCTCATCGGCATCGGCGTGGCCGATCTCCTTGAGCAGGTTGCGCACGATGCGGCGCATGGTGGAGAAGTCGTCAACGATCAGGAATTTCATCGGCGTGGACATGGCAGCCTCCGCGGAGGTGGGGGTCGGAAAGGATCGGGCCGCTCAGCGCGTGCTCGTCTCGGTTGTTTTCGTCAGGTCGGGCGAAATCTGTAGGGTCGTGGCGGCCACAGCCGTGGCGGGCGCCAAGGAAGACGTCGCGGGCGCGGCAGGGGTGCTGGGCCCGGCCGGTGCCCGCGGGGCCTGTGCGTCGCCCTGGCCCAAGACGGGCGCAGCGGGCAGCGCGGGCGGGAACATCCGCTCCTCGTAGTCGCGCGTCATGATCACGATGCTGATGCGCCGGTTGCTCGGATCCAAGGGTTGTTCGGGCAGCAGCGGCACGCTGGCGGCCAGGCCTTCCACGCGGCGCAGCTTGTCGTCGGGCAGGCCGCCGGCCACCAGCTCGCGGCGCGAGGCGTTGGCGCGGTCGGCCGACAACTCCCAGTTGCTGTAGCCGCGCTCGCCGCTGCCATACGGCTTGGCGTCGGTGTGCCCGGCCAGCGAGATGCGGTTCTCCACCCCCCCCAGCGAGCGGCCGATGGCGTGCAGGATGTCGCGCATGTAGGGCTTCACCAGGGCGCTGCCGGTGTCGAACATCGGCCGGTTCTGGTCGTCCACGATCAGGATGTGCAGCCCGTCGGGCGTCTTGACCATGCGGATCTGCGAGCGGTACTCGCCCAGCTTGCCGTCGGTCTCGATCAGCGTGTTGATCTTGCGCTCCAGCGCGTCGATGCGCTCCTGGTCCTGGCGCGCGAGCTCGGCGCGCGCCATCTGGGCGCCGATCTGCTTGACGGTGCGCTCGGTGTCGCCCGAGTCGCGCTGGCCGGTGGCGGCCGAGAGGTCGCGCCCGCCGCCGGGGATGATGCTGCTGCTGTTGCCGGTGCCGTCGCCGCCCAGGAAGGACACCTTGACCGGGTTGACGAAGTAGCTGGCAATGCCCTCCAGGTCGCCCTTGGCGGTGGAGCCCAGCAGCCA
Organism: Hydrogenophaga sp.; assembly: GCF_035481345.1. GTDB lineage: Bacteria > Pseudomonadota > Gammaproteobacteria > Burkholderiales > Burkholderiaceae_C > Hydrogenophaga. Next base: position 7,014 of record NZ_DATIGV010000131.1, on the reverse strand, counting down.
CATGAGCAGGAAGAAGGCCATCATGGCCGTCACGAAGTCGGCGTAGGCGATCTTCCACGCGCCGCCGTGCGCCGCGTGGCCCGCCTTCTTCACCCGCTTGATGACGATGGGCTGGAGCTTCTTTCCATCACCCGCCATGACGCATCCTCACGCTTTCTTCCCTTTGACATGGCCTTCGAGTTCGGTGAACGTCGGGCGCACATCGCTGAACAGCACCTTTCGGCCGAACTCCACCGCCGTGGCGGGGGCGTAGCCCTGCATGCTGGCCAGCAGCGTGGTCTTCACGCACTGCAGCTCCTTGCCGCTCTCTTCCACTTTCTGGTCCATCAGGCCGCCCAGGGGCTCGAACACACCGTAGGCCAGCAGGATGCCGAGGAAGGTGCCGACCAGGGCCGAGCCGATCATGGCGCCCAGCACGGCGGGCGGCTGGCCCACCGAGCCCATGGTGTTCACCACGCCCAGCACGGCGGCCACGATGCCGAAGGCCGGCAGGCCGCCGGCCAGGCGGCCGATGGCGGCCACGGGCGCGTGCGCTTCCTGGTGGTGGGTCTCGATCTCGCTGTCCATCAGCGACTCGATCTCGTGCGCGTTCAGGTTGCCCGAGACCATCATGCGCAGGTAGTCGGTGATGAACTCCACCACGTGGTGGTCGGCGGTGATGGTGGGGTACTTCTGGAACACCGCCGACTCGTGCGGGTTGTCCACGTCCTGCTCGATGGCCATCAGGCCTTCCTTGCGGGCCTTTTGCAGCAGGTCGTAGAGCAGCGCCAGCAACTGCAGGTAGCGCTCCTTGGTGTAGCGGCTGCCCTTGAAGCAGCCGGCCATGCCCTTGAAGGCGGCTTTCACCACCTTCATCTGGTTGTTGATGAGGAAGGCGCCCAGCGCCGCGCCGAGGATGGTGGTCATCTCGAACGGCAGCGCCTTGAGCACGACGCCGATGTTGCCTCCGTGCGCGATGAACACGCCGAAGATGCAGAGCATCGAGACCACGAAGCCGATGATGACGAACATGTTCTTGGTCGAATGAATGGATACAGGACTTATCGACCGACTCTAGGGGCGATGAAGATCGCCAGAAACGCGAAAAGGGCCCCCGCAGGGGCCCTTTTCCGGCTTTGACGGCGCGGGTGTGTTTTTTCTCAGTGCAAGCGCAGCGAACCGGCGGCGCTGCCCTTGCCGGCGCGGGCCGGGGGCTGGCACAGGCCACAGATGAAGTGGCGGGCGTTCTCGTAGGGTTCGGTGACGAAGTGGCCGCCGCAGCAGGAGCACTTGGTCAGCGTGAGCATGCCGCTGTCGACGAACTTGATGAGGCGCCAGGCGCGGGTGATGGACAGCAGCGGCTCGATGGCGCTGGCGGTCATCTGTTCGCTGTAGAGGCGGAAGGCCTTGATGACGGTGTCGATGTCCTCGAGCGCGCTGGACTTGGACAGGTACTCGTGGATGTTGAGGAACAGCGAAGCGTGGATGTTGGGCTGCCAGGTCAGGAACCAGTCGGTGGAGAACGGCAGTTGTCCCTTGGAGGGGCTCTTGCCCGCGACTTCCTTGTACAGGCGCAGCAGGCGCTCGTAGGACAGGCTGGTCTCGTACTCCAGCACCTGCAGGCGCGCGCCCAGCTGGATCAGGGCCACCGCGCGTTCGATGTCGCGCGACTCGTTGAGAATGCTTTTGCCAGCGGCCATGTTCGTGCTCCTGCGCTTCGTCTGTTACAGGTAAGGGGTATCAGTGCGCCGTGGCGGCCATGGACTCGGCGTACTTGCCGGCCATGAGGATGCTGGCGTGCAGTTGGGTGGTGGTGCTGTTGTCCACCTTCTTCACGTTGTGGCTGGTCAGCAGGTTCCACACGAGGTCGTCGTCGACGCGGAAGCGGCACAGCAGCATGTTGCTGGAGGCGATCTTGAGCAGCTGGGCGGTGGAGAGCATGGCCAGCAGGTCGGCGGCTTCCTCGGTCAGGCCCAGGCGGAACAGGGCTTCGGCGCGGTCCTTGCGGATCAGGTTCTGCGCCAGCATCAGGTAGGTCAGGTTGGCTTCGCGGATCTCGGCCAGAAGTTGTTCGCTGTCCATCACTCACTCCTTAAACACGTCGGTCGTCGGTTGAGGGTCGTTTGCGTTGCGTTTGCTGACCCGATGTGAGGAATTGTGTCGAGTGGTGAACAAACTTGAATCGGGAAACGTCTGTGCGTGCTGTCGGGAATACCGGTAGGGGGTGTCGGCGCAATGCCTACAACCTAGGTTTTAGTTATTGCGGTTTTTCACGCTCATGACCGCTCGGGAGCCGTCGGTCGAGGGTTTGCGCGGTTCTTCTCCGGTGGGTCCGGTCATCGGCGCTCGGGTGCCCTGCGTAGCGAAATAAAGGGGGAGGACGGCGCAGCCAGCCGTCCGGAGGACATTCGCGGAGCAGGGCACCCAGTGGCCGCGAGCCCGCGAGGTGCCACGAGCGAAACCCGCGAGGTGCCACGAGCGAAAAGGGCGCACCGAAAACCCGGCGCAACCCCAGGCAAAGCCAAGAACAGCCGATGTTCGGCACCGCTTATCCGCCCGTTCCCCATCGGACAAATCTAAAGAATTCGCGGCTATCACCGAAATTGACGGAGCGAGCTTCCCGATGGAGTTCGTCGCCAGGCCAGCCAGGGCGGCGATCAGTGACGGTGAGACCCGGAGTGTCCCGGGTCAACCCTTCCAGTCCATCACAGGAGTGAGTTATGACCACCATCAACACCAACATGATGTCGATGACCGCCCAGCGCAACCTGGCGACGTCGGCGGGGTCGCTCGCGACCTCCATGCAACGCCTCTCGTCGGGCCTGCGCGTCAACTCCGCCAAGGATGATGCCGCCGGCCTGGCCATCTCCGAGCGCATGAACACCCAGGTGCGCGGCCTCAGCGTCGCCGCCCGCAACGCCAACGACGGCATCTCCCTCGCCCAGGTCGCCGAAGGCGCCCTCGGCAAGGTCGGCGACATGCTGCAGCGCATGCGCGAACTGGCCGTGCAATCGGCCAACGCCTCCAACAACGCCGACGACCGCAAGGCCCTTCAGGCCGAAGTGACCCAGCTGCGCCAGGAAGTGGAGCGCGTGGCCAAGACCACCGCCTTCAACGGCACCAAGCTGCTCGACGGCACCTTCGCCAACGTCACCTTCCAGGTCGGCGCCAACGCCGGTGAAGGCATCTCCATCGAATCCATCGTCAGCGCCCGCGTGGACGACATCGGCGCCACCGACTTCAACATCACCCCCGCCATCAACAACCTGGCCGACCCCGTGGCCCCGGCCGTGCTGGCCGCCGTGCCCGCCGGCACGCTGGAAATCCTTGACGCCGATGGCAACGCCATCCCGCTGGGCCCCATCGGTGAAGCCACCACCGGCGCGCAGCGCACCGGTCAGGTGATCGACGCCATCAACGCCAAGTCCTCCGACACCGGCGTGTTCGCGCGCCCCGTGCTCGACGCCACGGGCGCCACCACGGGCTACGAGATCTTCTCGGACCGCGCGCTCGCCACTGGCGCGGGCGAGGCCCTGGAAAGCCTGGCCGGCGCCGCCGCCGACGTCGGTACCGTGGTCGCCACCGCGCCCACCGCCGCGCCCTTCACGCTCGAGGACATCAACATCGAGAACTTCGGCGACAGCCAGCTCGCGATGAAGGTCATCGACAACGCCATCGACGCCATCAACAGCTCGCGCGCCGACCTCGGCGCCCTGCAAAGCCGCTTCGAAAGCGCCGTGGCCAACATCAACATCACCGGCGAGAACCTCTCCGCCGCGCGCGGGCGCATCGTCGACGCCGACTTCGCGAAAGAGACCTCCAATCTCTCGCGCGCCCAGATCCTGCAGCAGGCCGGCACCGCCATGGTCGCGCAGGCCAACCAGATCCCGCAGAACGTGCTGTCGCTGCTGGGACGCTGACCCACCACTGACCCCGAAGGAACCGCATGGCGACCATCACTTCACCCGGCATGGCCTCCGGCCTGCCCATCAAGGAAATGGTCGCGCAGCTCGTGGCGCTGGAACGCGCGCCGCTCACGGGGCTGCAGACGCAGGTCAACAAGGCGCAGAGCAAGCTGTCGATCTACGGCACCATCAGCTCGCTCGTCACCACGCTGGGCGACGCGGGCGCCAAGCTGGCCGAGGCGAACGCCTTCAAGGCCGTGAAGGCCACCTCCTCGCTGCCCGAATCGCTGGGCGTGACGGTGGCCGCGGGCACGGCGCCCACGGGCTTTTCGCTCGAGGTGCAGCGCCTGGCGCAGGCACAGAACACCTCCAGCGCCGCCGTGACCGCGGGCAGCGGCATGGGCGCGGGCACACTGACCATCACCCTGGGCAACTGGGGCAGCGGCAGCTTCGTGGCCGGCAGCGAGACGCCGGTGGAGATCACGGTCGAGGAAGGCAAGGACACCCTGGCCGACATCGCCAAACAGATCAATGAGTCGGACGCAGGCGTCACCGCCACCGTGCTGAAGGACGCCAACGGCGAACGGCTGCTGCTGCGCTCCAAGGCCACGGGTGCCGAGATGGGTTTTCAGGTCGAGGCCACGGATGCGGACGCAGGCGATGGCAAGGACCTCGGGCGCCTGGCTTACACCGGCGCGGGCTCGCCCACCTCGCTCACGCAGGCGGGCCTGAACGCGCAGCTCACCATCAACGGCGTGGCCATCGAATCGGCCACCAACACCGTCAAGGACAGCGTCGACGGCCTCACCTTCGAGCTCAAGAAGGTCACCACGGGCCCCGTGGAAGTGACCGTGAGCAACGACAAGGACGCGATGAAGAAGACCGTGCAGGGCTTCGTGGACGCGTACAACGCGGTCATGGACCTGCTGGCCACGACCACCAAATACGACCCGGAAACCAAGGTCGCCGGCTCGCTGCAGGGTGACAGCACCGCCACGGGCCTGCGCAACGCCATCCGCAGCATGATGCGATCGAGCACGCCCGGCGGCGAGTTCACGCAGTTGCTGGACATCGGCATCGAGATCAAGTCCGACGGCAAGATGAGCATCAACAGCACCAAGCTCGACGCCGCGCTGGACAAGCCCGCCGAGCTGGGCAAGCTCTTCGGCGCCACCAGCGACGACCCCACGAAGCGCGGCTTCGGGCTCAAGCTCGACGCCTTCGCCGATGGCCTCGTCGAGTCGGGTGGCACCATCAGCAACCGCACCGAATCGCTGAACGCCAGCATCAAGCGCACCAACAAGGAAATGGACAAGGTGGTGGATCGCGCGGCGCGCGCCGAGACGCGTTACCTGGCCTACTACAACGCGATGGACGCCAACGTGGCGCGCCTGAACTCGCTCAACGCGTACATCACGCAACAGATCACGATGTGGAACAGGAACACCGGGTGATGAGGCGAAGTGCGGCTTGAAAAGCGCGACGGGCGGTGGACATCCACCGCCCGTTCTGTTTTAGGGCCAGGTGCCTGCGGACTCAAGTAATCGACGGCCTGGCCGAAACACCCAGGCAACGGGCCACGGATCGCGGTTCGTGATCCGGCCGCCGCGCCGGTTGCCTTCAACAAGCCCTTCACAGGAGTCCGTCATGACCACCATCAACACCAACGTGATGTCGATGACCGCTCAGCGCAACCTGAGTGGCTCGGCCAGTTCGCTCGCCACCTCCATGCAGCGCCTGTCCTCTGGCCTGCGCGTGAACTCCGCCAAGGACGACGCCGCCGGCCTGGCGATCTCCGAGCGCATGAACAGCCAGGTGCGCGGCCTCAACGTCGCCGCCCGCAACGCCAACGACGGCATCTCCCTCGCTCAGACCGCCGAAGGCGCCCTGGGCAAGGTCGGCGACATGCTGCAGCGCATGCGCGAGCTGGCCGTGCAGTCGGCCAACGCCTCGAACAACGCCGATGACCGCACCGCCCTGCAGTCCGAAGTGACGCAGCTGCGCCAGGAAATCGACCGCGTGGCCAAGACCACCAGCTTCAACGGCACCAAGCTGCTGGACGGCACCTTTGCCAACGCCACCTTCCAGGTCGGCGCCAACGCCGGTGAAGGCATCGCCATCGAGTCCATCGTGTCCGCCAAGTCCGACACCCTGGGCACCACCACGGTGAGCTCCTCCGATGTCATCGCGGTGGACGTGGAAACCGCCAACGCCACCGACGGCGTGGCCCTGGCCGCCGGCGACCTGACCATCGAAGACGCGGCCGGCAACGCCATCGACCTGGGCCCCATCGGTGCCGCCACCACCAACGAACAGCGCACCTCGCAGATCGTCGACGCGATCAACGCCAAGTCGTCCGACACGGACATCTTCGCCAAGATCGAATACGACGCCGCGGGCGCTGTGACCGGCTACTCGGTGTTCTCGTCCTCGCGCACGCTGGACGGCACGGAGTTTGGCGGCTCCTTCGCGGCCGCCCCGACGGGCGACGTCGGCGGCGCCACCTACGCCGACGCCGACTTCGCACTGACCGACATCGACATCAACAGCTTCGGCGCCGCCCAGCTCGCGATGAAGGTGATCGACACCTCGATCGACTCGATCAACAGCTCGCGCGCCGACCTGGGTGCCCTGCAGAGCCGCTTCGAGAACGCCGTGGCCAACATCAACATCACCGGCGAGAACCTCTCCGCCGCGCGCGGGCGCATCGTCGACGCCGACTTCGCGAAAGAGACCTCCAACCTGTCGCGCGCCCAGATCCTGCAACAGGCCGGCACCGCCATGGTCGCGCAGGCCAACCAGGCGCCGCAGAACGTGCTGTCCCTGCTGCGCTGATCGACGACCCTCATTCAAAGGACACCACCATGACCACCATCAACACCAACGTGATGTCGATGACCGCTCAGCGCAACCTGAGTGGCTCGGCCAGTTCGCTTGCCACCTCCATGCAGCGCCTGTCCTCGGGCCTGCGCGTGAACTCCGCCAAGGACGACGCCGCCGGCCTGGCCATCTCCGAGCGCATGAACAGCCAGGTGCGCGGCCTCAACGTCGCCGCCCGCAACGCCAACGACGGCATCTCCCTCGCTCAGACCGCCGAAGGCGCCCTGGGCAAGGTCGGCGACATGCTGCA
>NZ_DATIGV010000130.1:0-1917 GCF_035481345.1 Hydrogenophaga sp. | reverse complement strand
GGCCCGAGCCGATGGCGCGGGCCCGGTGTCCTGTTCGCTCAGGCGGCCTCGAGCAGCACGCCCCGCGCGATGCGCTCGCACACGGCCTGCGTCACTTGCGCGGTGCCGGCCCGCCCGCCCAGGTCGCGCGTGTGCAGCGCGGGGTCGGCGGTGACCTGTTCGATCGCGGCCATCAGCCGCGCGGCGGCGCTGTCCTCGCCCAGGTGCTCCAGCATCATCACCACCGACCAGAAGGTGCCGATGGGGTTGGCCAGGCCCTGTCCCATGATGTCGAAGGCCGAGCCGTGGATGGGCTCGAACATGCTGGGGTAGCGGCGCTCGGGATCGATGTTGCCGGTGGGCGCGATGCCCAGGCTGCCCGCCAGCGCGGCGGCCAGGTCGCTCAGGATGTCGGCGTGCAGGTTGGTGGCGACGATGGTGTCCAGCGAGGCCGGGCGGTTGACCATGCGCGCGGTGGCCGCGTCCACGATCTCCTTGTCCCAGCGCACCTCGGGAAACTCGGCCGCCACTTGTGCCGCGATCTCGTCCCACATCACCATGGCGTGGCGCTGCGCGTTGCTCTTGGTGATCACCGTGAGTTGCCGGCGCGGCCGCGACTGCGCCAGGCGGAAGGCGAAGCGCATCACGCGCTCCACCCCGGCGCGCGTCATCACGGTCACGTCGGTGGCGGCCTCGATGGGGTGGCCCTGGTGCACACGCCCGCCCACGCCGGAGTACTCGCCTTCGGAGTTCTCGCGCACGATGACCCAGTTCAGGTCCTCGGGCCGGCAGCGCTTGAGCGGCGCGTCGATGCCGGGCAGGATGCGCGTGGGCCGCACGTTGGCGTACTGGTCGAAGCCCTGGCAGATCTTCAGGCGCAGGCCCCAGAGCGTGATGTGGTCCGGGATGTCGGGGTCGCCCGCCGAGCCGAAGAGGATCGCGTCCTTGCCGCGCAGGCGGTCCAGACCGTCGGCCGGCATCATCACGCCGTGGCGGCGGTAATGGTCGCCGCCCCAGTCGAACTCCTCGAACTCGCAGCGGAAACCCGCGCCGCTGGCCGTCAGGGCCTTCAACACCACCTGCCCCGCCGGAATCACTTCCTTGCCAATGCCGTCGCCGGGAATGGCGGCGATCGAATACGTCTTCATCCTTTGAACCCCATGTCACTGTCGATGGGGCACTGTAGGGATGGACCAGGGCGTTGGCGCGTGGCTATAGTGAATCCATCGTTGACCTGAATTCAACAATCGCGCCATGCCCGACGCCATTCACCCTACCGACCTGGGCTTCTTCTCCAGCCTGGCCAGCGCCGGCAGCCTGAGTGGCGCCGCGCGTGAACTGGGCATCACCACCTCGGCCGTGAGCAAGCACCTGAGCCTGCTGGAAGCGCGCGTGGGCGTGCCGCTGGTGAACCGCACCACCCGGCGCATGGGCCTGACACCCGAGGGCGAGCTGTTCCTGGAACACGCGCGGCGCATCCTCGGCGACATCGATGCCATGGAGGAACTGCTGGGCGCGGCCCGCTCCACCCCCAAGGGCCTCTTGCGCATCAACGCCACGCTGGGCTTCGGCCGCAGCCACGTCGCGCCGCTGGTGTCGCGCTTCGTGCAGAAGCACCCGCAGGTCCAGGCGCAGTTGCAGCTGTCGGTGAACCCGCCACCGCTGACGGACGACGCCTGGGACGTCTGCATCCGCTTCGGCGCACCGCCCGACGCCCGCGTCATCGCGCGGCGCGTGGCGCCCAACCGGCGCCTGCTCTGCGCCGCGCCGGCCTACCTGGCGCGCCGCGGTACGCCGCGCGTGCCGCGCGACCTGATGCAGCACGACTGCATCGCCATCCGCCAGGGCGAAGAGGCCTATGGCGTGTGGCGCCTCTCGCACGGGCGCGGCCGCCAGGCCAGCACGGAATCCGTGCGCATCCACGGCAAGCTCACCACC
>NZ_DATIGV010000129.1:0-34628 GCF_035481345.1 Hydrogenophaga sp. | reverse complement strand
TGCGCGTGCATTTCCTGCACGGAAATCACGTCCAGGCTGTTCAGGAACTTCATGCCCTCGACGGCCGCTTCGGCGCCAGCGATGGTGGTGAAGGTCGTCACACGGGCCAGCAGCGCCGAGGTGCGAATGGCGCGCGAGTCGGCGATGGCGTTGCGGCGCTCTTCCACCGTGTTGATCACCAGCGCGATGTCGCCGTTCTTGATCATGTCCACGATGTGCGGGCGGCCTTCGGTGACCTTGTTGACCGTCTGCACCGCCAAGCCCGCGGCCTCGATGGCCGCGGCCGTGCCGCGCGTGGCGATCAGCTCGAAGCCGAGTTCGATGAGCTGGCGCGCCACCTCGACGGCGCGCGGCTTGTCGCTGTTCTTCACCGTGAGGAAGACCCGGCCCGACGTGGGCAGCTTGGTGCCCGCGCCGATCTGGCTTTTCACGAAGGCCTCGCCGAAGGTCTTGCCCACGCCCATCACCTCGCCGGTGGACTTCATCTCGGGGCCGAGGATGGTGTCCACGCCCGGGAACTTGACGAAGGGGAACACGGCTTCCTTCACGCTGAAGTACGGGGGCACGACCTCATCGCCGATGCCCTGCTGGTCCAGCGACTGGCCCGCCATGCAGCGCGCGGCCACCTTGGCGAGCTGGATGCCCGTGGCCTTGGAGACGAAGGGCACCGTGCGCGAGGCGCGCGGGTTCACTTCGAGCACGTAGATCACGTCCTTCTTCGCGCCGCCCTCTTCCACTTCTTGAATGGCGAACTGCACGTTCATCAGGCCCACCACGTTCAGGCCCTGGGCCATGGCCGCGGTCTGGCGCTTGAGCTCGTCCACCGTGGCCTTGCTCAGGTAGTACGGCGGCAGCGAGCAGGCGGAGTCGCCGCTGTGCACGCCGGCCTGTTCGATGTGCTCCATCACGCCGCCGATGAACACGCGGCCGGTGGCGTCGCGCACCGCGTCCACGTCGCACTCGATGGCGTCGTTGAGGAAGCGGTCGAGCAGCACGGGCGAGTCGTTGCTGACCTTCACGGCCTCGCGCATGTAGCGCTCCAGGTCGCGCTGCTCGTGCACGATTTCCATGGCACGGCCGCCCAGCACGTAGCTGGGGCGCACCACCAGCGGGTAGCCCAGCGCCGCGGCCTTCTCCAGGGCTTCGGGCTCGGTGCGCGCGGTGGCGTTGGGCGGCTGGCGCAGGCCCAGGTCGTGCAGCAGCTTCTGGAAGCGCTCGCGGTCTTCGGCCGCGTCGATCATGTCGGGCGTGGTGCCGATGATGGGCACGCCGGCCGCTTCCAGGCCCAGCGCGAGCTTGAGCGGCGTCTGGCCGCCGTACTGAACGATCACGCCGGCCGGCTTTTCCTTGTCGACGATCTCGAGCACGTCTTCCAGCGTGAGCGGCTCGAAGTAGAGGCGGTCGCTGGTGTCGTAGTCGGTGGACACCGTCTCGGGGTTGCAGTTGACCATGATGGTCTCGTAGCCGTCCTCGCGCATCGCGAGCGCGGCGTGCACGCAGCAGTAGTCGAACTCGATGCCCTGCCCGATGCGGTTGGGTCCTCCGCCCAGCACCATGATCTTCTTGTTGGTGGTGGGCTCGGCCTCGCACTCGGCGTCGCCGTGGCCTTCGTAGGTGGAGTACAGGTAGGCGGTGGTGGTGGCGAACTCGGCCGCGCAGGTGTCCACGCGCTTGTAGACGGGGCGCACGTTCTGCGCATGGCGCGCGGCGCGCACGGCTTTCTCGTCGGTCTTGAGCAGCTTGGCCAGGCGGCGGTCGGAGAAGCCCTTCTTCTTGAGTTCGCGCAACGTCACCACGTCGAGTGAGGCCAGCGCGCCCTCGCCTTTCTGGGCAGTCAGCGCGTCCATGGCCAGTTCGAGCTTGACGATCTCCTCGATCTGCACGAGGAACCACTTGTCGATCTTGGTGAACTGGTGCACCTCGTCCAGCGTCCAGCCGGCGGCGAAGGCGTCGCCCACGTACCAGATGCGCTCGGGGCCGGGCTCGCCGAGCTCCTTCTCCAGCGTCTCGCGGTCCTGCGTCTTCTCGTTCATGCCGTCGACGCCGACCTCCAGGCCGCGCAGGGCCTTCTGGAAGCTTTCCTGGAAGGTGCGGCCCATGGCCATGACCTCGCCCACGCTCTTCATCTGCGTGGTGAGGCGGTCGTCGGCGTCCTTGAACTTCTCGAAAGCGAAGCGCGGGATCTTGGTGACGACGTAATCGATCGAGGGCTCGAAGCTGGCGGGCGTGGCGCCGCCGGTGATCTCGTTGCGCAGCTCGTCGAGCGTGTAGCCCACGGCCAGCTTGGCCGCGACCTTGGCGATGGGAAAGCCCGTGGCCTTGGAGGCCAGCGCGGACGAACGCGAGACGCGCGGGTTCATCTCGATGACGATCATGCGACCGTCTTTCGGGTTGATCGAGAACTGCACGTTGGAGCCACCGGTGTCCACGCCGATCTCGCGCAGCACGGCGAGGCTGGCGTTGCGCAGGATCTGGTATTCCTTGTCGGTCAGCGTCTGCGCCGGCGCCACGGTGATGGAGTCGCCGGTGTGCACGCCCATCGGGTCCAGGTTTTCGATCGAGCAGACGATGATGCAGTTGTCGGCCTTGTCGCGCACGACCTCCATCTCGTACTCTTTCCAGCCGAGCAGCGATTCTTCGATCAGCAGCTCGTTGGTGGGCGAGGCCTCCAGGCCGCGCTTGCAGATGGTCTCGAATTCTTCGGGGTTGTAGGCGATGCCGCCGCCCGTGCCACCCAGCGTGAAGCTGGGGCGGATGACGACCGGGAAGCCCACGGTCTTCTGCACGCCCCAGGCCTCTTCCATGCTGTGGGCGATGCCCGAACGCGCCGAACCCAGGCCGATGCGCGTCATCGCGTCCTTGAACTTCAGACGGTCCTCGGCCTTGTCGATGGCCTCGGGCGTGGCGCCGATGAGCTCGACGCCGTACTTGGCCAGCACGCCGTGGCGCCAGAGGTCGAGCGCGCAGTTGAGCGCGGTCTGGCCACCCATGGTGGGCAGGATGGCGAAGCCACCGGCCGTCTGCGGGCGCTCCTTGGCGATGATCTTCTCGACCGTCTGCCAGGTGATGGGCTCGATGTAGGTGACGTCGGCCGTGGCCGGGTCGGTCATGATGGTCGCGGGGTTGCTGTTGATCAGCACCACGCGGTAGCCCTCTTCGCGCAGGGCCTTGCAGGCCTGCACGCCGGAGTAGTCGAACTCGCAGGCCTGGCCGATGATGATGGGACCGGCGCCGATGATCAGCACGGTCTGGATGTCTGTTCTCTTGGGCATCTTGTGTCGGCGCGGATCAGTCCGCGCGTTGATTCAATTTGTCGAGCAGGGCCTGGGCGCGCTCGGCGGGCACGGCCTTCTGCATCAGTTGCAGCAAGCCATCGCCCTGGATGAGGGGACGCAGCACCTCGGCCTCGGCGTCGTGGAAACGCACGTCCCACGCGGCCATTTCGGTGTTGAAGGTCTCGTCGTCCCAGGTCTTGCACTTGGCCAGCAGCGTCACCAGCGGCACGGCCTTGTGGTCAAGGAAGTCCTTGCGGTAGGGCTTCTGCGCCCAGCGCTGCGCAAACCACTCCTTGTGCGGAGACGGCAGCGTGAGTTGGCGCTTGGCAATGGCCTTCTCGATGGCGGCGGCGGGAAAGCTGAAGAGCTTCATTCAGGCCCTGTCAGGCGGCGACGGCCGCGCGTTCCTTCATGAGCGCCACGAAGCGGTCGAACAGGTAGCCGATGTCGTGCGGACCGGGCGAGGCCTCGGGGTGGCCCTGGAAGCAGAAGGCCGGCTGGTCGGTGCGGGCCAGACCCTGCAGCGTGCCGTCGAACAGGCTCACGTGGGTGGGGCGCAGGTTGGCGGGCAGGGTCTTCTCGTCGACCGCGAAGCCGTGGTTCTGGCTGGTGATCGACACGCGGCCGTCGTCCAGGTCCTTCACCGGGTGGTTGGCGCCGTGGTGGCCGAACTTCATCTTGAAGGTCTTGGCACCGCTGGCCAGTGCCATGATCTGGTGGCCCAGGCAGATGCCGAAGGTGGGCAGGCCCGAGTCGATGAGCTCGCGCGCGGCGGCGATGGCGTAGTCGCAGGGCTCCGGATCCCCGGGGCCATTGGAGAGGAAAACGCCGTCGGGCTGCAGCTTGAAGACCTCGGCCGCGGGCGTCTGCGCCGGCACCACGGTGACGCGGCAACCGCGCGAGGCCAGCATGCGCAGGATGTTGTGCTTGACGCCGAAGTCGTAGGCGACGACGTGGAAGGCCGCCTCACCGAGCTGGCCGTAGCCCTCACCCAGCGTCCACTCGGTCTCGGACCAGGCGTAAGGCTTGTCGACCGACACCACCTTGGCGAGGTCCTGACCGGCCATGTTGGGCGCGGCCTTGGCGGCGTCGATGGCGAGCTTGCGGTGGGCGTCGGTGACGGCCTGGCCGGGTTCGAGCGCGAGGATGCAGCCGTTCTGCGCGCCGTGGGTGCGCAGGCGGCGCGTGAGCGCGCGTGTGTCCAGGTCGGCGATGGCCACGGTGTTCTCGCGGCGCAGGTAGTCGCTGAGGGTGGCTTCGCTGCGGAAGTTGGAGGCCAGCAGCGGCAGGTTCTTGATGATCAGGCCGGCGGCGTGGATGCGCGTGGCTTCCACGTCCTCGGCGTTGACGCCGGTGTTGCCGATGTGGGGGTAGGTCAGCGTAACGATCTGGCGGCAGTAGCTCGGATCCGTGAGGATCTCTTGGTAGCCGGTGATCGCGGTGTTGAACACCACCTCGCCCGAGGTCTGGCCGGTGGCGCCGATGGAGATGCCTTCAAAGACCGTTCCATCAGCGAGCGCGAGAAGGGCTTTCGGGTGGACGGGCAGCACGGGAATCTCCAGAAAAGGGGTGGGCTGGCCGTCGCGCGCGGTCGGCAGGTGCCGCGCAGGCTTCGCATCCACCGCACCCTGAAGGCGCTGCGTGGACGGAAATCCTGGGGTGTGGAGCCGCGGCGCGCGAGGCATGGCGCCGATTGCAGATAAACCGCGGAATTATAGCCTTGTGGCCGCGCTCGCATGCAGGCAGATGGCCGCCGCGGCACCGACGTTGAGCGACTCTTCACCACCGGGCTGCGCGATGCGCACGAAGGCCTGCGCGCGCTGCGTCAGCGCCTCGCTGACGCCCTGCCCTTCGTGGCCCAATACCCAGGCGCAGGGCCAGGGCAAGCGGGCGCGGTGCAGCCACTCGCCCTGGTGCGAGCTGGTGACCAGCAGCGGCACCCGCAAGGCGGCCAGGTCGTCGGGCGCAAGCCCTTCGACCAGGCGCAGGCCGAAATGCGCGCCCATCCCCGCGCGCAGCACCTTGGGCGACCACAGCGCCGCCGTGCCCTTGAGCGCGGCCACCTGCGTGAAACCAAAGGCCGCCGCGCTGCGCAGGACGGAGCCGACGTTGCCCGCGTCCTGCAGGCGGTCGAGCACCACGGTGGGCGCGTCGGCTTGCAGATCGGGCGTCTCCGGCAGATCGACCACGAAGCCCATGGCGGGTGGCGATTCCAGACCACTCACACTGGCCATGACGGCATCCGGCAGGCGGACGACGCGCGGCGCGGCGCGGGCCAGTTCGCCGTCGGCACCCGGCCAGCCCGAGGCGCTGAAGACCGCGATGGCCGGGCGCTGCCCCCGCGCGAGCAAGGCGCGGCAGAGGTGATCGCCGTCGAGCCAGACCCGACCGCGCTGGCGGTAGGCCGTGTTGTCCTGGGCCAGGGCGCGCAGCTCTTTCACGAGCGGGTTGTCGCGCGACTGGATGTCCTGCGGTTCGACCGTCATTGGGCCGCCCCCGCGCGGGGCGCTGCGGTGCGGGCCTCTTCGGACGAACCGGCCGGGCTCAGGCGCGCCGCGAAAGCCTGCGCCACCGGCGCGAAGGAGCGCCGGTGAACCACCGGCAGCGGGCCGTGCTGGCGCAGGGCGTCCAGGTGCTGCGCGGTGCCGTAGCCCTTGTGCTGGTTGAAACCGTACTGCGGGTGCTGCAGGTGCAGCTCGTCGAGCAGGCGGTCGCGCGTGACCTTGGCCAGAATGGACGCGGCGGAGATGGCCTGCACCTTGGCGTCGCCCTGCACGATGGCCTCGGCCAGCACGTCCAGCGGCGGCAGGCGGTTGCCGTCCACCAGCACCTTCACGGGCTTCAGGCGCAGGCCCGATACCGCGCGGCGCATGGCGAGCATGGTGGCCTGCAGGATGTTGAGTGTGTCGATCTCCTCCACCGAGGCCTCGGCCACGCTGCAGCACAGGGCCTTGGCGCGGATCTCGTCGTAGAGTCGCGCCCGCTGCAGGGCGGTGAGCTGCTTGGAATCGGCCAGGCCCTTGATGGGCTGGAGTTCGTCGAGGATGACGGCCGCCGCCACCACCGGGCCGGCCAGCGGGCCGCGGCCGGCCTCGTCCACTCCGGCGTGCAGACCGGGCGTGTCCCAGACCAGCGTGGCCTGTTCAGCGAGCAAGAAGCGTTTCGATCGCATCGGTGGCCAGCGCCGCGGTGTCGCGGCGCAGCTCGTGGTGCAGTTGGGCGAAGCGCGCTTGCAAGGCCCGCACGCGCTCCGGGTCGTCGAGCCAGTCGAGCACGGCCTGCGCCAGGCGCGGAGGGGAGGCCTCGTCCTGCAGCAGCTCGGGCACGACGAAATCACCGCACAGGATGTTGGGCAGGCCCACCCAGGGCTGCAGGCGCTGACGCCGCATGATCTGCCAGGAGATCCAGTTCATGTTGTAGGCGATGACCATGGGCCGCTTGAACAGCGCGGCCTCCAGCGTGGCGGTGCCGCTGGCGATCAGGGTCACGTCGCAGGCGGCCAGCACGGCGTGCGACTGGCCCGGCACGATGCGCACCTGTTCGGCCACGCCGGCCTCGCGCGCCACGCGCTCGATGCGCTCGCGCTGCGAAGGCACCGCGGGCAGCACGAAGCACAGATCGGGGCGGGCCTGCCGCATCAACCGCACGGCCTCGAAGAAGCGCCGCGCGAGGTAGTCGACCTCGGAGCCCCGGCTGCCCGGCAGGAGGGCCACCACCGACGCGTCCTCGGGCAGGCCGAGCTGGCGGCGCGCGGCCAGGCGGTCCGGCTCCAGGGGCACCACGTTGGCCACGGGGTGCCCGACGTAGGTGGCCGCGATGCCGTGCTCGGCCAGCAAGGCGGGCTCGAAGGGAAAGATGCACAGCACGTGGTCCGCGCTTGCCTGGATCTTCTTCACCCGCTCGGGACGCCAGGCCCAGATGGAGGGACACACGAAATGCGCGGTGCGCACGCCCGCGGCCTTGAGCGTCGCCTCGAGCTCGAGGTTGAAATCGGGCGCGTCCACGCCGATGAAGACATCAGGCCGCTCGCCTTGCAGCAGGCGCTGGCGCAACTGCGTGCGGATGCCCACGATCTCGCGGTAGTGGCGCAGCACCTCCACGTACCCGCGCACGGCCAGCTTGTCGCTGGGCCACCAGGCGTCGAAGCCCTGCGCGGCCATCTGCGGGCCACCGATGCCCACGCTGGTGAGCGCCGGCCAGCGCTGTCGCAGGCCGCCCAGCAGCAGGCCCGCGAGCAGATCGCCCGAGGCCTCGCCGGCCACCAGCGCGAAACGTGGCGACGAACTCACCTGGCCTCCGTGATCAGCGAACGATGCCGCGCTGCGCCGAAGTGCCGCGCAGGAAGCCCAGCATCAGCTCCACGTCTTCGGCGGCCTCGGGGCGTTCGGTTCGCAGCGCGTCGATGCGCGCGGTGGCCTGCTCGAGCGTGAGGTCGTCTCGGTACAGGGCCTTGTGCATGGCCTTCACGGCCGCGATGCGCTCGGCCGAGTAGCCGCGTCGGCGCAGGCCCTCGAAGTTCATCGAGCGCGCGCCAGCCGGCTGGCCCTGGGTCATCACGAAGGGCGGCACGTCGGCGAACAGCAGCGAGCACATGGCCGTCATGGCGTGCGGGCCGATGCGCACGAACTGGTGCACCACGGTGAAGCCGCCAAAGATGACCCAGTCGCCCACCTCCACGTGGCCCGCGAGCTGTGTGTTGTTGGCGAAGATGGTCTTGTTGCCCACCGTGCAATCGTGCGCGAGGTGCACGTAGGCCATGATCCAGTTGTCGTCGCCCACGCGGGTGACGCCCTTGTCACCGGGCGAGCCGATGTTGAAGGTGCAGAACTCGCGGATGGTGTTGCGGTCGCCGATGACCAGTTCGCAGGGTTCGCCCGCGTACTTCTTGTCCTGGGGAATGGCCCCCAGCGAGTTGAACTGGAAGATGCGGTTGTCGCGGCCGATGGTGGTGTGACCCTCGATCACGCAATGCGCGCCGACGGTGGTGCCGGCACCGATCTTCACGTGGGGCCCGATGACCGTGTACGGGCCAACCTCGACCGTGCTGTCGAGCGAAGCCGAAGGATCGATGAGGGCCGTGGGGTGAATGAGGCTCATGCGCACGCCCCTGGCGTCACGCGATGGTGCGCATGGTGCACATGAGCTCGGCCTCGCAGGCCACGTCATTGCCCACGCGGGTGACGCCCTTGAACTTGTAGATACCGGCCTTGGCGCGCTCCAGCGTCACGTCCATCAGCAACTGGTCGCCGGGCTCCACCGGGCGCTTGAAGCGCGCGCCGTCGATGCCGGCGAAGTAGTAGACCGTCTTGTCGTCGGGCGCCACGCCCAGGGTGTCGAAGGTCAGCAGCGCGGCGGTCTGCGCCATGGCCTCGAGCATCAACACGCCGGGCATCACGGGCCGGTGCGGAAAGTGGCCGGTGAAGAAGGGTTCGTTGATGGTGACGTTCTTGAGCGCCTGGATGCGCTGCCCTTTCTCGATCGAGATCACACGATCCACGAGCAGGATGGGGTAGCGGTGGGGCAGCAGTTTGAGGATCTGGTGGATGTCCATCAGGCGTCGTCCGTTCTGGTCTGGGCCCGCGCGATCGCTTGTTCCACGGCCTTGAGCCGTTCGCGCAGGCGGTTGAGCTGCTTGAGCGAAGCAGCGTTCTTTTCCCAGGCGGCATTGTCGTCGATGGGGAACATGCCGGTGTAGTGCCCCGGCTGCAGGATGGAGCGCGTGACCACCGAGGCGGCCGAGATGTTGACGCCATCGGCCAGCTTGAGGTGGCCCAGCACCACGGCGCCGCCGCCGATGGTGCAATGCGCGCCGATGTCGGCGCTGCCGGCCACGCCCACGCAACCGGCCATGGCCGTGTGCGCGCCCACGCGCACGTTGTGGCCGATCTGGATGAGGTTGTCGAGCTTGACGCCGTCCTCGATCACGGTGTCGTCGAGCGCGCCGCGGTCGATGCAGGTGTTGGCGCCGATCTCCACGTCGTGGCCGATGCGCACCGCGCCGAGCTGCTCGATCTTGATCCATTGCCCCTGGTGCGGCGCGAAACCGAAGCCGTCGGCACCGATCACCACGCCACTGTACAGGATGCAGCGGTCGCCGATCGTGCAGCGATCGCCCAGCGTGGCGCGCGGGTGCAGCACGCTGCCCTCGCCCACCGCCGCGCCGCGGCCGATCACGGCGTGCGCGCCGATGCGCGCGCCAGCGCCCACCGTGGCGCCCTCGGCGATCACCGCGAACGGCCCGACGTCGACGCCGGGACCCAGGGTGGCGTCGGGGTGCACGCTGGCCAGTGGATCGATGCGCGGCGCGCGCGCCGGCTCGTGCCGCTCGCGCCACCACTGGGTCAGGCGCGCGAAGTAGAGGTAGGGGTCGTCGGTGACGATGCGCCCGGCCCGATCGGCCGTGACCGCCTCGAGCGCCGGCGGCACGATGAGCGCACCGGCCTGGGAAGCGGCGATCTGGGTGGCGTAGCGCGCGCTGGCCACGAAGGCCAACTCGTCGGCGCGGGCGCTGCCAAGTGGCGCGAGCCGCTGCACGGAAAAGGCCGGGTCACCAAGCAAGCTGCCACCGAGGGCATCGACGATGGCGCCCAGCGGTGCTGCCACGGCAGGGCTTACTTGCCGCTGTCGAGCTGGGACATCACGCGGTCGGTGATGTCCACGCGCGGGCTCACGTAATAGGCTTCCTGCACGATCAGGTCGTACTTCTCGGCCTCGGCGATGGTGCGGATCACGCGGTTGAGCTTCTCGACCACTTGCTGCAGGGCCTCGTTGCGGCGCAGGTTGAGCTCTTCCTGGAAATCGCGCTGGCGGCGCTGCAGGTCGCGCTCCTGGTCAACCAACTGGCGCTGGCGCGGCGTGCGCTGGCTTTCGGGCAACGTGGGCGACTCGCGCTCGAACTTTTCCACGGCCTGGCGCAGTTGGTCGGCCGACGCGCGCAGGTCGCGCTCACGCTTGGAGAAATCCTGCTCGAGCTTGGCCGAGACGGCCTTGGCCGTGCTGGAGTCGCGCAGGATGCGCTCGACATTCACGGCGCCGACCTTGGCGCCGGCCTTGGCGTCCTGCGCCGCAGCCCCGCCAACCATGGCCAGCGCAAGCGACACCGCCAAGGCGAAATGCCGTGCAAACAGGCGAATTGGGGTATTCATCAAAAGGACGTTCCGATCTGAAACTGGAATCTCTGGATTCTATCGCCCTCAAACTTGCGAATGGGGTTAGCGAATGCAATACGCAATGGGCCAATCGGCGAGATCCAGCTGACGCCGAGACCCACCGACGCCCGCATGTCCGAGGCGTTGGGGCGGTTGTCGTTCTCGCCGAACACGTTGCCCACGTCGGCGAAGGCGAACATCCGCAGGGTGCGGTCATTGCCCGCCCCCGGGAATGGCGCGATGAATTCGGCATTGAGCGCCACGCTGCGGTTGCCGCCGATGTTGATGACCCCGCCGGTGGGCGAGTTGATGACGGCGGAGGTGGGACCCAGGGTGCCGCCCTCGAACCCGCGCACCGAGCCCAGGCCGCCACCGAAGAAGTTCTTGAACACCGGGTACGGGCGGCCATTGAGGCCCTTGCCGTAGCCCAGTTCGGCGTTGAAGGCCAGGGTGTACTGGCGCGTCAGCGGGTAGTACTGCTGGAACTGCAGGTTGGTCTTGGCGTAACGCGCGTCGCCCCAGGCGCTGAGTTCGCCATTGATGCGCATCAGGCGCCCCTTGGTGGGCACCAGCGAGCTGTCGCGGCTGTCGCGGGTCCAGCCCAGCGTCAGCGGAATGGTGTTGCTGGTGCGGCCGAACTCCTGGGCGTAGTCCTCGTAGGCCTGCGGCAGGAAGTCACCGGGTTCGATGGTGGTCTGTTCGATGCCGGCGCCGAAGAACACCGTGTCGAGTTCGGTGAAGGGCACACCGAAACGCACGCTCGCGCCCTTGGTGACCAGACGGTAGTCGCCGTCCTGGTTGTCGTAGGGGCGCGTGGTGCGGTAGTAGGCATCGAAGGCGCGCGAGACGCCGTCCTTGGTGAAGTACGGGTCGACCGTGCTGAGCACCAATTGGCGGTTGAACTTGCTGGTATTGATGTCCAGGCCCAGGTAGTTGCCCGTGCCGAAGACGTTTTCCTGGCGGATGCCCGCCACGATCGACAGCTTTTCCTCCTGCGAGTAGCCGGCGCCCAGCGTCAGGTTGCCGGTGGGCTTCTCAGCCACCGTGACCGTGAGGTCCACCTGGTCGGGCGAACCGGGCACTGGTTCGGTGTTCATCTCCACCGAGGTAAAGAAGCCCAGGCGGTCGACGCGGTCGCGCGAGAGCCGGATGCGATCGCTGTCGTACCAGGCCGCTTCGAACTGGCGGAATTCGCGGCGGATGATCTCGTCGCGGGTGCGGTTGTTGCCCTCGACGTGGATGCGGCGCACGTACACGCGACGCTGCGGCGAGGCGCGCAGGGTGAAGGCCACGCGCTTGTTGACGCGGTCGATCTCGGGCGCAGCTTCGACCTGGGCAAAGGCGTAGCCGAAGTTGCCGAAGTACTCGGTGAAGGCCTTGGTGGTGTTGGTGACGTCCTCGACGTTGTAGGCCTCGCCGGCCTTGAGCGTCACGAGCGACTTGAATTCCTCTTCGCGGCCGAGGTAGTCGCCCTGCAGGGCCACCGAGGACACGACGTAGCGGTCGCCTTCGGTGATGTTGAGGGTGACCGACATGCTCTGCTTGTCGGGGGAGATGGCGACCTGGGTGGAGTCGACGCGGAAGTCGATGAAGCCGCGGCTGAGGTAGTAGGAGCGCAGGGTCTCGATGTCGGCGTTGAGCTTCGCGCGCGAGTAGCGGTCGCTCTTGGTGTACCAGCTCAGCCAGTTGCCGGTGTCCAGGTCGAACAGGTTGCGCAGCGTCGATTCGGAGAAGGCCTGGTTGCCGACGATGCGGATTTCGGTGATCTTGGCAATCTCGCCTTCGGTCACGCTGAAGTTCAGGTCGACGCGGTTGCGCTCGCTCGGAGTGACGGTGGTCACCACCTCGGCGGCGTAGTAGCTGCGGTTGATGTACTGGCGCTTGAGCTCCTGCTCGGCGCGGTCGGCCAGGGCCTTGTCGAAGGGCCGCCCCTCGGTCAGGCCGATGTCGCGCAGCGCCCCACGCAGCACCTCGTCGTTGAACTCGCGGATGCCGGAAAAGCTCAGGCCGGCGACGGTGGGCCGCTCCTCGACGATGACGACCAGCACGTCGTTGTTGATCTGCAGACGCACGTCGCTGAACAGGCCCAGGCCGAACAGGGCGCGAATGGCGGCGCTGCCCTTGTCGTCGTTGTACTGCTCGCCGATGCGAAACGGCAGCGACGCAAAAACGGTACCCGGCTCGACGCGCTGCAGCCCCTCGACGCGGATGTCGCGCAGGGTGAAGGGATCGACCGCCCATGCCGGCAAGGCGGCTAGCAGGGCCATCGCGAGCGCAGACAGACTCAGGCCGCGAAGACCTCTTTTGTGTTGATTCATGCGAAGGAAATGTTCAGCCGGCGAGGCGGACGACATCGTTGAACAGGGCAACGGACATGAGCGCCATGAGCACCACGACACCACCACGCTGCAGGCGCTCCATCCACGCGTCTGACACGCTGCGGCCGGTAAGCGCCTCCCAAAGATAATACATGAGGTGCCCCCCATCGAGGACGGGCAGCGGTAGCAGGTTGAGCACGCCCAGGCTGACGCTGATAAGGGCCAGGAAGGTGAGGTACGAGCTCAGGCCGAGGCTGGCGGACTTGCCGGCGTAGTCGGCGATGGTCAGGGGGCCGCTGAGGTTGCTCAGCGAGGCCTCGCCGATCAGCATGCGCCCCATCATCTTCAGGGTGAGCCAGGACACTTCCCAGGTCTTCACCACGCCGCGCACGAGGCCGTCGACGGGCCCGTGCCGCACGGTCAGCATGGCCGGGGCGTCGCCCACGTAGGCCTCCACCCGCGCGACCCATTCACCGCCCTGCTGCTGGGGGCGCGGCGTCACGGACAGGCTCAGGGACTGGCCACCGCGATCGATGTCCCAGCGCTGCGCGCGGGGCTGGCCCTGGGGGCCCACCGACTCACGGATCAGGCGCCGCAGTTCCTGGCCGTCGCGCACGGGCCGACCGTCGATGCGACGTACCAGGTCGCCGTCGAGCAAGCCGGCCGCCTGCGCGGCCCCGCCGTCGAACACCTGGCCCACGCGCGGCGCGGTGTGCGGCGAGGTGATGCCGATGCGCCGGAACAGGGAGGCGTCGGCCTCGCGCACGTCCAGGCCGGCCAGCGGCAGCGTCACGGGGCGCGCGGGCGCCTCGGGCGCGGCGGCGACCCACAGCGTGAGGTCGTGGCCATCGAGCGCCGCCTGGGTGATGCGCCAGCGCAGGTCTTCGAACGACACCACGCTCTCCCCCGCGCCGTCACCGTCGCCATCCCCGTTCGTTTCGCTGGCGCGCAGCACCCATTCGCCGCCGTGCAGGCCGGCGCGCTCGGCCAGGGTGCCGGCGGCCGGTGCCGAGAGCACCGGTTGCGGCTCCTCGACACCCGCCCAGTTGATCGCCGCATAGATGAACGCGGCCAGGAGCAGGTTGGCCACCGGACCGGCGGCGACGATGGCCGCGCGCGAGCGCAGCGGCTGGGTGTTGAAGGCCAGGTGGCGCTCGGCGGGATCAACCGGCGCCTCGCGTTCGTCGAGCATGCGCACGTAGCCGCCCAAGGGCAGCGCGCCCACCACGAACTCGGTGGGGCTGCCAGCGCGGCGCCAGTTCAGGATGGGCTTGCCGAAGCCGACCGAGAAGCGCAGCACCTTGACGCCGCAGGCCACGGCCACCCGGTAGTGGCCGTATTCGTGGACGGCGATCAGCAGCCCCAGGGCGACGATGAAGGCGATGACGGTGAGCATGGGTGACTCGCTGCACCGGGGGCCTGGGCCAGCCGGCGCGAAGGATCAGGACTGCAAGCGGCTGACCTGCTGCTGCGCGCAGCGGCGGGCCTCTTCATCGAGTGCCAGCAGGTCGTCCAGCGATTGTGGCTTGGATGGGCCCACGCGCTGCAAAGTTGCCTCGTTGACCGCATGGATGTGGTCGAAGCGCAGCCGCCGGTCGAGAAAGGCGGCCACGGCCTCCTCGTTGGCGGCGTTGAGCACCGCGGTGGTGCCGGCGGGCCCGCGCAATGCCGACCAGGCCAGCGGCAGGCCGGGGAAGCGCTGGTTGTCGGCGGTTTCGAAGGTCAGCGCGCCCAGTGTGGCGAAGTCCAGCGGGCTGGCGCCCGAAGCGATGCGCTCGGGCCAGGCCAGCCCGTAGGCGATCGGCACGCGCATGTCGGGCGTGCCCAGCTGGGCGACGACGGAGCCGTCGCGGTACTGCACCATGGAATGGATGACGCTTTGCGGGTGGATCACCACCTCGATGCGCTCGGGCGGCAGATCGAAGAGGTAGCGCGCCTCGATGACCTCGAGCGCCTTGTTCATCATGGTCGCGGAGTCCACCGAGATCTTGCGCCCCATGACCCAGTTGGGGTGGGCGCAGGCCTGCTCGGGCGTCACCTCGGCCAGCGTGGCCGGGTCGCGGGTGCGGAACGGGCCGCCCGAGGCGGTCAGTACGATCTTGTCGACGCGACGCTCCCAGCTCGCCGGATCCTCCGGCAGCGACTGGAACACGGCCGAATGCTCGCTGTCGATGGGGAGCAGCGTCGCGCCGCCGGTGCGCACGGCGTGCATGAACAGGTCGCCGCCGACCACCAGGGCCTCCTTGTTGGCCAGCAGCAGCTTCTTGCCGGCGCGGGCCGCCGCCAGGCTGGGCGCCAGGCCGGCGGCGCCCACGATGGCGGCCATCACCGCGTCGACCTCGGCTGCCTCGCTCACCTCGCACAGGGCCTGCGCGCCCTCGAGCACCTCCACGCCCAGGCCGGCCTCGCGCAGGCGCTGGCGCAGGCGGGCCGCCGCGGCGGCATCGACCAGCACCGCGAAACGCGGCTGGAAGCGGCGGCACTGCTCGAACAGGGCCTCGTCCTGGCGCGCGGCGGTGAGCGCGAACACGCGGTAGCGCTCGGGATGGCGGGCGATCACGTCGAGCGTGTTCTGCCCGATGGAACCGGTGGCGCCAAGGATGGTGATGGACTGCGGGGAGGCGGACATGGATCAGAACGTCACGAGCATCATGGCCAGGGGCAGCACAGGCAGCAGCGCGTCGATGCGGTCGAGCACGCCGCCGTGCCCGGGCAACAGGCCGCTGGAATCCTTCACGCCCGCCGCGCGCTTGACGAGGGACTCGATCAGGTCGCCTGAGACGCTCATCGCGGTCAGGAACACGAGCCCGAGCACCGCCAGCAGCGGCCCCTGAGCCCACAGGTAGTCGTACAGATGGCGCGGCGCGAACCAGCCGCGCTGCGTGCCCATCAACCACACCCAGGCCAACAGCACGACACCGATCAACCCGCTGACGGCGCCTTCCCAACTCTTGCCCGGGCTGATGCCGGGCGCGAGCTTGCGGCGCCCGAAGCGCTTGCCGCCGAAGTACGCCGCGATGTCGGCCGCCCAGACGAGCAGCAGCACGGACAGGAGGAAGCCCAGCCCCAGCAGGCGGGCCTGCACCAGCGCGAGCCAGGCGCAGGCGATGAGAAACAGGCCCAGCCACAGACGGATCCCCAGCGGGCAGCGTTTGAGCGCCTCGGTGCCGCCGCGCAACAGCACCACCGCCAGCAGCACCCAGACCACGCCCAGCGCCAGCCAGAGCTCGCGCCAGGAGTGTTCGACGCCGCCCAGCAGCCAGAAGATCAGGCCCGCGACGGCCAACGCCAGGCCACAGCTCACCGCGCGCGTCTGGCCGCAGCCATTGAGCCGCGCCCATTCCCATCCGGCCGCGCCGATCAGCGCCAGCGTGAAGGCCGCGAAGGGCTCGATCGAGGGGTACAGCAGCGTGGGCAGAAAAACGGCGAGCAGCAGCACCGCCGTGATGATCCGCTGCTTAAGCATCGCGGGGGCCGGCGTCGGCGGTCAAGGCCGTGGCATCGGCGCGCTGCGCCGAGGTCTGGCCGAAGCGCCGCTCGCGGCGCGCGTACTCGGCCAGGGCCAGATCGAGTTGCTCGGCGTCGAACTCGGGCCACAGGCAGTCGCTGAACACCAGCTCGGCGTAGGCCGCCTGCCACAGCAGGAAGTTGCTGATGCGTTGCTCGCCACCCGTGCGGATGATGAGGTCGGGGTCGGGC
The DNA here is from genome assembly GCF_035481345.1 of Hydrogenophaga sp. GTDB lineage: Bacteria > Pseudomonadota > Gammaproteobacteria > Burkholderiales > Burkholderiaceae_C > Hydrogenophaga. The sequence goes on along the minus strand of NZ_DATIGV010000129.1, from coordinate 18,188 downwards.
ACGTGGCTCAGCGCCATGGTGGCCGACAGGCTCTCTTCGGTGATGGCCTCACCGCGATCGGCCAGGCGCTGCGCGGCCTGCGCCATGTCCCAGCGCCCGCCATAGTTGAAGCACACGTTGAGCACCAGGCGATCGTTGCCTTGCGTGGCCTGCTCGGCCGACGCCAGGCCTTGCGCCAGCCGGGGCGACAGGCGCGAGCGGTCACCGGGGAAGTGCAGGCGCACGCCGGTTTCGGACAGGCGCGGCACCTCGCGCGACAAGGCCAGGGCCAGCAGGTCCATCAGGCTGGCCACCTCGTCCACGGGGCGGCTCCAGTTCTCGGACGAGAACGCGAACACCGTGAGCACACGGATGCCGCGCTGAACACTGGCCTCGACGATGCGGCGCAGCGCATCGACGCCCTGCTTGTGGCCGGCCACACGCGGCAACCAGCGCTTCTGTGCCCAACGGCCGTTGCCGTCCATCACGATCGCGACGTGATGCGGCAACTTGGGGGCGGCGGGATTCTGCATGCGCCAAGCGAGGCGATCGGAGCCCTGGGCTCAGACCGCCATGATGTCCTGTTCCTTGCTGGCCACGAGCCGGTCGACCTCGGTGATCATGCGGTCGGTCAGCTTCTGGATGTCTTCCTGCGAGCGACGTTCGTCGTCCTCGGAGGCTTCCTTGTCCTTCACCAGCTTCTTCACCGCGTCGTTGGCGTCGCGGCGCAGATTGCGGATGGCGATCTTGGCGGCCTCGCCCTCGCCCTTCACGACCTTGGTGAGCTCGCGGCGGCGCTCCTCGGTCATGGGTGGCATCGGCACGCGGATCAAGTCGCCCTGCGAGGCCGGGTTCAGGCCGAGGTCCGACTCGCGGATCGCCTTCTCGATCTTGGCGCCCATGCCCTTTTCCCAGGGCGCGACGCCGATGGTGCGGGAGTCGAGCAGCGACAGGTTGGCCACCTGCGACAGCGGCAGCATGGAGCCGTAGTAGTCGACATGCACCGTGTCGAGCAGCGCGGGGTTCGCGCGGCCGGTGCGCACCTTGGTCAGACTGTTCTTGAACGCCTCGATCGACTGCTGCATCTTGTGCTCGGCGTTCTTTCGGATGTCGGCAATGGTCATGTCGTGATCTCCTGAGTGCGACCGGTGTTCAGACGTGCACGAGGGTGCCTTCGTCGGCGCCCATCACGACGTTGCGCAGCGCGCCCGGCTTGAAAATGGAAAACACCTTGACGGGCAGCTTCTGGTCCCGGCACAGCGCGAACGCCGTGGCGTCCATCACCTGCAGGTTCCTGGCCATGGCCTCGTCGAAGGAAATGGTGGTGTAGCGCGTGGCGGCCGGGTCCTTGTTCGGGTCGGCGGTGTACACGCCATCGACCTTGGTGGCCTTGAGCACCATCTCGGCGCCGATCTCGGCGCCGCGCAGCGCGGCGGCCGTGTCGGTGGTGAAGAAGGGGTTGCCGGTGCCGGCGGCGAACACCACGACCTTGCCCTCTTCAAGGTACTGCAGGGCCTTGGGGCGCACGTAGGGCTCGACGACCTGCTCGATACCGATGGCGGACATGACGCGCGCCACCAGGCCGGCCTTGTTCATGGTGTCGGCCAGGGCCAGCGAGTTCATCACCGTGGCGAGCATGCCCATGTAGTCGGCGGTGGCGCGGTCCATGCCCACCGAACCGCCGGCCACGCCGCGGAAGATGTTGCCGCCACCGATGACGATGGCCACCTGCACGCCAAGGCGGGTGACTTCGGCGATCTCGTCGACGATGCGCACGATCGTGGCGCGGTTGATGCCGAAGGCGTCGTCGCCCATGAGGGCTTCACCGGACAGCTTCAGCAGGATCCGTTGGTAGGCGGGCATGAAAGGCTTTCAGGATCGGTTGCGGCGCGGGCAGCCGCCAAGTGTAGCGGTGGGAACGGGGACACCCGGTCTCTCCACCAGTGAAAATCGTCAACGCATATGACAACGGGCCTTGCGGCCCGTTGTCTGGTGAGGGGAACGCCGATCAAGCGCCCTTGGCCGCCGCGACCTGGGCCGCCACCTCGGCGGCGAAGTCGTCGACCTTCTTCTCGATGCCCTCGCCCACCACGAACAGGGTGAAGGACTTCACCGTGGTGTTGGCGCCCTTGAGCATCTGCTCCACGGTCTGCTTGTCGTTCTTGACGAAGGGCTGGTTGAACAGCGAGACCTCCTTGAGGTACTTCTGCACCGAGCCTTCGATCATCTTGGCCGCGATGTCGGCGGGCTTGCCGGATTCGGCCGCCTTGGCGGTGGCCACCGAACGCTCGCGCTCGATCAGCTCGGCCGGCACGTCGTTGCTGGTCAGGGCCACGGGCTTCATGGCGGCCACGTGCATGGCCACGTCCTTGGCGGCGGCTTCCTCGCCATCGAACTCCACGATCACGCCGATGCGGGTGCCGTGCAGGTAGGCCGCGAGCTTGGAGCCGCTGTAGCGCTTGAAGCGGCGGAACGACATGTTCTCGCCGATCTTGCCGATCAGGCCCTTGCGCACGTCTTCCAGCGTGGGGCCGAAGCCATCCTGGCTGTAGGCCAGCGCGCCCAGGGCGTCGATGTCGGCCGGGTTCTGCTCGGCGACCAGCTTGGCCGCGGCATTGGCCAGCGCCAGGAAGCTGTCGTTCTTGGTGACGAAGTCGGTCTCGCAGTTGACTTCGATCAGCGCGCCCGCGCCGGCGTTGATGGACGCGGCCACGACGCCTTCGGCCGTGACGCGGCTGGCGGCCTTGCCGGCCTTGGTGCCCAGCTTGACGCGCAGCAGCTCCTCGGCCTTGGCCATGTCGCCGTCGGCCTCGGTCAGGGCCTTCTTGCACTCCATCATGGGGGCGTCGGTCTTGGCGCGCAGCTCAGCGACCATGCTTGCGGTGATTGCCATGTGTGTTCTCCTGGAATCCGGCGCTTCACGGGCGCCGGCGGGTCAATGATGGGTTCCGGTTATGAAAAAGGGGCTACGCGAGCCCCTCGTTCGCGAGCGAAACGGAATCAGGCCGCGTCGTCCTGCACTTCGACGAACTCGTCGCCGCCTTCGGCCGCGGCCACGGCCTTGCTCAGGTCGTTCACGGCGTTGGCGCGGCCTTCCAGCACGGCGTCGGCGATGCCGCGGGCGTACAGGGCCACGGCGCGCGCCGAGTCGTCGTTACCGGGGATCACGTAGTCGATGCCCACGGGCGAGTGGTTGGTATCGACCACGCCCACCAGCGGGATGCCCAGCTTCTGGGCCTCGAGCACGGCGATCTTGTGGAAGCCCACGTCGATCACGAAGATGGCGTCGGGCAGCGCGTTCATGTCCTGGATGCCACCGATGTCCTTCTCGAGCTTCTCCATCTCGCGGTTGAACATGAGCTGCTCTTTCTTGCTCATGCTGTCCAGACCGGCTTCCTTCTGGGCCTGCATGTCTTTCAGGCGCTTGATGGAGGTCTTGACGGTCTTGAAGTTGGTCAGCATGCCGCCCAGCCAGCGCTGGTCGACGAAGGGCACGCCGGCGCGGCGCGCTTCCTGGGCCACGATGTCGCGCGACTGGCGCTTGGTGCCCACCATCAGCAGGGTGCCGCGGTTGGCCGACAGTTGACGCACGAACTTCTGTGCGTCGTGGAACATCGGCAACGTCTTCTCGAGGTTGACGATGTGGATCTTGTTGCGGTGCCCGAAGATGAAGGGCGCCATCTTGGGGTTCCAGAAGCGGGTCTGGTGACCGAAATGGACACCGGCTTCCAGCATTTCGCGCATGGAAATGGACATGAGTTGTTTCCAGAGGTTAGGTCTAAAATCCGGCCCCGATCGCGGCGGTGGCGGGTGGGGAAACCACCGTGGCCGACGCGACACCCGGATGGGCCGGTTTGCGATTGACTCTGCATTGACGCGCTTCGGACGAAGCCACCAAATGCAAAGCCTGTCGATTATAGCACCCGTCACCCGGGCGTCCTCCCCTCTTCCTCTCCCTCTGAATGAACATCGCCATCGTCGGCGCAGGCGTCTGCGGCGTGACCACCGCCCATGAGCTGTTGAACGACGGTCACGCCGTGACCCTGTACGAGAAGCGCGGCACGCCGGCCGAGGAAGCCAGCTTCGCCCCCGCCGGACTGGTGTCCACCGCCTGGGCCATGGCCTGGGCCGGCCCCGAGTTGCGTCTGCACGCCCCGTGGGCGTCGCCTGGCCCGGGCGTGCGCTGGCGCGCCGGCCTGGACACCGCCGCCTGGCGCTGGTGGCACCGTTGGCGGCGCGAGGAGCGCCGGCGCGGCAACGACGCCCTGCTGGCACTGCGCGAACTGATCGACCTGGGCCTGGAACGCCAGATCGACCTGACCCGGGAGCTGGACCTGGATCACGACCGCAGCGACGACATGCTGGTGTTGCTGAGCGACGCCCGTGAGGCCGCCAGCGCGCAAACCACCATCGATCGCCTGCGCGGACTCGGGCTCGAGTTGCGACCGGTGTCGGCCGACGAGGCCCGCGCCATCGAACCCGCGCTCGCCCCCTCCGCGCCCCTGCATTCGGCCGTGCACCTGCGCGGCCCGGCGGTGGCCAACTGCCGCGAATGGACCATGCTGATGCGCCACCGCGTGGCCCGGCTGGGCGGCGCGCTGCGGCTGCGCACGGGCGTGGGCGCCGTGCGGCCCGACGGCGGTGGCTGGCGCCTGAGCGCCTCCGACGGCAGCGAGGAGCGCTTCGACGCGGTGGTGCTGTGCGCCGGCGTCGGTGCGGAGGAACTGCTGGCCGACCTGGGCCTGCCCGTCCCCTGGACCGTGCTGTGGTCGCATTCGCTGAGCGCCGGCCTGCGCGAACCCATGGATGCACCGGTGTCGGCCGTACTCGACCTCAAATCGCGCGTGGCCATCACGCGGCTGGGCCAGCGCGTGCGGGCCTCGGGCGGCGCCGACCTCGGCGGTTCGGCCGCCGGCACCGATCCGGCGAGCCTGCGCCGCCTGGGCCAGGTGCTGTCGCACTGGTTCCCCGCCGCGGCCCGCTTCTCGGGGCCCCAGGCCTCGGTGCAAAGCTGGCGCGGCGCCCTCGTCGTGTCGAACGACGGTCTTCCCGCGATCGGCCCGAGCCGCCTGCCCGGCCTGTGGCTGAACCTGGCGCACGGTGCGGCGGGCTGGGCCATGGCCTGTGGCGCGGCCCGCCGGCTGGCCGACGCCATCACACGGCCCACGGCCATCGCCGAGCCGACGCCCTTCGCCCCGTCGCGCCTGGGCTTGTGACCGCGCGATCGCGTGGTGAAATGCCCGCCATGCGAGCCCTGCGCGCCGACCAACTCGAAGCCCTGCACGACACCGCGCGCACGCGCGAGATCGAACACGCCCTTGCGGCGAGCCTGCCGCCGCACACGCTGATGGCACGCGCCGGCGAGGCGGTGGCCCGCCTGGCTCTGGCCTGGCAGCCGCACGCGCGGCGCATCTGGGTGGCCTGCGGCCCGGGCAACAACGGCGGCGACGGCCTGGTCGCCGCGCGCCACCTGCTGCAGACGGCGCCCGCGGGCTGGCGCGAGATCGTCGTGACGCACGACGCCGATGCCCAACGGCTTCCATCCGATGCGGCCTGGGCGCTGCGCGAGGCGGTGGCGGCCGGCGTGACGATCCAGCCCTCGCCGCCCGACGCCCCCGACCTGATCGTCGACGCCCTGCTGGGCATCGGCGCCCGCGCACCAAGCGACGATGCGCTGGCCGAGCGCCTGCGGCAGGTGCGTGGCCACCGCGCGCCGGTGCTGTGCGTCGACCTGCCCAGCGGGGTGTCGACCGACAGCGGGCACGACCCCATTCGCGCCTCTGCCGAGGCCGGTCCGCGTCAGACCCTCAGCCTGCTGACCCTCAAGCCCGGGCTGTTCACCGCGAGCGGGCGCGACGCGGCGGGCACCGTCTGGTTCGACGACCTGGGCGCCACCACCGAAGCCTCGGCGCCGACGGCCTGGTGGGGCGGCCACCTGTCTGAAGGCGCGGACAAGGCCCGGGATCCACACGCCGGGCACAAGGGCAGCTACGGCGACGTGGGGGTGCTGGGCGGGCAGTTGCCGGGCAGCAGTGGCATCGGCATGGCGGGTGCCGCCGTGCTGGCGGCGCGGGCCGCGCTGCACGCGGGCGCGGGGCGGGTGTACCTGGCACTGATCGGGGACGGCCCGACGCCATCGCACGACCCGGTGTGCCCCGAACTCATGCTGCGGCAGCCCAGCGCGCTGCTTGCCCCCGACCACTTGGCGCTGCCGGTGCTGGTGGTGGGCTGCGGTGGGGGCGATGCCATCCGCGAATGGCTGCCGCAGGCGCTGGCCAGCCCTCGGCTGGTGATCGACGCGGATGGTCTCAACGCCCTGGCCCACGACCCGGCGCTGCAACGCCTGACACAGCGCCGCCAGGCGCGCGGCTGGGTGACGGTGCTCACGCCCCATCCACTCGAAGCCGCCCGCCTGCTGGGCATTGGCACCGCTGACGTGATGGCCGACCGGTTGGGCAGCGCGCGCCTGCTCAGCGAACGTTTTGGGGTGATCACCGTACTGAAAGGCTCGGGCACGGTGGTGGCCGAACCCGGTGGCCTGCCGTGGATCAACGCCACCGGCAACGCCCGCCTGGCCACCGCCGGCACGGGCGACGTGCTGGCGGGCATGATCGGCGCCGCCCTGGCGCGCCCGCACGACAGCAGCGCTGAAGCGGTGCGCCGCGCCGTGGCGGCGCACGGCGCACTGGCCGATCACTGGCCCCCCGGCCCTGCCCTGACGGCCGGGCAGTTGGCGCTCTCGGCCCGGCCGCTCTGAGCCCGGTCAGCCCAGCAGCATCAGCCCGACCTGCAAGGCGATGATCACCACCAGCACGGACAGGTCCACCCCGCCCACGAGCGGGACCACGCGCCGCACCGGTGCGACGATGGGCGAGCACAGCCGGTCGAGCAGGCCCATCACCGGGGAGCGCGGCTGCACCCACGACAGGATCGCGTAGACGATCAGCAGCAGCATCAGGCCCTGGAGCAGGTCGCGCACCAGAAAGCGCAGTCCCAGCACGGGCACCGCCGCCCACGGCACCTCGCCGCCCGAGGCGATCAGCAGCCACAGCGCCGCGTGCACCAGGGCCAGAAGCACGGCGGCCACCAGGCTGGCACCGTCGATGCGGCCCTTGGCGATGACCGCGGGCAACACCCGGCGCAGCGGCTGCACCAGCCAGTCGGTGATGGCCATGACGAAACGCCCGGGCTGCGCCTGCATGGGCACCCGCAGGTGGTTCATCCAGGCGCGCAGCAAGGCCGCCGCCACCAGGAAGAAGAAGAACGTGTCGAGGAGGAAGAGCAGAACGCGCATGCCGGCGAGTTTAGGTCGTCAGGCGCAGGCCGGCGCGCGGCGGGCGCGGATCGAACTCCTGTCCCGCATCGAAGCGCCGCATGGCCTCGGCCCGCGAGGCCTCGAGGAAGTCGAGCATGATGGGCGAGCTGTCGATCAACGAGTGGCGGCCCTGATGGAACTCCGGGTGCCATTGCAGGCCGCGCGCGTAGGCATCACCCGTCCAGCGGATCGCCTCGACCAGGCCGTCCAGCGAGGACACCGCCTCGACCACCAGGCCTTTGCCCACATCGGCCACCGCCTGGTGATGGATGCTGGTGACGCGCAACTGCGTGGCCTTGGGGTACAGGTCGATGAGCTGCGAGCCCTGGATGAAGGTCACGTCGTGCTCGAACTGGTCGTACAGATCGACGTCGATGTGCTCGTGCGCCGCCGGGCACTGCGTGGCGATGTCTTGGTACAGGGTGCCGCCGAACGCCACGTTGAGCAATTGCGCGCCGCGGCACACGCCGAGCACCGGCTTCTTCTGCGCCAGGAAGCAGCGCAGCAGCGCCAGCTCGTAGCGGTCGCGCACCACGTCGCCGCGCCACTCATCGCGCAGCGGCTCCTGGCCATAGGTCTCGGGCGCCACGTCCGCACCGCCTTGCAACACCAGCGCGTCCAGCTCCTGCACGACGTGCTCGACCTTGAGGTGGCGCGCCGCGTGCGGGCTGTCGTGCGTAACGGCCGGCACCATGAACGCCACCGCACCATGCGCCATGATCCAGTGCGCCAGCGAGGCCTCGATGTACTGAAGGCTCTTGTTGCGAAAACCCAGTTCGGGCGGCACCTCGTGCATCAGGCGCGCCGACACGCCGATGCGCAAGGGACGCTCCTGCTTGACGCGCGATGACGACTTGCGCGCGGCCGTTGTGTGACCGCCCCGGGTGCTCATCGCCACCGCCGTCACCGCTTGCCCCGCCTCGACTTCGATTGCGCCGCGCGCGCGGCCTTGGGTGCGGACTTCTTGCCGGCGGCGCGGCGCACCGCCGCTTTCAGTTCAGGCATCGGAGCGGGCGAGCGCGGCTTGCTGCCCCGCCGGTCCTGGCGCGCCGGGCCGGCCGCCCCACCCTCACCGCCGGTCTTGTCGCGCATGGCCTTGAGCACCACGTCGTCGTCCCCGCTCACCAGGCGGAAATCGATGCGGCGGCCGTCCAGGTCGACGCGGCTGACCTGCACCTGCACACGCGAACCCAGCGCGTAGCGGATGCCCGTGCGCTCGCCGCGCAGCTCCTGGCGCGCCTCGTCGAAGCGGAAGTACTCGCCGCCCAGTTCGGTGATGTGCACCAGGCCCTCGACGTACATCGCGTCCAGGGTGACGAAGACGCCGAAGCTCGTGACCGCCGTGACCACGCCCGAAAACACCTCGCCCAGGTGCTCGCGCATGTACTTGCACTTGAGCCAGGCCTCCACGTCGCGGCTGGCCTCGTCGGCGCGGCGTTCGTTGGCGCTGCAGTGCAGCCCCGCGGCCTGCCAGCCCAGCGTGTCCGCCGATGGTTTGCGGGCGTTGGGCGCGGGCGGCTTCACGCGGCTGGCCAGGCGTTTGCTGAGTTTGGCGTGCGCCTCGCCGGGCGTGGGCAAGGCCGGCAACTGGTACTTCTGCTTGTGCAGGATCGCCTTGATCACGCGGTGCACCAGCAAGTCCGGGTAGCGGCGGATGGGGCTGGTGAAATGGGTGTAGGCCTCGAACGCCAGACCGAAGTGGCCGCTGTTGATGGGCGTGTAGATGGCCTGCTGCATGGAGCGCAGCAGCATGGTGTGGATCTGCTGCGATTCGGGCCGCTCCTGCGTCGCCTTGGCGATCTGCTGGAATTCGCCCGGCTTGGGCTCGTCGCTGAGCGAGGCGTTGACGCCCATGGCCTTGAGGTAGTTGCGCAGGATCTCCAGCTTCTCGGGCGTGGGGCCTTCGTGCACGCGGAACAGGCCCGGGTGCTTGCCCTGTTCGATGAACTCGGCCGAGCAGACGTTGGCCGCGAGCATGGCCTCTTCGATCAGCTTGTGCGCGTCGTTGCGCGTGCGCGGCACGATGCGCTCGATGCGTCCCGACTCGTCGCAGACGATCTGCGTCTCCACGGTCTCGAAGTCCACGGCGCCGCGCGCATTGCGCGCCGCCAGCAGCGCGCGGTACACGTCGTGCAGGTTCAGCAGGTACGGCACCAGGGGCTTGCGGTTCTGGGCCTCGGGGCCGCGCGTGTTCTGCAGGATGGCCGCCACCTCGGTGTAGGTGAAGCGCGCGTGGCTGAACATTACCGCCGGGTAGAACTGGTAAGCGTGGATCTCGCCGCGCGCGGTGATGAGCATGTCGCACACCATGCACAGGCGCTCTACGCCGGGGTTGAGCGAGCACAGGCCGTTGGACAGCTTCTCCGGCAGCATGGGGATCACCCGGCGCGGGAAATACACCGAGGTCGCGCGGTCGTAGGCGTCCACGTCGATGGGTGAGCCGGTCTGCACGTAGTGGCTCACGTCGGCAATGGCCACCAGCAGGCGCCAGCCCTTGGCCTTGCCCACCTTGGCGGGCTCGCAGTACACGGCATCGTCGAAGTCGCGCGCGTCCTCACCATCGATGGTCACCAGCGGCACGTCGCGCAGGTCCACACGGTGGCGCAGGTCGCTCGGGCGCACGTGGTCAGGCAAGGCCCGGGCCTGCGCCATGGCCGTCTGCGAGAACTCGTGCGGCACACCGTACTTGCGCACCGCGATCTCGATCTCCATGCCCGGGTCGTCGATCTCGCCGAGCACTTCCTTCACGCGCCCCACGGGCTGGCCATACAGGGCGGGCGGTTCAGTGAGTTCCACCACCACCACCTGCCCGGGCTTGGCCGAACCCGTGGCGCCCTTGGGGATCAACACGTCCTGCCCGTAGCGCTTGTCCTCGGGCGCCACGAGCCACACACCGCCCTCTTGCAGAAGACGCCCGATGATGGGAGCGTTGGAGCGCTCGATGATCTCGGTGACGCGCCCTTCCGGGCGCCCCTTGCGGTCGAGCCGCACGATGCGCGCCATCACGCGGTCCTTGTGCAGGACGGCGCGCATTTCGTTGGAAGGAAGGTAGATATCGGGCTGGCCGTCGTCGCGGACAACGAAACCGTGTCCATCGCGGTGTCCAGACACAACGCCTTCGAATTCGGCGAGGAGGTTGTTTTTATCGCTCAATTTTTCTCTGCTATACTGCCGGTTTCCTGAGATGCCCAGGTGGCGGAATTGGTAGACGCACTAGTTTCAGGTACTAGCGCCGAGAGGCGTGGAGGTTCGAGTCCTCTCTTGGGCACCATCATATAAGGGCTTGCAGTCAACAGACTGCAGGCCTTTGTTCTTTGTGGCGCCCTCTTTGTGACACCCTGAAAGGCCGAGCGCACCCGGCCTTGGTTCACGTGGTTCAAACGGGCACACCCACCAGGTCGTGCCCATCGGTATCCACGATGCGGGCCCTGGTGAACTCACCCACCTTCAAGGTCTTGCTGATCTTCTCGGGCGGCAGCAGGCGCACCACGCCGTCGATCTCGGGCGCGTCCGCGTAGCTGCGGCCCACGCCCCCCTTCTTGCCCAGGCCGGGCGCACTGTCCACCAGCACCTGCATGCTGGCGCCCACCAAGGCACGCAACTTCTCGGCCGAGACCTCCTCGGCCACGGCCATGAAGCGCGCGCGGCGCTCCTCGCGCAGCGCTTCGGGCACCGGATCGGCGATGGCATTGGCGGCGGCGCCGTCCACCGGCGAATACGCAAAACAACCCGCGCGGTCGATGCGCGCTTCGCGCACGAAGTCGAGCAGGTGGTCGAACTCGGCCTCTGTTTCGCCGGGGAAGCCGGCGATGAAGGTGCTGCGCACCACGATCTGCGGGCAGATTTCGCGCCAGCGCGCGATGCGCTCGAGGTTGCGCTCGCCGCTCGCGGGCCGCTTCATGCGGCGCAGCACGTCGGGGTGGCTGTGCTGCAGCGGCACGTCCAGGTAGGGCAGCACCAGGCCTTCGGCCATCAACGGCACGATCTCGTCCACGTGCGGGTAGGGATAGACGTAATGCAAGCGCACCCAGGCGCCAAAGGGCTTGGCCAGCTCACCCAGTTCGCGCACCAGGTCGAACATGCGCGTCTTCACGGGTCTGCCGTCCCAGAAGCCGGTGCGGTACTTCACGTCCACGCCGTAGGCCGAGGTGTCCTGGCTCACCACCAGCAGCTCCTTCACGCCGGCCTCGAACAACTTGCGTGCCTCGGTGAGCACGTCGCCGATCGGCCGGCTCACCAGGTCGCCCCGCATCGACGGGATGATGCAGAAGGTGCAGCGGTGGTTGCAGCCTTCGCTGATCTTGAGGTACGCGTAATGGCGCGGCGTGAGCTTGATGCCCTGGGGCGGTACCAGATCGACGAAGGGATCGTGCGGCTTGGGCAGGTGCTGGTGCACCGCCTCCATCACCTCGTGCGTGGCGTGCGGGCCGGTGACGGCCAGCACGCTGGGGTGCATCTGCCGCACCAGGTTGCCGCCGCCCTCGCCTTCGCGCGCACCCAGGCAGCCCGTGACAATGACGCGCCCGTTCTCGGACAGCGCCTCGCCGATGGCGTCCAGGCTTTCCTTGACCGCGTCGTCGATGAAGCCGCAGGTGTTGACGATGACCAGGTCCGCGCCGGCGTAGGACTTGGACGTGCTGTAGCCCTCGGCGCTGAGTTGGGTGAGGATGAGTTCGGAATCGGTCAGCGCCTTGGGGCAACCCAGGCTGACGAAACCCACCTTGGGCGTCGTGGCGCCAGCGGTGGTCGTGGGGGCGATGGTGTCGGACATGAGGGCCCGATTGTCTCAGACCCCCGCCCCGGTACCCATTCAGCGCTTGAGGCCGAGCGCGGCGAGCATCTGCTCGCTGTTCTTCTGCATTTGCTCCTGCATCTGCGTCAGGGCGTTGCGCGACTGCTCCAGGTAGGTGCCCATCATGCCCTGCATCATGGGCGACTGCAGGTTCATGAACTGCTTCCAGGCCTCGGGGTTGAGCCCCCCGCCCTGCTCGGTCATCTTCTGCTGCAGGTCCATGAAGACCTGGATGTTCTTCTCCAGGTACGAACCCATGAAGTCCTGCATGGCGTGGCCGTAGAAGCGGATGATGTTGGCCAGGACCTGTTCGGTGAAGATCGGCGCGCCGGCGGACTCTTCCTCAAGGATGATCTGCAGCAGGATGCTGCGCGTGAGGTCTTCGTTGGTCTTGGCGTCGCGCACCACGAAGGGCTCGTTGCCCATCACCAGCGCCTTCACTTCGGCCAGGGTGATGTACGACGAGGTGTCGGTGTCGTACAGCCGGCGGTTGGGGTACTTCTTGATCACACGCACGCCACGGGTGCCCGCTGCTTCGGTCTTGGATTTGGTCGCCATCCCGGCATTCTAGAAACCGCCCGACGGGTACCGGGCATGGTTTTCCCTGTGCAGTGCACCAAATGACGAAGGGCCTGGTGCGGTGGCAACAGGCCCTTCGGGGTGTATTGGTAGGCGCGAAGGGACTCGAACCCCTGACCCCCACCATGTCAAGGTGGTGCTCTAACCAGCTGAGCTACGCGCCTTCGAACGAATCGAAGCCTCGCAGTATAGCAGTTCCGCCCCCACCTATTTGCGGCGCACCATGCGAACGCCCTGCACGTCGCCCACCACGGCCATGGCGCGGGTCACCTGCCGGGCATCGGACACCTCGATGGTGAAGGTCATCCAGGCCACACCCCTGACGGACTGGGTCTGCACGCCGATGACGTTCATCTTTTCGCGGGCGAACACGTCAGAGATGTCGCGCAGCAGACCCTGTCGGTCCAGCGCCTCGATCGCGACATCGACCGGGTACACCGCCGCCTGGTTGCCGCGCGCGTCGTCGCGGCCGGTCCAGTCCACCTCGATGACGCGGTCCGGGCTCTTGCGCGCCAGGTGCGCGAAATCGGTGCAGTCGGCGCGGTGCACGCTCACGCCCTTGCCGCGCGTGACGAAACCGCGGATCTCGTCGGGCGGTGCGGGCCGGCAGCACTTGGCCAACTGGGTCATCAGCGAGCCGACGCCGACCACCAGCACGCCGCCCGTGGGGCCGTCGTTGCCGCGCCGGGGCTTGCGCACCCAACTCGTCGGCTCGGGCGCGGCCTCGGGTTCGGGTGGGCGCAGATGCGTCTCGATCGCGCGCAGCGAGAGCTCGTCCTTGCCGACCAGTTCAAACAGCTCATCGGCCGAGCCCAGGCCCATGTCGGTGGCGAGCTCTTCGAACTTGAGCGCGGTGCGGCCCTCGCGCTGCAACAGTTTTTCCACCGCCTCGCGCCCCCGCGCGATGGTTTCGGCCAGGGCCTGTGCGTTGAACCACGCCCGCACCTTGCTCTTGGCGCGGTGGCTCACCAGGTAGCCCAACTCGGGGTTGAGCCAGTCGCGCGAGGGGCCGCCGTCCTTGGAGACGATCTCCACCGTCTGGCCGTTCTGCAAAGGCGTGTTCAGCGGCACCATGGCGCCGTCGACCTTGGCGCCGCGGCAGTGGTGGCCCAGGTCGGTGTGCACGGTGTAGGCGAAGTCCACCGGCGTGGCGCCCTGCGGCAGTTCGACGATGGCCGCGTTCGGTGTGAGCACGTAGATGCGGTCGTCGAACAGGCCCTGCGCAGTGCCGCTGAGGTCGCGCTCCCAGGCCAGCAGTTGGCGCAGCACGGCGATCTTGGCGTCGTACTCGGAGTTGGCGGTGACGCCACCGTAGCCCTTGGCGCCCGCTTCCTTGTAGGCCCAGTGCGCGGCCACGCCGTGCTCGGCGTGGTCGTGCATGGCCTGGGTGCGGATCTGGATCTCGAAAGCGCGCCCCTGGGCGTCTCGCACCACCGTGTGCAGCGACTGGTACCCGTTGGGTTTGGGTTTGGCGATGTAGTCGTCGAACTCGTCGACCACGGGCGTGAAGTGCTCGTGCACGAAGGACAGGACCGCGTAGCAGTCGGCCGTTTCGAGCACGATCACGCGCAGCGCGCGGATGTCGAAGACCTGCTCGAAGTCCAGCGCCTTGCCGCGCATCTTCTTGACGATGCTGTAGATGTGCTTGGGCCGCCCCTGCACCATGGCAGCGATGCCCTGAGCCAACAGGGCCTGCTGCAGGTCCTCGCGCACCTGCTCGACGTGCGCCTCGCGCTCGGTGCGCTTTTCGTCGAGCAGCCGGGCCACGTCCTTGTAGGTCTGCGGCTCCAGGAAGCGGAAGGCCAGGTCCTCCATCTCCCACTTGATCTGCCAGATGCCCAGGCGGTTGGCCAATGGCGCGAACACGTGCAGCGACTCGCTGGCCAGGATCTCGCCCGGGTCGCCGCGGATGGAGGCGAAGTAGCGCAGCGTCTGCAGCCGCGAGGCCAGGCGCAGCATCACCACGCGCAGGTCGCGCGAGAAGGCGAGCAGCATCTTGCGCACGTTCTCGGTCTGGCTGGCGGCCAGCTCCGACACCGGCCCCTTGGACAGCCCCGGCGCGGGTTGACCGGCGTCCTGCGCAGCCAGGCGTTCCTCCTGCTTGCGCGCCAGCTTCTCGGCCGCCTTCAGGCGCGCCTGTCGCTGCAGGTGCACGAGCTTGGTGGTCTCCAGGGCCAGCGCGGCGTGCTGCTCGCCAAAGGCCTTGGCGATGACCTCCTGCGGCCGATTCAGGTGCTGGCAGGCATAGACCAGGTAGACCACCGCCTGCATGGCCTCGGAACCGCCGATGTCGGCCAGGATGCGCGCCACCGCCTCGGCGTGTGCCCAGGTGTTCTCGCCGGTGTCGAGGCATTCGCCTTCGAGCAGTGGCTCGGCGAAAGCGCGGGCGCGCGCCAGCGCATTGGCCTGCTGCGGCAGGCCCGCGGCCGTGGCGGCCACGATCGCGGCCGTGGCCGGCGCGACGTCGTCGATCGTCGGATTCGCCCGCTTCATGGCGACAGCAGGAAGTCGAGCACCGTGCGCACCTGGTCGTCGGCCACCAGGGTGGGGGCATGCCCGACGCCGGCAAAACTGACGCAGCGTGGCCGCGGGCCGCGCTGCTGCATGGCCTTCACGGTGTCCATGCTCAGCAGGTCGGAGTCCTCGCCGCGCAGCACCAGCGTGGGCACGGCGATGGCGTCGTACAGGTCCCACAGCGCGGCCTCGCCGGCCCGCACGGCCGCTTGCAGGGCCTGCATTTCCACACTCTGCGTCATGGCCTTGAAAGGCACGGCTATGGCCGGGTCGTAGTGCAGGTGCACGCGCCCGTCGCGCCGGCGCAGCATGGGCTGCGACAGCGCGCGCCACTGCTCGGGTGTGTGCGGGCCGAAGCCCTTTGAGATGCTGGCCAGGTAGTCGCTGGCCGCCGCCTCGGAATCGAAGGTCGGGTCCAGGCCCAGGTAGGTGCCGATGCGCATGAGCGCCTCCCACTGCACCACCGGTCCCACGTCGTTGAGCACCAGGCGCGCGGGCGCCAGCGGCGGCTGCGCCGCCACGCCCATGCCGATGAGGCCGCCCATGCTGGTGCCGACCCAGTCGATGCGCACGCCGGGCCGTTCGGCGCGCAGGTGCAGCAGCAGCGCGGTGAGATCGGCCACGTAGGTGGGCACCTGATAGGCCATGGGGTCGGCGAGCCAGTCGCTGTGTCCGCGTCCGGCCACGTCCACCGCCACCACGCGGCAGTGCGGCTGCAGCGCACGCGCCAGGGTGTCGAAGTCGCGCCCCTGGCGCGACAGGCCGTGCACGCAGACCACCACGTGGTCGTCACGGCCCTGGGTGCTGCGCCAGTCCCACCAGGCCATGCAACGCGGACCGCCTTCACGGGCCGCGGCCCCACCGACGACGATGTGTTGGAGTTGGGGTTCGGTCATGGTGCGGCTCGGGGCTGACGCCTGCCATCCATAATGCGCGGCAGACCGTCGAACCAATCGTAATGGAACTGGAGTAACCCATGCTCACCGGGAAAACCGCTCTTGTCACCGGCTCCACCAGCGGCATCGGCCTTGGCATCGCCAAGGCCCTGGCCCGCCAGGGCGCCAACATCGTGCTCAATGGCTTTGGCGACAGCAGCGGCCCGCAGGCCGAGGTGGCGGCGCTGGGTGTGAAGGTCGGCTACC
Organism: Hydrogenophaga sp.; assembly: GCF_035481345.1. Taxonomy (GTDB): domain Bacteria; phylum Pseudomonadota; class Gammaproteobacteria; order Burkholderiales; family Burkholderiaceae_C; genus Hydrogenophaga. Next base: position 1,867 of record NZ_DATIGV010000129.1, on the reverse strand, counting down.
ACGGCGCCGACATGAGCAAGCCCGACGAGATCGAGGCCATGATGGCCTACGCGGCCGAGACCTTCGGCCAGGTGGACATCCTGGTGAACAACGCAGGCATCCAGCACGTGGCCAAGGTGCAGGACTTCCCGGTGGAACGCTGGGACGCGGTGATCGCGATCAACCTCTCCAGCGCCTTCCACACCTCGCGTCTGGCGCTGCCGGCCATGCTCAAGGCCAACTGGGGCCGCATCATCAACGTCGCGTCCGTGCATGGCCTGGTGGGTTCGGCGGAAAAGTCGGCCTACGTGGCGGCCAAGCACGGCATCGTGGGGCTGACCAAGGTGACGGCGCTGGAGACCGCCACCTCGGGCGTCACCTGCAACGCCATCTGCCCCGGTTGGGTGCTGACGCCGCTGGTGCAGAAGCAAGTGGACGCGAAGGCGGCGGCGATGAAGCTGTCGAACGAGGAAGCCACCAAGCTGCTCTTGGGCGAGAAGGAACCCTCGATGCAGTTCACCACCCCCGAAGAGCTGGGTGAACTCGCGGTGTTCTTCTGCTCGCCCGCCGCCGGCAATGTGCGCGGCGTGGCCTGGAACATGGACGGCGGCTGGGCCGCCCAGTAAGGCCTTCAGCGCATCTGGATGGCGCCCGCCACCGTGACGCTCACGGTGCTGGTGCCCGCCGCCACCGGAATGGCGGCGTCGCTCGCGGCGGCCTTGGCTTCCATGGCCATCATGCGGGGCATGGGCCGCTCGGGCATGTCAGCCGAACTCACCGAGACGTCTCGCAGCGTGTAGCTGGAGAAGCCGAAGCCCTTGGCGATCTCGGTGGCGCGCGCGCGGAAGCGCTCGATGGCCTGGGCCTGAACCTGGGATTCGAGTGCCAAGCGCGCCTCGCGCGAGAGCGAGAAGCCCATGCTGGAGACGGTGAGCGTCTGCACGCGGCCGGCCACCGCGCTCACGTTGGTGATGTCGCGCCCTTCGATGACGACCTCGGCCTGGCCTTGCCAGCCGCTGATGCGGCCGTTGCTGGCGTAGCGCGGGTACAGGCGCAGGTTGCCGGTGCGCACCTCCAGCTGCTTGGGCTTGGCCTGCGGCTGGGCGATGGCCAGCGCGGCGTCGACGGCCACCTTCAACTGGTTCTGCACGGTGGCAGCGTCGCTGCCTTCGCGGGTGGTGCTCAGCACCACGGTGAGCCAGTCCTGCGGCACTTCCATGTGGCCGCTGGCCGAGAGGTTCACCACGTTGGCGGGCACTTCAGGCACTTGGGCCAGCGCGGCGGGCGACACCGCCACGGCGGCCATGAAGCTGAGAGCGGAAGCGGCGCGGCGAACCGCGGCCGCCGAACGGGCGGGCAGATGAAGCATGGGCATGTGTTGGTGGGGGTGGTTCAGGTCAGGGCTGGCGGTGGGACTCGAAGGGCGGTTGCACCCTGAGCTGCTCGCGCAGTCGCTGACGCTCCTCCACGGAGAGCCTGAAGGGCTTGCCGCCGTCGTCCATGTCGTCGAATGGCTGCCGCAAGGCATCGCGCAGGCGCATGGGCGCGCGCGCCTCGCCGGCATCGAGCGAAATCGGCACCACCGTCGCCGTCTCGGTGCCGGCCATGCCGATCACGCCCGCTTCGGGCGGGCGCTGCGGATTGGCGAGCACCGCACCCGCGGCCAGACTTGCGATGGTTGCGATCCAGACGGACTTCATGGTGTGGAGGAGTATGACCAGACCCGCGATTGTGCGAGTGAGCCTTGCGTCAAGACGATGGCATCGCGGGCAACTTCTGTAACAGCCTGTCAAAAAATCAAAAAACGAGCGTTGACAAGCACTTGCCGCTGCCAGAATCGGCTTTGTTACATTTGCCAGGAGTTGCTCGCATGCCACAAACCCACACC